>NZ_SOGS01000002.1:0-430619 GCF_004403505.1 Cryobacterium sp. TMT1-2-2 | reverse complement strand
CACGCCTGATGCCTGGTCCTCTCACAGCAGAGCAGTTCACCACCCGCCAGCGCTACCGTGTACCCGGAATCGTGCTACCAACTGCGTGGACTGGCGCTACCATCAAGCGCTACTCGCCAACGGTCATATAGCCATCGGTAGCTTTGACGGCGATAATACCGCCAGCCAGGCTGAAGGGTATAAGACCGTCGCAAGGAGTTTGTCCTGGCTGCACGTGGAGAAGTGAAGGGCCCAGAGGGTCTCGGTCGAATGCTGCAGCAGGGCCGTCTCGTAAGCGGTCTGACGCAGCGCGATCTCGCGGAGGGGTTGGACACCGACCAGAAGTACATCTGGGGTTTGGAATCCGGCAAGAACACCATCGTGATCGAGCGCATCTTTGCGATCATGCGGGAGACCGGTATTCGCATGTACATGGAGGTCGATCCAGGCACCGACGGGCCCCAAGACGATGTTGTGGACGAGCCCCGTGGGTGACTTGCGCGTCGAGCTATACGGCGAGTTGGTCGGGCATCTGGTCGGTGCGCACGCTGTGATTCTCAGTTGACGGCGTCGGGCTGGCTGCCGGCGATCTGAGCGAGGGCGGCCAAGTGGCCCTCGAACGTTTTTCGCCCATCGACCGTGAGCGCGTGTGTTGAAGACGCTCGGGCGCAGCCATTTCGTGAAGCTGCTTTCCGGCTGAGAGCCGATTGCGGCATCCGCTCTTGGTGGCCATTCGTTCGGTGCGGCTCAATCACGGGCAGGAAGGCAGCTAACGGCGGTGCGACGCCTTCGCCCTGGAGTTCGCGTGCACCCCCAGGTCGGGCAGGACTCAGCTTTCTCCTAGCAAACTCGGATTACGCCCCGCAACTATCCCGACTACGTTCGGGGCACCATACCAATTTCAAGGAGAGAACATGCCCTTCATCACCGTTCCCGCGCCAAATGAAACCGATGTCGAACTGCATTACGAGGACGCAGGCGCCGGTAAGCCCGTCGTGCTGATTCACGGTTGGCCACTCAGTGGCAGGTCGTGGGAGGGCCAGGTGCCCGCACTCGTGGACGCCGGCTACCGGGTGATCACCTATGACCGTCGCGGGTTCGGCCAGTCATCCCAGCCCTGGAACGGATACGACTACGACACGTTCGCTGCCGACCTGAAGGTCGTGCTCGACACCCTCGACCTGCACGAGGTCACCCTCATCGGATTCTCGATGGGCGGCGGTGAGCTCGCCCGCTACGTCGGCACTTATGGCACCGACCGCGTGGCGAAACTCGTCTTCGCCAGCGCAGTAACTCCGTATCTCTGGAAGTCGGAGGACAACCCCGAGGGCGGTGTCGACGCCAGCCTGGCTCAGTGGTTCCACGACGGACTGACTGGCGACCGGCCGGCATTTCTGCACGAATTTCTTGAAATGTTCTTCACGGCCGGTAAGCCCTCGTTGGCCAACAAGCCTAAGGTCAGCTCCGAGCAGATTGCCTACAACCGCGATATCGCAGAAATAGCGTCACCGAAGGGCACGCTCGACTGTACGACCGCGTTTGCGACCACGGATTTTCGCGACGACCTGACGAAAATTACCGTGCCGACCCTGGTAATACACGGCGACTCCGACACGATCGTGCCGTTTGAGGTCAGCGGTAAGCGTACTCACGAGGCCATCGCCGGCAGTGAACTCGTGCTGATCGAAGGTGCTCCGCACGGTCTCACCGTGTCGCACACGGACGAATGGAACCGGCACGTTCTCGAGTTTCTCGCGAAGTAGAGACTCGAGGAGAGCCCGTCGCTGATCGGTGGCGGGCTCTCCTCCGCCCGGGGTCGGACTCGACTAGGCCCGCTCGCAAAATCACCGTGGCACGTCGAGCTGCAACCGGTTGCGGAGTCGAATTGACGGATGCCGTCGCCGCCAGCTGTGCCAGTGGCCTTCCGTACCGAATCGACGATATCCGCTACATCGACGGCGGCTACCGATCGAACGCCGAGAATGCTGATCTGGCCGCCGGATACGGACGGGTGCTGGTGGTGTCACCGTTCGGCGGCAAATCATTGACGCCGCTGCCCTCGGGAGTGCATCTCGCCACTCAGATCGCCGAGCTCCGCGCCGAGGGCAGCACGGTCGGAACGATCTTTCCAGAAGAGCGCTCCGAGCACCTGTTCGGTGTTCACGCGATGAATCTGTCGCTTCGGCCGCTCGCTGCTCGGGCTGGATACGAGCAGGGCACAGCAAGCGCTGACTACCTCGCCGGGTCACGTCCCGCTGAGTGGTGGAGTTTCTCGACACCGTGCAGGTCAGTGGTTCTGATTATGCCGCAGTGAGTTCGGGAACGGGAATCACCCCTGTGAGGATGCTGGCGTCGACGGTTGCGCGGGCGTCGTGGAGCATCTGGGCGACCCTGGGGTGGGAGTGTTCGAGCATGCGGGTGACCTCGTCGAACTGGGCCTGAACGTGCTTGGCGTCCGGCTGGGCGAAGATGGTGCGGATGACGCTGGCGACCATTTCCTGGCTGGCGCGCGGGACGATCGAGAGAATATTTCGCATTTGATGGACACGGCAGCGTTGCCAGCTGGCGCTTTGGAACACGGTGCCGATGGCTTTCTTCGATGACCTGCTCCAGCCGGATTCCGAGAATGTCGATCAGCGCTGTGACCATCTCAGGATCGACCGCACCCGAGCTCAGCAGTGGCGGCGCTGCGAACGCAAGTTGTTCTTTCTCGATGCGAACGGGAACCAACCCTGCGTTGCATTCCTGAACCACAACGCCCGGAGTTGCAGGCACGCCGCCAGCGTCCAGCCAGGCCCGGGCGGTGCCGAGCGTTGAATGGCCAGCGAACGGTTTCCGGTGCAGGGACCGTCGCCGAACACGTCGACCTGGCGAAATTGTCGGATCATCCTCGAACGCTACCAAAACGCGGAAGCGGATTCCGCGGCGGCCCTATTGTCATCTAGCGGTCTTCGAGAACTCGGTTGACGATGTCACTGACTGTTTCGGAAGGCGGGAGCCTGCGCTCCCGTACAAAACTGAGTGGTTGCCATCCGTGGTACCAGACGGCCATCTCGTCTGCGGTGAAGTCGACAGCCCTTGAGCGGGTTTGGTGTCGGAGGACAGTTTCCTCAAAACTCAGGTCGAAGGCATAGAAGCGGGCGTCTTCGGTCATAAGCCTGACGCGCGCGAGCATAGGACCGTACCGGTCGGCGTTGAAGATGCCATCAAGGATCACGTGCTGTCCGACACCCAGGCAGTGCGCCGCCGCAGCTTCGAGCAGATCAGCGTGCGCGAGGCTGTCCTGTTCACGCTCGTGGTAGATCACCCGGCGGAAGTGGTCTTGGCTGAGAATGGCGGCCCGTCCCGGCAACTCCGATTGGAGTCGTTCGGCGATTGTGCTCTTGCCTGAGCCAGAGTTACCACGCAGCACGATCAGCATGAATCGACGCTCGCGGCTGAACCGAGCCCTCGGTATGCGCCAATAATTAGCGTAACGCCAACGTCGATGTTCAATTGTCTCCTCGTTGACCCGACTACTGCCGTGCCCCTCCTTCACAGCGTATCGACGACGACGCCACGCTGGTCACGCGGGCACGAATTCTGCGTGGATGCCTTGACCTTGGTTGACGACGGCTAGAACGCGGCGACTACGACGAGAATGGCGACGACACCCAGCACGATCCCCTTGGCGACGTAGCCCACGACTCCGAGAGTGATCACGGCTCGGGCCGCTCGGCACGGTGAGGTCGGCCGTGAATTTCTTGGCGGCACCCTTGTAAACGAAGTAGGCGCTGATCGCGAGCACGATCAGCCCGGCCCTGAACAAAAGGACCACGCCGCCGGGGGAGGCGAGCAGCGTCGCGCTGACGTCGCTGGCGCTGTATTTCTCTGCGGATGCGACGTGGTTCGGTTTCAGCAAGGCTCGAGACGTGTGCGTGGCCGCGCAGTGTCGGCTCCGGACGATCGACAGACTGCCATCACCTGATGGCCGCTTCGGCACACGAGTCGTCCTGCGCCGTTTGGCCGGTGAGACCGTCCAGCGGCTGAACGGTCGGTACTGGTGCAGGGACGGCGGTTTCGCCCGGTTCCGGCGTTGACGTTTCGACCGGCACTGCGGAATCCGCTGTCGGTTCCGGAGTGGAGGTCGTTCCCGGGAGAGTGAAGGGCTGATCGGCTGCGAGTTTGGTGAACATCTCAGCGGCCACGGATTCCACCGGAACGACCTTGCCCGGAAAATCGGGATCCTCGGTGGTGCCGGGATATTGCACGAACAGCAGTCGGTCCAGATCGATGTCCTTGAGCGCCAGGGCCATCGATACCATCGTGTCGATGTCGGCCAACGAGGTCGACAACTGAATGTTGGTGGCTGCAGTATTGGCTAGTCTGACCAGGGTGGGGATGCTGGTCAGGGTTCCGTTGCCCTGCACGGTGCGCATGAGTGAGGCCATGTAGATTTGCTGCGAGGAGATTCGTGCCAGATCGCTGCGGTCGCCGACGCCCTTGCGGCTGCGCAGGAACGCGAGCGCGGTGTCTCCGGCGACGATGCTGGTGCCCGAGGGCAGGTCCAGTCCCGCAGCGGGGTCGTTGATGGCTGCATTCAGGCAGATGGGAACGCCGCCGACGGCGTCGCTCATCTGCACGACCCCGTCGAACGAGATCAGCCCGGCGTAGGGGATGGTCAGCCCGGTCAACTCGGACACGGTTTTGACCACGCAGGGGAGTCCGCCACGAGACATCGCCTCGTTGACGGGCCGTGCGGCCATCGCCGAAAACTCGGTGCCGCTCGCGGCATCCGTGCAGGCGGGGTGCGCCACGATGAGATCGCGGGGGATGCTCACAACGACCGCGTTGTTGTGGTCGGCAGACACGTGCACGAGAATGTTCACATCGTTGAGAGTGCCGTCACGTTCACCGTACGCCGCGCTTTGCGTTGCATCGTTGTCGATGCCGACCAGCAGAATGTTGAAACCGTTTTCGTAGCTTTCGAGCTGTGGCACGGGCGCGGCCGTGTCACCCGTGGTGATGTCGATCGCGTTGTCGTCGACCGTCTTGCTGAAGCTCCACACCGCCACCGTAGCCACCGCTGACGTGCTCACTGCGGCAACGGCCAGCACGGTCGCCACCAGTCTGAGGGCGATAGAGTACGGATTCGAGCGTTTCAGCCGCCCGTGACGTGCTACTCCGACGATCCGTTTGCTTCGCCTGCCCGCTTCAACCACAGAGCTCCGTTCGTTGTATCCGATCAAGCCCCTCGACGTTGCGCTGGACCATTCCGAGGGTATCGCGCCTCCCGGGGATGACCGTGTTCACGCCCTTTGGCGGAGCGGATGCGCTGACGCAGACGCGGCGTGCCGGTTCACCGCGATAGCCAGCCAGCGGGCCGCTTGACTACGGTGCGACGTAGGCGGACACTGTTGGCACGTGCGGCGAGGTACTAGACATGACCATGCCGTCGGCCAACCATGTTGCCGTCAGATCGAGAAGCACGCGTGGCCCGGTCGCCTCGGGGTCGAGGGTACCCAAAACCACGGCGTTGAGACGCAGGCCGTTCTCGGCAATCTCGCTGGCAGCCGCGCAGATACTCGTCGCGGTGAGGTCGACCTGTTGCACCACGAGGCAGTACGGGCCGGAACCGAGCCGGGCCAGATAAATTCCGTAGGAGCCTCGAGGCGTGAGTCCGGAGGGTCGCACCATGCTGTAAGCCGGTCCGAGGTCGGCCAATTCACCGGCCGAGGGGTCGACCGGTTGGTCGAAAAGCCCGGCAATGGCGCCGACCGCCGCTTCGTTCGGCAGCACGCCGGGTGTGTTCTCAGCTGAGCTGGGGCCGGCAGTGGCCGAAGAGCCGTTCTCGAACGTGGCCATGATGCCCTGCTGCAGCGCCTGGGCACCGAGCGTGCCCAACACGCCAGCGGCCACCCCTGCGGCCAGCAAGATTGAACGCCAACGCACTCGGCCGGCCAGCGGCCGGTCATCGGTGACCGCGTTCGTGGATCCGTCGGCGGGTGGGGGAGCGGCGACACCGGACGCGAGATCCTTGGTGACCGCCATCGTGGCGGCACCCGCATCGGTCAGATCGGTACCGAACCGTTCCAGCAGCTGGGCGACGGCATCCGCGCGCGCAGCGAGGTGCACAATGAGCTGCCGCAGTCGGTGCTCGCTGGCTGTCGCACGCACGGTCGATCCAGCCTCCGTGCGTTCGACCTGCGGCTCGGGCATTGCTGCGCGCGAGAAGACACTGGACTGCAGCTCCACCAGGTACACAGCCGGGTCGATCTCGCCGGCGGGTGTCGGCTGTAACGGATGCGCGGCCCACCACAGCGCGTCCATCACGTCGTGTGCGTCCCGGTTGGTACCGATCAGGGTGGCGAATTCCTGGTCGAGATCCGCTCGCAGGGCATCGTTTCTTTCCGCGGCCGCGCGTAACTGGACTGCCAGATTGTTCACTCGTCCCCGCATCGTCTACCTCACCCTATCCCTCGGCCGCCTGCCCCTTGGTAGCTCGGCACTGCCGTCCAGGCGCTACGTGGCGTGCTGTACGGATGAAGGCTAGATATTCGGGGTGGAGACTTCCTTGGTCGTAACGGGAGGTTTACTGCGTTTTAGGAGACCCGACAGTGCGAAAGTGATCCCGGCGATGATGAGCCCGAGAGTCAGGCCGAACACGGCCGACAAGCCAGTGTCGGTGAGCCAGACGACAGCCGGGCCGGCGGATTCGACCGAGTGCGTGACGACATGGAGCAGGTCGTAGGGGCCGTGCCAGAACGTCTCTGCGAGGTTTGCGATGACCAAGTGGCCGCCGACCCAGAGCATGGCGACCGTTCCGATGATGCCGATCACACGGAACACGGTGGGCATCGATGCCACGATGCGTGCGCCGGTACGTCGCACCTGGCGGGCGGGGTTCTCCATCAAAGCCAAGCCAATGTCGTCGATCTTGACCAATAGTGCGACGGCACCGTAGACGAGCGCGGTCATGCCGAGACCGATGACCACCAGGGCGCCGAGGGTCATCCAGATGCCGAAGTCGGGGTCGAGGCTGGCCAGCGCGATCAGCATAATCTCGGTGCTGAGGATGAGGTCGGTGCGGATTGCGCCGAAAATGAGCTTGCCCTCATCGCGGGATTCCGTCTCGTCGGCGATGTGATGGGTGCCGAACCATTCGGTGACTTTTTCCGCACCTTCGAAGCACAGGTAGGTCCCGCCGAAGATCAGCAGAAACGGCAAAACCCACGGCGCGAACGCGGACAGGAGAAGCGCGAGCGGGATGATGATGACGAACTTGTTGAACAGGCTGCCCAGCGCGATGCGCCAGACAACATGGAGTTCGCGTGCCGGCGAGAGCCCCTGCACATACTGCGGCGTGACGGCCGCATCGTCGATGACGACGCCCGCGGTCTTCGCGCTCGCCTTGAGGGCGGCCGTGAGTATGTCATCGACGACAGCAAGCAGGCCGACAGACATGTGGTACTCCTCGGTTGGGGCATCGCGCTCGTACGGTGCAATGGCGGTGAGGTCCAGATTACCGTGGGGAGGTGAGCAAGAGTCGTCGTGGTGGATTCAGGCGAGCGGATGCACACGCTCGGCACCGGTCGCCGCCGCCAAGTGGCGGTCACCCGACCTGCTTGCGGGGTCAGAAGTCGAGTCGGCGGCCGAAGCTCCGTTTGGCTCGGGGGCGGGCAGAGCAGAAGGCCTCACGGCCGAGCTGCACCATCTCATGGGGCTGGAGCCCGGCTGAATGCAAGGATGCGTCCTTGAGCACCGCTCGACACGGAAACATCCCTCTTTGGCGACGAACTGCGCAGGGCCGGGCATGTCGTTCACACACCCGACCTGTTCGATGGCCGTACCTTTGAAGCCATAGACGAGGGCGTTGGCTACGCCGATCAGGTCGGCTTCGGCGACCTGATCGACCGCGGCGCACAGGCGGTCGCGGGCCTACCCGGAGACCTGGTCTATGCGGGATTCTCCCTCGGGGTGCTCCCCGCCCAGAAGCTGGCGCAGACGCGCTCGGGCGCGCGCGGGGCGCTGCTGTACTATTCCTGCGTTCCAGTATCCGAATTCAGCGCAGCCTGACCGGATGACGTTCCGGTACAAGTGCACGGCGGGCGGCTGTGGCCGAGGAGAAGGCCGCCAAGGCCGGTGCCGACCTGGCGGCAGCCTGCCTCGCTGCAATCGCCGACTTGACCGGCACAGACAAGGAGTTGGCCGAGACCCTGCACACGCTGGTTACGAGCCACACGAATCTGGCCGGGAAGACCTGGTACGGTATGCCGGCCTACGCCGATGGCGATGGCAAGGTGGTGGTGTTCTTTCAGAGCGCCGCGAAGTTCAAGCTGCGCTACGCCACCATCGGCTTTCAGCCAGACGCGCACCTTGACGACGGCGATTTCTGGCCGACCTCCTACGCCGTCACCAAGCTGACCAACGCCGATCAGGATCGGCTGGTGGCATTGCTCAAGAAAGCCGTTGGCTAGCGCGACTTCACGCGGGCCCAGATCTGCGCCGTCCCGCGCTGGTCAGGCATCAAGCGAGACGCCGCGCACGAGTCGGCAGACGGCCAGCATCGACGGAAAGGTTGCCTGATCGCCCAGGAACCGATCGTCAGAGGGCTCAGGACACCCCACGAAGGTCGGCGATCGTCTTCCCGACGCGACGCGCGCGGGTGTCGTCACCCTTCGCATCCGCGATGGCCCGAGCATATTCTTTGCGGCGGCTGTAGGACAGCCTGTTCCAGGCGGCAGTAGCGTCGGAATCCTCCGCGAGCGCCAGTGCGAGCGGCGGCGGCACCTCGACCTCCCGCGGCTCGTCGTCACGCACAATAGTGACCTCCACGGCGTCTCCGCCGCCGAGTTCTGCGACGACCGCGTCCGGGATCACGATGCCGACGTTGTTGCCGTTTTGCAATAAATTCGTGGTGAATCGAGGCATCAGTTGCGTACCGTTCCCTTCTCAGCGCCGACCCCGCCTCTCCGCGTGGCCGCACGGCGGGAACATTTTTGGGGTCGCTATCGTTGTCGCCAGTATGACAACTATTGGAATCATCGGTGCAGGAAACATTGGCAGCCAGGTCGCGCGAAAGGCGATCGAGAGTGGCTATGACGTCGTAATCAGCAATTCCCGAGGACCGGAAACCCTGGCAGACCTCGTGGCGGAACTGGGTCCGAAGGCGAGCGCCGGGACCGCAGCGCAGGCCGCCGAGGCCGCCGACGTGGCGGTCGTCACCGTGCCGCTGAAGGCCTACGCGAACGTGCCCGTCGAACCCCTGTCCGGCAAGATCGTCATCGACACCAATAACTACTATTTCGAACGCGATGGACACATCGAAGCCCTCGACAATGGCCAGGCGACCGTGACGGGCATGTTGCAGAAGCACCTGCCAACGTCTCGCGTGGCCAAGGGATTCAACCACATCACGGCCGCCGACATCACCGCGGATTCCTTCCCGACCGGGGACCCCGAGCGGCGCGCGCTGGCCACGTCCTCTGACTTTGCGGATGCCTCTGCCTTCGTTACCAAGCTCTACGACGAATTCGGCTTCGACACCGTCGACATCGGCCCCCTCGCCGAAAGCTGGCGCGTCGAGCGTGACCGCCCCGCCTATGGCGTGCGTCAGACCATCGCAGAGCTCGAGGCCAACCTGGCGAAGGCACCGCGCACCGTCTGACCCAGCCCGGTGAGCGGAGAAGTCACCTGGAACCGCACACGTCCGCCGACGAAGATTCCCACACTTGGTGGACCGACAGTGTTGGCGAGCGGCCTGCTTCTGCCGCTCAGTCTGGGCGTCGGGGCGGGCGGCACAGCCTATGTCTCGCAGAACGCACTGGGGGTGCTCACCAAGGTCAGTCTCGACGGCACGACCAGTGTCGTTGCGAGTGCCAACCCCGGCGATGAACTCGGGGCCGTCTCCGTGCGTAACGGCACCGTCTACTACTCGACCAACACGCAGGATCACACCGCATCGGCGCTGTACTCGATCCGGCGGCACCTACCGGCCCAGCCACCTATGCCGAAATCGTCGATACCCACCCCTACGCCAGCCTTCCTTTGGATGACGGCGTGTATGTAGCGGATGCCGGTGCCAACGCCGTTCTCAAGGTCGGTTACGACGGAACGGGGAGCACGGCCGCCGTACTCCCGGCCGGTGACCCGATCGTGGTCACTCCCAAGATCGCTGCCGGAGTCGGCTTCCCCGCCGGCACCGCCTCGAGTTTCTTGCGCAGCTGCACAACGTAGAGCCGCAGATAGTCGGATTCGTTGGTGTGGTGGGGCCCCCACACCTCGCTCAGCAGGAGCTCGCGAGTGACCAGCTTGCCGGGGTTGCGCAGCAGAACTTCTAGAATGCGCCACTCGGTTGGGGTGAGTCAAATGACCTCCGATGCCGCACCGTTCACCCGCTTGGCGGCGAGATCGACGGTGACGGCGCCGAACTGCACCACCGGTTCGTCGCCGACCGACGGCACGCGCCGGGTGAGAGCGCGGATTCGGGCGAGCAGTTCCTCGATGGAGAACGGTTTCGTAACGTAATCGTCGGCGCCGAGGTCGAGGGCGTCGACCTTGTCGGCGGCCCCGGTGCGGCCGGAGACCACGAGAATCGGCACCTGACTCCACCCCCGCACCGCCTCGATCACGGCCAGACCGTCGAGGCGCGGCATTCCGAGGTCGAGCATGAGCAGGTCGGGGTGCTGTTCGATGACGGCATTGAGAGCGTCGGCGCCATCGCCGGCCGTGATGATCTCGTAGCCGCGCGCGCCGAGCGTGATGCGCAGAGCGCGCAGAATTTGCGGATCGTCGTCGGCGATGAGAATCTTCATTTGGGTTCCTCCCCGGCCGGGCCGTCCGGAATAGCCGGCAGGACGATCACCATGGTGGACTCCGCCACCGGGCGTGTCATCGGCGTCGAGCGTGCCGCCCATGCCCTCGACGAACCCCTTGGCGATGGCCCGGCCGAGACCGAGACCGGTCAGGTTGTCGGTGTCGCCCAGTCTCTGGAACGGTACGAAGACATCCGCTCGCCGCCTGGCGGGAATTCCCGGTCCGTGGTCGGTCACTCGAATTTCCACCTGACCGGCGAACTCGCTGGCCGAGATCCGCACGCGCGTTCCGGCGGGAGCAAAGCGGATGCCGTCGGCCACGACGTTCACGATGGCCCGCTGCAACAGCCCCGCGTCGGCCAGAACCGTGCTGAGCTGGGGGCCGAGGTCCAGGTCGACCTGCTCGGGACCGAGTTCGAGCTCGTCGAGGGCCGGAAGAACCACCCGCCGCACGGCCAGCGCGCCGGCCTGCAGTCGGCTCACATCGAGCAGGTTCGTGATGAGCGCCGAGAGCGATTCCAGACTTTCGTCGGCGGTCCCGAGCAGCTCGGCGCGGTCGTCGGCGCTCAGCGCAACGTCGGTGGCGCGCAGCCCGCTCACGGCCGCGGTGGCCGACGCGAGCGGGCGACGCAGGTCATGTCCGACGGCAGCGAGCAGGGCGCTCCGCACCCGGTCGGGCTCGGCGCGCGGCGCGATCGCATCGCCTCCTGTGAAGCGACCGGCCCACCGGGCAGCGACTGGGTCGCCCCGCTCAGGGTCGTGATGGTTGTGAAACCGCTCACGTTCTGAATCACGCCAACAGCGATGAGCACGATCGCGGCCACAATGGACAACGGCAACAGCAGGCGCAGGATGCCGCGGGTCAGGTCCACCCAGAAATTGCCGATCGTGCCGGCCCGCACGGCAGCGAACGCTCGCACCAGGGCGATGGCCACGGAGAGCGCCGCCAGGTCTGTTCGGAGCGCGGATCGACACCGATCAGTCGGTAGAAGCCGCGCTCGACGCGCAGGTTCCGCCGGCTGGTGTCGATGAGCGCTATGTAGTCACCGAGCGGGCGATAGATGAGGGCGAGAACCAGAGCCACGGTTGCCGCCTGCAGGGCAACCGACCAGGTATCCATTAGAACGACTCCGGCTTTATTAGGGCAACGAGCAGGTAAACGATGGCGGCCACGGCCAGACCGGCGGCAATGACCGAGAACACGATCACAGTTTCTCGACCCCCCAGGCGACAAACGCGACGAGGGCGAACAGGGCGCAGACGCCCAGGAGATAGATAAGGTCGAGCATGAAAGCTCCTTCTGCGGCGGCGAGAGATAGACGTGGCGGCGCGGGTTGTGTGCTGCACCGGAGAAAGTAGACACCCGCCGGGAACGGGACGGGACGATCCTCACGACTTCCATACGCCGCACGGCGCAAAGCTAACGACATTGCCGCGGGCAAAGGTCGTCGGACAAATCCTTCTGGCCACTGAACCATTCCCCGTGGTAACTCGTGGTAGCTCCAAGGACCCCTACGCCTCGCACCACAGCGCCGATACCAGTCATCGAATAGCAACACTTCATCACGCACCAATTCGAAAAGCGTGCACCGAGAGAAGGAAGCAATCATGAACAGCAGAATTTGGCTCAAGGTCGGGCCCGTCGTCGGGGCGGTTGCGCTCAGCGTTCTCGCGCTGACCGCATGCTCGCAGGGAACGACGGCACCGGCTGCCGACACATCAAGTTCATCCAGTGCGACGAGCGACGCCGCCGTCAAGCCGGCTCTGGCCACCGCGGACAGTTCGCTCGGCACGATCGTCGTCGATACCGCCGGGATGACCCTGTATGTGTTCGACAAGGACGTCGCCGACTCCGGCAAGAGTACCTGCGAGGGCGAATGCCTCGTCAAATGGCCAGCCGTCATCGCCGAATCCGACACCCCCACCGTTGACGGTGTGACCGGCACGGTCGGTGTCATCACCCGCACCGACGGCACCAAGCAAGTCACCCTCAATGGTCTTCCGCTCTACTACTGGGCGGGCGACGCTGCTGCCGGTGACACCACCGGCGAGGGTGTTGGCGGCGTTTGGTGGGTTGTCGCTCCCAACGGCGACAAGATCGCTGGATAACGTCCTCAATCAGGCGTCGCCTCGCAGACCCCGTACCCATCGGCACCGCGAAGCCGAGGGGTACGGGTGCTCCGGCACCGGGCAGAATAGACGAGTGTATGTTCTGGTGCGGCAAGCGAGCGGGGGCGACGTGCTCGTCGACCCGCTGGACGATGCTGGCCTCCCGCTCGAGACTGCCCGCCGACTCACCATGAGCGAGTTTCACTCGTTCGTGAAGTCCCGCGAGCCGACAACGCGCGTGCCAGCGGGGCAAAACGCCGCTGCGCCCCGATGGGTCTGGGAAGACACCGCCCGAATCTATCCCGTTCTGCTCGCGGTCGGGATCCGTGTGGACCGTTGCCATGATCTCCGCCTCTGCCACGTGATCCTGAAGAATTCCGCCCTCACGATGACGAGCCCACTCGCGCTGGCCGCACCAGGTGGCTGGGATGTGGCGAGCTTGGGACCGATCGACGAGGCGGAACCTCGGGCGACGCTGTTCGACCTCGACCTCGACGTCGACGGTGACGCGGCCGATGAATTTGACGCTGACGGCTCCGGTGATGCCGCTGCCGGTGACTCCGGCGCAGCGCGCGAGTTTCGACGCCAGCTCGACGCCGTGGCATCCGCTGGCGAACCGGGGCGACTGCGGCTGCTGCTGGCGGCCGAATCCGCCGGTGCCCTGGTAGCCGCGGAGATGCGTTATGCCGGACTGCCCTGGCGCACCGACGTGCACGATGTGCTCCTCACCCGGGAACTGGGGCCGCGGGTCGCGCCCGGGGTACGGCCGGAGCGTCTGGAGCTGCTGGCCCAGCGCATCCGTTTCGAACTGGATGATCCGGACCTCAACCCTGACTCCCCGCAGGATTTGTTCAAGGCGCTGCAGCGAGTGGGCCTCAGCGTCACGTCCACGCGCGGGTGGGAGCTGCAGAAGCTGGAGCATCCGGTCATCGAACCGTTGCTGCAGTATAAGAAACTGGCCCGGCTGCTCAGCGCCAACGGCTGGACCTGGATGGAGTCCTGGGTCGTCGACGGCCGATTCCACCCCGACTACGTACCTGGAGGTGTCGTGACCGGTCGCTGGGCCACCCGCGGTGGGGGAGCGCTGCAGTTGCCCAAACAGATTCGCGGTGCCGTGGTCGCTGACGTCGGCTGGAAACTCGTCGTAGCGGATGCCGCCCAACTCGAGCCGCGAATCCTCGCGGCGCTCGCACAGGACACGAGCATGGCCACGGCCGGGCGCGGAACCGACCTGTATGCCGGAATTGTGTCGAGCGGCGTCGTCGAAACTCGCGACCACGCCAAGGTCGCCATGCTCGGCGCCATGTACGGCGCCACGACCGGGGAAAGCGGTCGACTGATGCCCCGCCTCGCCCGCGCCTATCCCCGGGCGATCGCTCTGACCGAGTCGGCCGCCCGCGCGGGAGAACGTGGCGAGGTCGTCACAACCAGACTTGGGCGATCGTCGCCGATCCCGGGGCCGGGTTGGCACGAAGCCCAAGCGCAAGCCTATGATCCGGCGGCAACAGCGAGCGATGAGCGGCGCGCCCGCAGCCAAGCCCGCGACTGGGGACGCTTCACCCGCAACTTCATCGTGCAGGGCAGTGCCGCCGAATGGGCCCTGTGCTGGATGGCCGAGATCCGCCGAGAGCTCACGGCCTTGCCAGGCCTTGCACGCCGCGATCGCGCGGTAGCGGCCCGCTCCGAAGCGGATGCCGCCCCCGACACAGTCCCTGCGTCGGGTTCTCTCAACCAGCAGTCGACGTCGCAGGCTCCGGGGGCCCGCCCGCCCTTCGACGCCGAACCGCATCTGGTGTTCTTTCTGCACGACGAAGTGATCGTGCACACGCCGGCGGAGCTGGCCGAGGCTGTGGCTCAGATCATCGTCACGGCCGCCGACACGGCGGGGCGGCTGCTCTTCGGTGACTTTCCGGTCGACTTCATGCTCACGGTGGCCACCGTAGACAACTACGCCCAGGCCAAGTAGCCGGTCAAAGTCGACCTGCGTGACGGGTCTGCGGTGCGGGTATGCGGGTCTGGGCGCGTAGAAAGGCGGGCCCCGCGCTGTGTGCGTGGGGCCCGCCGGGTGTTCCTGCGAGGGAATTCTGTGGGGGTTGGTCTGGTGGTTAGCCCTTTTTGATGACGACGGTGGTGTTGTCGGTGTAGTAGTTGCGTTGGAAGTCGATGGTGGTGGTGGTTTTAGCGATCACGGCGCAGTTGGCGACCTTGGTGTCTCTGCCGAAGGTGTTGTCTTTGATGATCGTTCCTTTGAGTGGGCCGTAGGCTTTTTCGGCGATGTTGATGGTGCAGGCGCCGTTGTTGGCGAAGTTGTCGGTGAAGCTGAAGTTGGAGACGACTCCGCGGTCCTGGGTGATTTGCACGGCGGCGCTGTGTGAGTCGGTGAGGCGGTTGCCGGTGACTGTGACGTTGTTACCGATCTGTACTTGGATGGAGTCGTCGTGGCTGGGTGATCCTCCCTGGTTGGGGTCGTTGAGGTAGTGCGTGTGGTCGTGGATCCAGCTGTTCTGAATGAGCACGTTGCTGCCGGTGACGTGGATGCCGTCGATGACGTTGTGTGAGCTGCTGCGGGTATTTCGGACAGCGGAATTAGTGGATTTTTCTACGCTGCCAGTGCTGGCTGTTGATAACCATAGTGGACTTCATTGGGCCGGCGATATCCCAGCGCGGAGTGCCGGCGTCGGCTGTTGTAAAACCCTTCGATATACCGGATAACGTCGCTGCGAGCTTGTGATTTCGTCGCGTATGCGGTGCGGTAAACGCGCTCGTTCTTGAGCATCGAGAAAAAACTCTCGGCCATGCTGTTGATGCCCCTATGTTGTCAATTCATGCTGCGCGAGGTTTTGGGCTGGTCGGGAATGGTTTTGAGGATGGTGAAGATTTCGCGTGCGAGGTATCGTTTGAGGCAGCGGATGACGTCTCGCTTGCTTTTCCCTTGCGCGGTGCGGTTCTGTAGGTAGTTTTGGGTGGTTTCATCCCATCGAAGTCTCGTCAGCACGATTCGATATAAGGCTGCGTTGGCTTGGCGGTTCCCACCGCGATTGAGGCGCCGCTTCGTCGTTTTTCCTGACGAGAACTCGACCGGGCTGACGCCGCAGAGCGCTGCGAATGCGGCTTCGTTCTTCATTCTTCATTCTTTCGGGATTGTCGCCGACGGCGATGAGTAGCGCAGCGGCGCTGTCGTAGCCGACGCCGGGGCGGTCTAGGAGCTCGGGCGCGCAGGCTGTCACCGTTCGTGTCATGGCCGTTTCCAGGCGGCTGAGTTGCTCGGTGAGGTGGTGGATGCGGGTGGCGAGTTCACTCATGAGCATTCGTTCGACGGTGCTGGGCAGCAGCAGGGCGCAGGCTCGGCTGAGGGCTTTGGTGCTGAGTCCACGGAGCTGATCGCGCAGTGCTGGCTCTGCGCCGACTACGAGGCCTTTGAGCTGGTTGATCGCGGTCGTTCGTGCCTTCACTGCTGACGATTTCACCAACCGCATGTGGCGTAGTTCTTCGGCGGCACCGATACCTGTTTTCGGCGTCGCCAAGGACCGACCGGCGATGACTGCCCGGGCCGCGGCTTCAGCGTCAACGGCATCTGTTTTCCCGGCTTTGCGCCGCAGTGCTCGGTCTGGTTGATTTACCTCGAACACTGTCACGTTTTGGGTTTGGAGGTATTTCATCAGCGCGGAACCGTACGACCCGGTGCATTCGATACCGGCCGCGTTCACGTCCCCGAACCGGTGGGCCCACTCCAAAGTCGCTGCATAGCCATCGCGTGTCGTCGGGAAGCTGTGAGTCGCTAGAAGAACTCCCGTGATCGTCAGGATCGCCGCGACGTGGACATCCTTGTGTGTGTCTACGCCAAGGATCACCCCTTCGCCGTGGAGCGCTGGTCGCGACTTTCGCGGGTGCTTCAGAACAGATGAGCTCATGGCTGCCTTTCGTGGGGTGTTGACGAGCAATTCCACGAGAGGAAGTCAGTCAGGACTGTGACGATCCACGCAGGCAGCGAACGCCCACGGAAAGGCCCCTATTGGGACATGGCTGGGCCAGGTGAAACTTCAGGCACCAGACCCGGTCGCGGCCGACAGATCAACGCAAGGACACGCCGGCGAAGAGGCCGACTGTCAATCCCAACACGGGTCAAGCCGCGACCTGGCCTGATGGGTTGATCGTCTCACAGTCCCAGCACACGCCCGTGCGCCCCATCGAGGAACGCATGCCCAGACTGGTCACCAGGGCCCGAAACTCGGCCGACGTATAAACGCTTCCGCGGTCGGAGTGCCAGATCGCGTCTGGCTCGATCAGGGTCGTCGCCGCGGCGTTGGTGAGGGCGTCGGCGACGAGTTCAGTGCGCATGTGATCGGCGATGGACCAGCCGACGACCTTCTTCGAATAGCAGTCGATGACGGTGGCTAAGTAGATGAATCCCTGCCAGGTATGAATGTAGGTGATGTCGCCGACGAACTTGACGCCAGGACGCGTCGCGGTGAAGTCGCGTTTGACGAGGTCGGGCATGCTCGCGGCCGCCTCAGCATCGGCTTCAGTCGTGATTCGGAAGGGCCGTGGTTGGCAGGCCACAAGGCCGATCTGGCGCATGATCTGCCGTACCAGCTCGGGCGAGCACTCGGTCTGTTCCGCGGCGAGGTCGGCGTGGATGCGCCGGTAGCCGTAAGTGCCGTCGGACTCTTCGAAGAAGTGCTGAATCCGGCCGATCAGGGCCTGTCTGCGCGCCGCAGTCGCTGACTGCGGCCGTGTTGCCCAGTGGTAGAAACCTGACGTGGACACGGCCAACCACAGGCACATTTTCATCACCGAATTCCGGTTGGCGGGTTCAGATTTTTGGGAGTCGATGTATTCGTACTTGCTCACTACCGCTGCTCCCGCGCGAAGTAAGCGCTGGCTTTTTTCAAGAAGGCGGTCTCCGCCCGCAGCTCCTGAACTTCCCGCTCAAGTGCCTTCAGACGGGCCCGTTCCGACACCGTCAAGTCTGCTTCCGTGCCGCCATGAGTCTCGCGGTGTTTGCCCAGCCAGTTCCGGAGCGTCTCGGGTCCGACGCCGTACGCGGTGGCGACGTCCTTGATCGGTTTGGACGTGTCGATCACCTCGCGGCACAACTCGTCTTTGAACTCTTGGGTGAAACGCCTACGCGATGCGGTCATGCTGATCTCTACTCTCAGTGAACCCTCATTTTAAGAGGGCCCACTGTCCGAGATATCCGCAGCAGCTCAGTGGATGTTCAGGCGGGTGGCGGTGAAGTTGTAGCCGTAGATGCCGTTGGCGTCGGGTGAGGCGACGGTGGGGAACAGTTCGGTGTCGGTGATCACGAGGTTGCTGTAGCCGCCGAGGTTGTTGATCAGGGCGCCGGGACCGTTCATGGTGCGGCCGCGGATGATGGAGTTTTTGATGGTGACGTTGGCGGCGCTGATTTTGATCAGGCCGCGCACGTCGAGGCCGTTCAGGACGGTGCCGGGGGTGGTGACGTTGATGTCACCGTTGACGACCTTCAGGCTGGTGCCGGCGGGAACACCGGCGTTCGTCGCTGTCGGCGTGCCCGCCGTCGGCTGAGCTGGAGTCGGTGTGGGCGTCGGCGTCGGGGTAGGAGCCGGTGCCGGGGTAGGCGCCGGTGCCGGGGTGGGTGCAGGGGTGGGTGCGGGGACGGTATTGGCGGTATAGCCGACGATGGTCATGTCGACGGTGACGTTGGCGGTGGCGCTGGCGACGGTGAGGGTGCCGTCGGATTTGCTGGTGACGGGGACGGTGTAGGTGCGTTCGGGGCCGTCGCCGGTGGGGGCGGTGAAGTAGTAGCGCTGGGTGTTTTCCGGGCCGACGAGAACTTTGATGTCGGTGCGGGCGGCGGCGGTGGTGTCGAACATGACCTGCACGGAGGCGGCGTCAGCGGGGATGGTGCCGAGGTCGGTGGTGACCTTGCTGCCGGCGGGGACAGCGACCGTGGTGGTGTTCGTGGCGGCTTGGGCCGGCAGCACGGCGAGGCCGCTGAACGCGACGGCGAACGCGCCGGCGGCGGCGATCAGGGCCAGGCGGCGCGACGGACGAGCGGTGGAAGGAAGGGTGGAGCGCGAAGCGAAAGCAGTGTTGGACATGGGTCACATTTCGTCTAGTGCACGGATTCGGGGGGTGCGGGTGAGCGGCTGTGGAGGGGGCCGCGTCGTGTGAAATGAGTATTGCCCACTATGGGTATTGTCACAATCGAATACGGGTTTTTCTCAGGTTCACCCCGTTTCGGGGTGGACGAAAACCCGGAAACGGGCACAAAAAAGCGGCCGGACCAGCGATAACAGGGCCGACCGTATCCGTGTAACGAATGTGGAGTCTGTGCACGATTCCCCGTACGCGCTGTCCCAATGCGGCCTCTGGTGGTCACAGATGTGCGTTCGCGGCCAACGAAGCCTCGCCTACACCGGGCCCCGGGAAGGCCTGTCAGGTGCTTGTCAATGCGCAGGTGGCTGGGGCATAATGGCGCTATCGGCTCGCTGCGCTCTGGCGGTCGAATAATTTCACATTCACCATCGTGCCCGCAGCAGTGAGTTGCAAGTAGCTCAACGTTGTAAGCGCGGTCGTTCCGAGGTCGTTGGGGAAGACGCACCTACTAGGAACGGAGAAACACGATGGATGCAACACCTAACCGTCGGACGCGGATTGCGCGGGGGGTGCTTTTTGTGCACTCCTCTCCGCGGGCCGTCTGCCCGCATGTCGAGTGGTCGGCTGGCCGTGCGCTCGGCGAGGCTGTCAACTTTGCCTGGTCAGAACAACCGGCTCTGCCGGGATCCCATCGTGCCGAATATTACTGGGAGGGATCCCCGGGTACCGGCGCGGCACTCGCATCCGCTCTGCGCGGGTGGGAGCAGTTGCGCTTTGAAGTCACCGAAGACGCCGGACCGGGTTCGGATGGCGGTCGCTGGCTGCACACGCCTGAGCTGGGAATCTTCTATGCACAGACCGACAGCGTAGGTAATGTTGTCGTGCCGGAAGATCGCATTCGATCGGCGATGGAGCGTGCCGGAGCCAACGCGATCGAATTGCACCGGGAGCTGCGCCTGGCCCTCGGGCAAACCTGGGACGACGAGCTTGAACCGTTCCGGCAGGCCAGCGATCTGAACGCCGTGGTGTGGCTGCACCAGGTCGGCTGATCAGACCGGTTCCCCAATGCGTGCGGTTCACCCGTGATGGCGTGGCCTGTCGACCGGTGACACTCCCGGTGGCAATCCCACGAAGTCGACGTCTGTTCCCGTGAACACGGCCCGATTCGGCGAATCGCCTTACAAAAATGACCCCGTCCGAATCCGGACGGGGTCATTCTCATCTGCAGTACTTAGACGGAACGGAACGCCACGACCGCGTTGTGCCCGCCGAACCCGAAGGAGTTGCTCAGCGCGAGCAGGTCTCCGGCAGGGAGCGCCCGCGGAGTGGTCACCACGTCGAGCGGAATTTCCGGGTCCTGCGACGTGAGGTTGATCGTTGGCGGTGCGGTGCGCTCGGCGAGAGCCTTCACCGTGAAGAACGCCTCGAGGGCACCGGCACCTCCGAGCAGGTGGCCGGTTGATGCCTTCGTGGCCGACACCGGGATACCGTCGAGCAGGTCACCGAACACTCGCTTGAGAGCGTTGTACTCGGCGATGTCTCCGACCGGGGTGCTCGTGGCGTGAGCGTTGATGTGGGATACCTCAGCGAGGGTCGCACCGGCATTTTGCACCGTCGACACCATGGCGCGGGCAGCCGCGGTTCCCTCAGGGTCAGGCGCGGTGACGTGGTACGCGTCGCTGTTGACGACGCCGCCGACGAGCTCAGCATAGATGTGCGCTCCACGTGCCTTGGCGTGCTCTTCGGTCTCGATGACGAGGGCGGCAGCGCCCTCGCCGAGAACGAAACCATCGCGGGTCACATCGTAGGGGCGGCTCGCGGTGGCCGGGTCGTCGTTGCGGGTCGACAGGGCGTGCATCGCCGCGAACGAGGCAATGGGCAGCGGGTGAATCGCGGCTTCGGAGCCGCCAGCAATGACGACATCGGCCAATCCGGCCTGCAGGCGGTTGTAGGCGTTGACCAGAGCTTCGGTGCTCGAGGCACAGGCGGAAACAACCGTGGTGATACCGGCACGGGCGTGCAGGTCCATGCCAATGGCCGCTCCCGGGCCGTTGGGCATGAGCATCGGCACGGTCATCGGCAGCACGCGGCGCGGGCCGCGTTCGCGCAGCGTGTCCCACGCGTCCAGCAGGGTCCACACGCCACCGATTCCGGTGGCCCAGTCCACGGCGAGGCGCTCAGGCTCGACCTCGGGAGTGCCGGCATCGGCCCAGGCTTCGCGCCCGGCGATCAACGCGAACTGGCTGGACGGGTCGAGGCGTTTGACCTCAAAGCGCTGCAGCACATCTGCGGTCTTCACGCGCGCCTGTGCGGCAAAAGTTACGGGAATCGCTGTTT
Organism: Cryobacterium sp. TMT1-2-2; assembly: GCF_004403505.1. NCBI lineage: Bacteria > Bacillati > Actinomycetota > Actinomycetes > Micrococcales > Microbacteriaceae > Cryobacterium > Cryobacterium sp. TMT1-2-2. The sequence continues at coordinate 409,320 of NZ_SOGS01000002.1, read as the reverse complement.
CAGCGACCCAGGCCTGCTCGAGGGTGGTGGTGCCCGATTCGCCGGCCAGAAGGGCCGCCCAGGTGTCGACCGCCGTGCCGCCCAACGGCGTAGTGGCACCGATACCGGTGATAACGATTTTCTTGGTCATAAGTCAACTCTCCATGGAACGACAAACGTGTGGGCCGGCGCGTTCCAGCACCAGCCCAGTGAACAGGTCGGCCGTTTGCCGGCCGACCTGGTTCAGGCTTGGGTCTAGTCCTGGGCCTTCACGATGAACTCGACGGCGTCGCCGACGGTCTTGAGGTTCTTGACCTCTTCGTCGGGGATCTTCACGTCGAACTTCTCTTCTGCGTTGACGACAATGGTCATCATCGAGATGGAGTCGATGTCCAAGTCGTCGGTGAACGACTTGCCCAGTTCAACCGTGTCGATTGCGATTCCGGTCTCGTCGTTGATGAGCTCGGCCAGGCCGGTCAGAACTTCTTCGGTGGACAATGCCATGATATTTCTCCTTGAGGGGTGTCTCGGTTGACCGAGACCTAGTTTAGGGGGTGGGTAGGTTAGGGCAGCACAACGACTTGCGCACCGAACACGAGTCCGGCTCCGAAGCCGATCTGCAGTGCGAGTCCGCCGCTGAGCTCTGGGTGTTCCTCGAGCAGGCGGTGGGTGGCGAGAGGGATCGACGCCGAGGAGGTGTTACCGGTCGTGGCGACATCGCGGGCGATGACCACGGACTCCGGCAGTTTGAGCTGCTTGGCGAACTCATCGATGATGCGCATGTTGGCCTGGTGCGGAATGAACGCCGCCAGGTCGGCGCTCTCGATCCCGGCGACTTCGAGGGCCTTCTTAGCCACCTTCGCCATGTCCCAGACGGCCCAACGGAAGACAGTCTGTCCTTCCTGACGCAGGGTGGGCCAGTCGGCTTCGCCGCGACGGTACTCCTGCAGGGTGTGATTCATGGTGATCGCGTCTGCTTTGGAGCCGTCCGAACCCCACACTGTGGTAGAGATTCCGGGGTAGTCGCTCGGGCCGATGACGATGGCGCCGGCGCCGTCGCCGAGGAGGAAGGAGATGCTGCGGTCGGTCGGGTCGACGAGGTCTGAGAGCTTCTCTGCGCCGATGACGAGCGCGTAGTGCGCAGCCCCCGTGCGAATCAGGGCATCGGCCTGGGCTACGGCATAGGCGTAGCCGGCGCAGGCCGCGTTGATGTCGTAGGCGGCGGCCGGATTGGTGCCGACGCGGTCGGCCACGACAGCGGCGATCGATGGGGTCTGGCGGCTGTTGCTGATGGTGGCGACGATGACGGCGTCGATCAGGGCCGGGTCGATGCCGCTCTTCTGGATGGCCTCGCGGGCGGCATCCGTTGCGAGATCGACGGCGCTGATGTCCTGGCTGGCCCGGGCACGTGTGATGATTCCGGTGCGCTGCTGAATCCATTCGTCCGAGGAATCGATGGCTTCAACGAGGTCGTCGTTGGGTACGAGGTTTTCACCGCGGGCAGCGCCCACGGACAGAATGCGGGTGTACTGCGGTCCGTGGGACTGCTGGAGTGTGGGCTTTGGCATTGTCTCTTTCGTCACATTCTCTCGTGCTTCAGTACTGCTGGCACAGTTAGGACTGCTGGTCGATCATGGCCCAGGCGGCGGGCAGGTCGTCCGGGGTCTTGATGGCGACGCTGGGGACGCCTTTCAGGGCTCGTTTCGCGAGCCCCACGAGGGCGCTGGCGGGCGCCACCTCGATGATTCCGGTGACTCCCGCTTGAGCGAAAGCCTCCATGCACCTGTCCCACCGTACCGGCGACGACACCTGACCGACGAGCAGATCCACAAAATGAATGCCGTCGCTCACCTGGCTGCCGTCGCGGTTGGTCCAGATTGGGAGCGTCGGATCGGCGGGGCTGAGCGAGTCGGCGACCATGGTCATCCGTTCGACGGCTGGTTTCATATACCGGGTGTGGAATGCACCGGCGACCTGCAGCGGGATGACTCGGGCCCGGTGTGGGGGAGTCGCGGCGAGGTCCGCGAGGGCATTGAGGGCCCCGGCGACGACGATCTGCCCGCTCCCGTTGAAGTTGGCCGGTTCGAGACCCAGTTCGGCGACCCGCGCGAGCAGTTCGCTCTCATCGGCGCCGATCACGGCACTCATGCCGGTAGGCTCCAGCGCGGAAGCGGCCTGCATGGCGAGGCCCCGTTCGCGCACAAAACGCACGGCTTCAGCGTTCGTCAGGATGCCGGCGCCAGCGGCCGCGGTCAGCTCGCCGACCGAGTGCCCAGCGATACCGGCGATGCGGTCGCGGCGTCCATCGGTCAGCAGGGCTTCGAGGGTGAGGATGCCGGCAGCGACGATCAGAGGCTGGGCGATCGCCGTGTCGCGAATGGTGTCGGCGTCACTGACCGTGCCGTGGGCGACGAGGTCGAGCCCGACCTCGTCGGAAATTTGGCGGAGGCCCGCGTCGAAGGCGGGCAGAGCCAGCCAGGGTTCAAGGAATCCGGGAGTTTGGGAGCCCTGACCCGGGCAGACGACAACGATCACTTAGTTAGTCTTCCAATCTGGTGACGTAAATGAATGTGCAGATCGCACTAAGTATCCAGGAAAGCTTTGTCGACAGTAGTACATTCGCCGGTTTCCCCGGGCTGGATCAGCGGCGGCGGGTGGATCCGTCGTGGTCGCTGATCGAGCCGATGATCAGCGCGGACTGCAGAATGAGTGCCTCGCGGGCTCCCGTGGCGTCGTAGCCGATGACCTCGGACACGCGTTTCAGGCGATACCGAACGGTGTTCGGGTGCACGAAGAGTTCGCGAGCGGTCGCCTCCAGCGAGCGGCCATTGTCGAGATAGCACCAGAGCGTGGTGAGCAGCTCGGTGGAGTGGGCTTGCAGTGGCCGATAGATGCGATGGATGAGCGTGGCCCGGGCGAGCGGATCGCCAGCGAGGGCACGTTCGGGGAGCAGATCGTCGGCCTGCACCGGGCGAGGCGCATTGCGCCAAGAGCGAGCGACCGCGAAACCGGCCAGCGCGGCCTTCGCGCTTTTCGACGCGTCCACGAGGTTGGGTACCTCGTGGCCGAGCACCAGGTGGCCGGGGCCGAAGATCGGCTCGAGCTGCATGGCGATTTCCATGAAGGTGAGGGCAGCGGCCGTACCGACGTCCTCGCTGTCGACCGGCGCCGGACGGGCCCGACCGATCACGAGCACGAGGCGGTTGCCCTGAACTCCGATCAAAACGTCAGCAGCCATGTGCCGGGCGGCCCGTCGCAGCTGGTCGACGTCGAGCATTTGCGGCGTCGTGCCGACCAAAACGCAGACCTCGCCGTGGCCGTGCCAGCCGAGGGCCGCGATGCGACTGGGGAGTTCGTCGTCATATTCCCCGCTGAGAATAGAGTCGACGACGAGCGCTTCGAGTCGTGCGTCCCAGAGCCCGCGCGCCTCGGCGGCGCGAGCGTAGACATCCGCCGCCCCAAAAGCGATCTCCCGGGAGTAGAGCAGAATGGCCTCGCGCAGGGCCTCCCCGCCGTCCTTGACCCGTTCCTCGACGACTTCAACCGTCACGCGAATGAGCTGCAGCGTCTGCTGCAGGCTCACCGAGCGCAGCAGTTCGCGGGGGGCGGCGCCGAAGACGTCAGCGGCGATCCACGGCGTTGACCGGGGGTCGTCGAACCACGAGATGAAACTCGTGATTCCGGCCTGGGCCACCAGTCCAACGGCGGATCGCCGTCCTGGTGGCATATCGCCATACCAGGACAGCGTGTCCTCGAGCCGCTTGAGCGTCTGGGTCGACAGCTCACCGGAGATGGTGCGCAGCCAGTTGAGGGTCTGCTCTTTCGTCTTGGGCGCCGGTGCCACGGTTTTTTAGCTCTCGCCCCCGGCGGAGCCGGTGGTGCCCGCGCTCACATCGTGCAGGCGATACTTGGCAATCGCCTGGCCGGCGAGGCTCCGGTCAACTTCACCGCGACGGGCGAGCAGCTCCAAGGTGCGCACGACCATGGACGGACCGTCGATCTTGAAGAATCGACGTGCCGCCGGACGGGTGTCCGAGAAGCCGAAGCTGTCGGCGCCGAGCGTTGCAAAGTCGCTCGGAACGAACTGCCGAATCTGATCCGGAACGGCGTGCATGAAGTCGGACACGGCCACGAACGGACCGGCTGCTCCCTCGAGCTTCGCCGTGACATACGGAACGCGGGGCTCGTCGTCGGGGTTGAGGAAGTTGTGTTCCTCGGCGGCAAGACCATCGCGGCGAAGCTCGGTCCAGGACGTGACCGACCAAACATCGGCCGACACACCCCAGTCGTCGGCGAGCAGCTTTTGCGCCTCAAGCGCCCACGGCACGGCGACGCCGGAGGCCAGCAGCTGAGCCTTCGGACCACTCACAGCGGATGCGCTCACCCGGTGGATACCGTGCAGGATTCCGTCCACGTCAACATCGTCGGGCTCGGCCGGCTGAACGGCCGGCTCGTTGTAGACCGTGATGTAGTACATGACGTTCGGGTCGGTGTGGGTTCCGCCGTACATGCGATCGAGTCCGGCGCGCACGATGTGGCCAATCTCGTAACCGTACGCGGGGTCGTAGGAGACCACGGCCGGGTTGGTCGACGCCAGCAGCGGCGAGTGACCATCGGCGTGCTGCAGCCCCTCACCGGTCAGCGTGGTGCGACCGGCCGTGGCTCCAATGATGAACCCGCGGGTCATCATGTCGCCGGCCGCCCAGAGGGCGTCGCCGGTGCGCTGGAATCCGAACATGGAGTAGAAGACGTAGACCGGAATGAGCGGTTCACCCTGGGTGGCATACGAGGTACCCACGTTGGTGAACGCCGCGGCAGCCCCGGCTTCATTGATGCCCACGTGCAGAATCTGGCCCTGCGGACTCTCCTTATAGGAGAGCAGCTGGGCGTGGTCAACGGACGTGTAGTGCTGGCCGTTGGGGTTGTAGATCTTGGCGGTGGGGAAGAACGCGTCGATGCCGAAGGTGCGGGCCTCGTCGGGGATGATCGGAACGATACGGTTGCCGAAGTCCTTGGCCCGCACGAGCTCCTTGAGCAGCCGTACAAAGGACATCGTCGTGGCGATTTCCTGGGTTCCGGAACCCTTTTTGGCGACCTTGTACGTCTCGTCGCCAGGCAGATTGAGCGCGGTGTGCCGGGTGCGACGCTCCGGCAGGTAGCCGCCGAGCGCACGACGACGCTCGTGCATGTACTCGATCGCTTCGTCCTTGTCGCCGGGGGAGTAGTACGGCGGCAGGTACGGGTTTTCCTCGAGCTGAGCATCCGTGATCGGCACGTGCATGCTGTCACGGAAGGACTTGAGGTTGTCGAGGGTCATTTTCTTCATCTGGTGGGTCGCGTTGCGGCCCTCGAAGCTCGGGCCGAGGCCGTAGCCCTTGATCGTCTTTGCCAGAATGACGGTGGGCTGTCCCTTGTGCTCCGATGCGGCCTTGAACGCGGCGTAGACCTTGCGGTAGTCGTGGCCGCCGCGCTTGAGGTTCCAGACCTCGTCGTCGCTCAGGTGTTCGACCAGCTTGAGGGCGCGCGGGTCGCGGCCAAAGAAGTTCTCACGTACGTAGGCGCCGCTCTCGGCCTTGTAGGTCTGATAGTCGCCGTCGGGCGTGACGTTCATGAGGTTGATCAGGGCGCCGTCGACGTCGTTCTTGAGCAGGTTGTCCCACTCGCGGCCCCAGACCACCTTGATGACGTTCCAGCCGGCACCGCGGAAGAAGCTCTCCAGCTCCTGGATGATCTTGCCGTTACCGCGCACCGGGCCGTCGAGACGCTGCAGGTTGCAGTTGATCACGAAGTTGAGGTTGTCGAGGCCTTCGTTGGCTGCGACCTGCAGCTGGCCGCGGCTTTCCACCTCGTCCATTTCGCCGTCGCCGAGGAACGCCCAGACCTGCTGGTCGCTGGCGTCCTTGATGCCACGGTTGGTCACGTAGCGGTTGAGCTGCGCCTGGTAGATGGCGTTGATGGGGCCGAGCCCCATCGACACGGTCGGGAACTGCCAGAATTCCGGCATGAGGCGAGGGTGCGGGTAGGAGGAGATGCCGTCGGGAGCGTGCGACTTCTCCTGGCGAAACCCGTCGAGCTGGTTCTCGGTCAGGCGGCCCTCGAGGAAGGCACGAGCATAGGTGCCGGGGGAGGCGTGTCCCTGGATGAAGATCTGGTCGCCACCGCCCGGGTGATCCTGGCCGCGGAAGAAGTGGTTGAACCCGACTTCATAGAGGGCAGCGGATGACGCATAGGTCGCGATGTGCCCGCCGACAGCGATGCCGGGGCGCTGAGCGCGGTGCACCAGAACGGCAGCGTTCCAGCGAATCCAGGCGCGGTAGCGGCGCTCGATGTCTTCGTCACCGGGAAAGTCGGGTTCGTTCTCCGTGGCGATGGTGTTGATGTAGTCCGTCGTCGGCACCATGGGAACGCCGAGGTGCAGCTCTTTCGAACGCTTCAACAGGCTGAGCATGATCTCGCGTCCGCGTTCGTGACCGTGTTCGGCAACGAGCGAATCGAGGGATTGCGACCACTCGGCCGTCTCCTCCGGATCGGAGTCGGCGTTGTTCGTCGAGTACGGGTCCTGGTCGTTGACCGTCACAGTCGACCTCTCCTTGGGATTTATGCAGCGATGGTGCTTCGTGGGGGCATTCTTTCGCCACTACGAAGGCACGTGCCGTAAATGAGCAGGTTGGATTGCAACCAGCGGCACCACATAAGCCTACAGATTTTTACGCGTCGTCCGCAGACGGGGGTTCACCAGCCAAATTTTACGAGGACGGATCCACGCGGTCTGTGAATCCGCGCACATTGCGGGGCTAGAGTGTGTCACCGACCAATCCGTGCGCGCAGGCGCACCAGGAAAGGAGCATTTATGGCTCTCGAAAACGACACCCAGGCACCCGACTTCAAACTGATCAACCAGTTCGGCGAAAGCGTTCAGCTCAGCCAGTACCGGGGAACGAAGTCGGTCGCGCTCGTCTTCTTTCCGCTGGCCTTCTCCGGAATCTGCAGCGGTGAGCTGTGTGAGTTGCGCGACAACCTCGCTCTGTTCGACGATGGCGGCGTTGAACTGATTGGCATTTCGGTCGACTCCCGACACGCCCTGCGGGCCTTTGGTGAGCAGGAGAAATACACCTTTGACCTGGTTGCGGATTTCTGGCCGCACGGCGCCGTCGCGAAGGAATATGGCGTCTTTCTCGAGGAGAAGGGCTTCGCCAATCGCGCGACTTTTCTGATCGACCCGAGCGGCATCATCCGTTCCAGTTTCATCACCGCACCGGGCGAGGCGCGGTCGATCGAGTCGTATCGGGCCGCGCTCGAGCAGTTGGCACCGGTTCTCTGAACCCGTCGGGTCGCCAATCGCGCAGCGACTCTGACCTATACTGAGAACGCCCGCGACAAACGTCGTCGCCGGGGCCTTTAGCTCAGTTGGTAGAGCGCCACGTTTACACCGTGGATGTCATCGGTTCGAGCCCGGTAGGGCCCACAGAGATTTCTCCCACAGCTTGTGATCGTGAGGTCGAATGACACGCACGATGCACGTGCGTCCGGATTGGGTGCGTGCTCAGTGACTGATCGGCTGGCCTTCGGTGCCGCGGTGGAACAGCTGTCGCTCGCTCACGAGAGTCGCGCGAGCATCTGTGACCCTTTTCTTCAGGTGCTGCCGGTCAACGCCGCAGCCGTCTGCACGCTCGTGAATCCATTTGGACGCGAAACAGTCTGCGCGAGCAATTCGATGGCCGCGCTCTTTGATGAGCTGCAATCGGACCTGGGTGAAGGGCCATCCTGGGACGCGCTGCACACTCGGCGCCCCTTGCTCGTTAATAATTTTCAGACGTCCACGGGCGCGACCTGGCCGACACTAATGAAGGCCTCCAGGCACACCGGTGTGCATGCCGTCTACGCCTTTCCGCTGAGCTTGGGGTCGCTCGATATCGGTGCCGTTTCCCTGTTTTCGAACCATTCCGACGGGCTATCTCCCGCACAGATTCTCGATGCGCAAGTGCTCGTGCACATTGCTTCCGTGCAGGTTTTACGTGGTTCCCTCGCGTTGCAAACACTTAAAACGAATCTGGAAGATAATGAAGGATATTCGAGGCGTGTCGTTCATCAAGCGACCGGAATGGTTCTGGCCCAGCTCAATCTTTCCGCCGCTGACGCGCTTCTGATAATTCATGGACATGCTTTTGCTCATGGACGAACTGTTCGGGAAGTCGCCGCTGATGTAGTGACACGACAGCTGGATTTTTCGTCGATTCCCGAGTCTTAGAATGGAAATATGGTGACAAAAACCCGGGAAGGTCAACTCCTTGAGACCTTCGTTACCCTGGCCGACACACTCGTCGCCGATTACGACGTTGTCGACCTCTTGCACACGCTGGTGGAGAAATGTGTCGCACTATTAGAAGCCTCGGCGGCGGGCATCATCCTCTCAGCTGGCGACGGTGAACTCGAAGTCATGGCGTCGACCAACGAACGCAGCCGCTTGGTGGAAATTTTGCAGTTGCGTGCCGGAAGCGGCCCCTGCGTCGAAAGCTTCACGACCGGGCTGGCTGTGGCTATTCCGGACATCGACAACACCGGTGACAAATGGCCCAAGTTTCGGCAGGGAGCTCTAGCTCAGGGATTCGCGTCGATGCATGCCGTACCGCTGCGCCTGCGCGCGACGACGATCGGTTCGCTCAACCTCTTCTGGGATCGCACCGGCGGGCTGAGCACTGCAGACACCAACACGGTGCAGGCCCTCGCTGACGTCGCGACCATCGGCATCCTGCAGGAACGGGCTATTCGGGAGAGCGATATTGTTCGCCAGCAACTCCAGCATGCTCTCAGCAGTCGGGTGCTGATCGAGCAGGCCAAGGGTGTGGTGGCCTATACCCACGGGGTGCACATGGGCGATGCGTTTGACAAGATTCGCGGATATGCCCGCAACAACGGCCTTCCCCTCGCGGACGTCGCCGAGCGGATCGTGAATCGCGCACTCACGCTGTAACACTGCGGTCCAGTGCGTTTATGCGAGATAGCCGAGTTTCCATCGTCGTGGGGGTAGACCGGGCATATACTGCTAGAGCGACCCCGGACCCTGGAAGCACCTGAATTTTCCGTGGGCTTTCGAGGGGCGATCATGAAACGCATATTTCACCCGGGCGGTTCAGTAATAACCGGCAGCGATCTGGCTGATGCCGTACTCCTTTACGCCGAAGCACTGTGTAACCGCCGGCAGGTCGACGTCGTCGACATCCCGGTGATGGGAGATGACGGACACCTGTTGCGTGCCCAGTTCCTGATCGGTTCGGCCAGCCAGCTGGTCAGCGTGACGGCCGACAGTCCGTCGCCGGAGTTGGTTGAACCAGAGACCACCGATTTTCTGCACCGCAAAGCCCAAACCGGGGCCATGATTCCCGCTGCCTGGACCCGTGAGGAATCGGCCGTCGCCCAGTTCGACGACTTCGACTACTGACTTATCTTTCGCCGGACCGGAGCATTGGGTTGCACCGTGTCCGGCGAAGCCCCAGCGCCGGGCGCCCGGTAGGCTGAACGAGTGTCATTCTCGCTAGCCGACGTTATCCGCGTCGCCCATACCCTGTGGCCCCTGGGCGGTGCCGAGGCCTGGGACGCACCTGGCCTGGTCAGCGGAGATCCGAACCGGCCGATTCGCCGCATCCACTTGGCTGTCGATGCCGTCTCCGACACCGTCGATGAGGCCGTCGAGGCCGGCGCCGACCTGCTGCTGACGCATCATCCGTTGCTGCTGCGCGGTGTCACGAGCATTGCCGAAGACGGCTACAAGGGCGCCCTGCTCAGTCGCCTGATTCGCGCAGACTGCGCACTGCTCGCCGCGCACACCAACGCCGACGTCGTCGCTGACGGCGTGTCCGACGTGATCGCCACCCGGCTGGGACTGATCGACGCCCTACCCATCACCGACAGTGCCGCGCCCGGAACCGGCATCGGTCGCGTTGGACGCCTGGCCGAGCCGACAACCGTGGGGCACCTCGCGCACACCGTGCTGGCCCTGCTGCCGGCGACTGCGTCGGGCGTGCGCGTCGCGGGCGACTATTTGACACCGGTCACCACCGTCGCGTTGTGCGGCGGTGCAGGCGATTCATTGCTGCGCCATCCCAGAGTGCTGACAGCGGATGTCTACATCACCTCCGATCTGCGTCACCACCCCTCCTCCGAAGCGCGAGAGCAAGCGCTCTGCACGGGCGGCCCCGCGCTCATGGACGTGTCGCACTGGGCCAGTGAGTGGCTCTGGCTGGAACCGGCGGCCGAGCAGTTGCGAACAGCTCTTCCTGGGGTCGTAGTCACCGTCAGCGAACTGAACACCGATCCGTGGTCCTTCGCCGTCGTGCACTAACTAGTGCACTAATCTCCGAGTCATCCCCATTTTTTCGTACCACATCTCATCAAAAGCGTTAGGTCAGGACATCGTGAAGGCATCACCACTCCAGCAGAAGGAACTTCTGCGGCTTCAGGCCCTGGACATCAAGGTTCTTCAGCTCAGTCACCAGTCAAAATCGCTCGCGGCGCACGCCGAGCTGGCCGACCTCAATCGTGAAGCCGAGGCCAGCCGCATGAAACTGCTCGGTCGGTCGGGCGAGCTTGACGACGTGCGCACCGAACTGGGACGCATCGAGAGCGACGTCGAGGTCGTGGAGAAGCGAATCGCGCGCGACACCGACCGCCTGCAGCACACCTCGTCGATCAAGGACATCCAGGCTCTGGACTCCGAAGTCGCCTCGCTCAAGAAACGCCTGTTCGACCTCGAAGAGATCGAGATCGCTGTGCTGGAGCGCCAGGAAGAGCACGAGGCTGCCGTCGCCGTGGTGGAAAAGGAGCGTGACGCCATCGCCGAACGTGTGAGCGCGACCGAATCCGCGCGCGACGAGGTGTTGGTCGACCTCACCCGCCAACTCGCCGAACTCACGCGCGACCGGGCCACCGTAGCGGCCACCATCCCCGACGACCTCGCGGCGCTGTACGAGCGTCTGCGCATCACGGGCCACGGCAACGCCGCGGCCCTGCTGCGCGCCCGAACCTGCAGTGGCTGCACCATGACCCTCACCGGCAGCGACCTCGCCGATGCCCGCCAGGCACCGGCCGACGAGGTCATTTTTTGCCCCGATTGTGGCGCAGTGCTGGTGCGCACCGAAGAGTCCGGAATCTAGTACCGATGGGGCGTGCGTTCGGCGGCAGCCCGCGCGCCCGGTAGACTCAATTTACGGAATGGGTCGGCAAGACGGTCGCGTCATTCGTTAGATCTTCGGATCGAGCGGATGCCGAGGAACGTCCGGGCTCCATAGAGCAGGATGGTGGGTAACGCCCACCCGGGGCAACCCGCGAGACAGTGCCACAGAAAGTAGACCGCCACCAGCGCGAGCTGGTGGTAAGGGTGAAACGGTGGTGTAAGAGACCACCAGAGGCCAGGGTGACCTGGTCGGCTCGGTAAACCTCGTCCGGAGCAAGGTCAGACAGAAAGCGTTGAGGCGGCTCGCCGAGCTTTCGGGTAGACCGCTAGAGGGCTGCGGCAACGTAGTCACGAGATAGATGGCCGTCGACGGTGTGCGAACACCTGAACAGAACCCGGCGTACTAGCCGGCCCATTCCACTTCTTTGCTGGACCGCGGCCGATCAACCGGCCGCGGTCCAGTGGTAGAGCTTTTCCGGCCGCCCGGCCCGGCCATACTTCTGGGTGATGTCGGCGCGTTCGGCGGCGAGCAGATATTCGAGATACCGGCGGGCGCTGAGCGGGGCCAGGCCCAGATGCTGGGCCACATCGCTCGCCGAGATGCCCACCACGACGCGCTTGAGTGTTGCCACAACGGCATCGAGGGTCACCTCGGACAGCCCCTTGGAGAGCGACAACCCGGTGGAGCCAGCGGGAACGGTCGGTGCAGCTGCACCGGCGGCAAGGGCGGCGGGCGCGAACGCGCCGGGTTGCAGCATCCGGTCGATGCGGGCCTGATCGAGCATCGATGGTGCGATCGCGGCGTGATCTCGGAGTTCCTGCCGGTGCTGAACGCACTGGTCGAGTCGCTCAAGCAGAACGGTCGAGGTGAATAGCTTGACCAGGTAATGCATGACGCCGCCGGCCATCGCGTTGTCGATGAGGTTGCCGAGCACAGTGACCGGATCGGTCGTGCCGTCGGGCGCGAGGATTGACCCTTCATCGATGACCAAACGGATGCCCTTCTCGGCCGCGATAGTGCTCTTGGCCATGAGCAGGCTCGCAACATCCGGGTGGGTGATGCCGGGGGAGAGCGCCGGGACAGCACGGAACCGCCATGGCCGAACCGAGTGACGAAATCGACGATCTGCTCCGTGCGCCCGAGTTCAATCAACCCCGAAATCATGTGCATCGTGTTCGCGAATTCGTGGGCCTGCGCCCGCAACGCCTTCGTCACATCCCTGGCGCCGTCCAGATCCTGCATGAGCTGGTGCAGCTCGATGCGGTCCCGCAGAATCAGCACTCGGCCGACCAGACGACCGTCGACGACGGCATCATTGGACCGCCAGCACGGTCTCGTCGTTCTCGCCGGTGTCCGCCATCATCCTGGCCAGCGCCGCACCGAGCACCTCCGTCGCCGCGCTCGGTGCATTCTCGCTCAACTTCACGCAGGTCGATGTGGGAATCCTGCTGTCGCTAAGCTTCGAAAATCAGCCCGGGAAGCGCGCGGCGAGGGCGGCCGCGCCGAGGATACCGGCGTTGTTCCGATGCACAGCAGGGATGATGCGGGTCTTCAGGTTGAGCAGAGGCAGAAAGTTCTCGTGGTGTTTCGAGACTCCTCCGCCGACGATGAACAGGTCGGGGGAGAAGAGCAGTTCGAGGGTCGAGTAATACTTCTGCAAGCGTGCGGCCCATTTGTCCCAGCTGAGGTCGTCACGTTCCTTGGCGGAGTATGCCGCACGGGTTTCATAGTCGTAGCCGTCGATCTGCAGGTGGCCCAGCTCAGTGTTGGGCACGAGCACGCCGTCGTTCAGCAGCGCCGAACCGATCCCGGTACCGAGCGTGGTCAGCAGCACAACGCCGCCGACGTCTTTGGCCGCACCGAACTGTGATTCGGCGTAGCCTGCAGCATCCGCATCGTTAACGAAGTGAATCGGCAGGCCGAGACCCTTTTCGAACAGGGCTTCCGCGGCGAGGCCGATCCACTTCGACGACACGTTCGCGGCCGACATGGTGTGACCGTTCTTCACGACCGCGGGAAAGCACACGCCCACCGGGAGGTCTCCGACGTCCTTCGAGACGGTGGCGAGCAGGGTTCGGGTGGTCTCGACAATGTCCTGCGGCCGACCACCCTTGGGAGTGGGCAACTTCACCCGGTCAGAGAGGAGCGCGCCGGTGGCCAGGTCGACTACCGCACCCTTGATTCCCGTGCCACCGATGTCGATGCCGATTGCGGTCTGTGCCGTCATGTGTTGATCCTCTATCCGTTCGAAAAGGTCGGTCAGACCAGGGTCAAAATCTCGGCACCGCGTTCGGTCACCACGAGGGTGTGTTCGAACTGCGCGGTCATGCTGCGGTCACGGGTCAGCACGGTCCAGTCATCGCTCCAGATGTCCCAGTCGCTCGTGCCGAGGGTCAGCATCGGCTCGATGGTGAAGACCATCCCGACCTCCATCACCGTGTCGTACTGCGGTGCGTCATAGTGCGGAATGATCAGACCGGAGTGGAAGGCTTCGCCCACGCCGTGGCCGGTGTAGTCGCGCACAACGCCGTAGTTGAAGCGCTTGGCGTAGGACTCGATGGTTCGTCCGATCACGTTGACCTGACGCCCAGGGGCCACGGCCTTGATACCCCGGGCGAGCGCTTCCCTGGTGCGTTCGACCAGCAGCGTCACCTCATCGATGGCTTCGCCCACGATGAAGGTGACGTTGGTATCACCGTGAACGCCATTCTTGTACGCGGTGATGTCGATGTTGACGATGTCGCCGTTTTCGAGCACCGTGTTATCGGGGATTCCGTGGCAGATGACCTCGTTCACCGAGCTGCACAACGATTTGGGGTATCCGCGGTACCCGAGGGTCGAGGGGTAGGCATCGTTGGCCACCAGGTAGTCGTGACCGATCTGGTCCAGTTGCTCGGTGGTGACGCCGGGAACGATGGCTCGGCCGACAACGGCGATCGCCTCGGCGGCGATGCGGCCGGACTCGCGAATGAGCTCGATTTTCTCGGTCGAATATACGTCAGAGCCGGTGAAGGGGCTCGGCCCCTTCTTGCCCACGTACTCCGGGCGAACGATGTGAGATGGAACGGAACGGGTCGGTGACACCGTTCCCGGGATGAGGTGACCGATTGAATCCTTAGGCATAGGATCAAGCTTATGGCCGACGACAAAGAACACGCATTCTGGTACAACATGCGCACGGGCGAAGTGGAGCACGGCCTCCAGTCGACATCGCTGGATCGGGTCGGGCCGTTCGCCACCCGTGACGAGGCAGCCCACGCTCTGGAGAAGCTGCGCGCGAACAGCGCCAAGTGGTCGGAAGACGACGCTCGGGACGCTCGCTAGCCGTTCTACTCGTAGCTGTGCTCTGGCGCGGGGTACGCGCCAGAGGCGACGTCCGCGGTGAACCGCTGAACAGCATCCGTCAGTACCGCTCGAACGTCGGCGTACTGCCGCACAAACTTGGGCACCCGGCCGCTGGTCATGCCGGCGAAGTCGGTCCATACCAGGAGTTGGCCGTCAACGGATGGTCCCGCCCCGACCCCGATCGTCGGGATCGACAGTCGTTTGGTCACGCGAGCTGCGACGGAAGCCGGCACCATCTCCAGGACGACGGCGAAAGCGCCGGCGTCCTGCACGGCGAGAGCGTCAGCGATGAGCTCGTCGGCGGCATCCCCTCGGCCCTGAATGATGTGGCCGCCCAAACCGTGTTCACTCTGCGGGGTGAAACCGACGTGTCCCATCACGGGGATTCCGGCCGAGACAATACGCCTGATCTGCTTGTGGCTGCGCTGGCCGCCCTCGAGCTTCACCGCGTGGGCCTGGGCTTCCTTCATGAACCGTACGGCGGTCGCCAGGGCCTGGTCCGGCCCGTTCTCGTACGACCCGAACGGCATATCGGCCACGACCAGGGCGCGAGTCACCGCCCGGGCAACGGCACGGGTCAGCGGGATGAGCTCGTCCACCGTGACCGGCAGGGTGGTCTCATACCCGAAGACGTTGTTGCCGGCTGAGTCGCCCACGAGCAGAAAATCGATTCCGGCCTCGTCGAAAATCTGGGCGGTCAACATGTCGTAGCTGGTCAGGCCGGTGATGGGGATGCCCTGCGCCTTGGCGTTCTGAAAGTGGCGGGTGCGCACTCGCTTCGGCCCGGAAGCCGCGTTGTAGGGATGCTGCACTGCGGCATGGGCGGAAGAAACCGTGGAATCGGGCTCGGGTGCTGTCAACTCTGGCATGCGACAAGTGTAGTCAGGCAAGCAATCGTGCCTGGAGCCAGTAGCCTAGACAGTAGTTATTGGGGTCGGTAGTTGTTTTGCTGGCTACCTGTTTGAGCAATCAGAGAGAGCGTGAATGGACAAGCAGCGCGACTTCGTTCTTCGGACCATCGAGGAGCGAGGAATCAAGTTCGTTCGACTCTGGTTCACTGATGTCGTCGGCACCCTCAAATCCGTGGCGATCGCGCCAGCCGAAGTTGAAGGTGCCTTCAACGAGGGCCTCGGCTTCGACGGTTCAGCCATCGAAGGCCTCACCCGCTCGTTTGAAGCGGATGTCCTGGCGCACCCGGATCCCACGACCTTCCAGATCCTGCCCTGGCGCGGCGAGGTCGACCCCACCGCCCGCATGTTCTGCGACATCACCACCCCCGACGGTCAGCCAGCCGTGGCCGATCCGCGCAACGTGCTTAAGCGCACCCTCGCCAAGGCAGCCGACCGCGGGTTCACGTTCTACACTCACCCCGAGGTGGAGTTCTACCTGCTCAAGTCGTCGAAATACGGCAAGAACGGGCCGGTTCCGGTCGACTCGGCCGGCTACTTCGACAACGTTCCCGGCGGCACCGCCCACGACTTCCGCCGCCGGTCGGTGCGCATGCTCGAAGACCTCGGTATTTCTGTCGAGTTCAGTCACCACGAAGCCGGTCCGGGCCAGAACGAAATCGACCTGCGCTATGCCGACGCGCTCACCACCGCAGACAACATCATGACCTTCCGTACCGTGGTGAAGGAAGTCGCGATCGAGCAGGGCGTGTACGCGACGTTCATGCCCAAGCCCATGTCGGAACACCCCGGATCGGGCATGCACACGCACATGTCGCTGTTCGAGGGGGACGCGAACGCGTTCTACGAGGCCGGTGCCCAGTACCAGCTTTCCAAGATTGGCCGTCAGTTCATCGCCGGGCTGCTCAAGCACGCCCCGGAGATCACTGCGGTGACCAACCAGTTCGTCAACTCGTACAAGCGGCTGTGGGGCGGTGACGAGGCCCCGAGCTTTGTCTGCTGGGGCCACAACAACCGCTCCGCGCTGGTTCGCGTACCGCTCTACAAGCCCAACAAAGGCCAGAGCGCCCGCGTCGAGTACCGCGCCATTGACTCCGCGGCCAACCCATACCTCGCGTATTCGCTTATGCTGGCCGCCGGCCTCAAGGGCATCGAGGAAGGCTACGAGCTGCCGCCGGAGGCCGAAGACAACGTGTGGAGCCTCAGCGACACCGAACGTCGTGCGCTTGGGTACACGCAACTGCCGGCCAGCCTCGATCACGCCATCCAGTTCATGGAGGAGTCAGAGCTTGTCGCCGAGACCCTCGGCGAACAGGTCTTTAATTATGTTCTGCTGAACAAACGGCAGGAGTGGCGCGACTACCGGTCGCAGGTTACCCCGTTCGAACTGAAAAAAAACCTGGAGATGCTCTAACTCGCCAGTGGTCGATGACCGAAGGAATCACCCGCGATGGAGCGTTTGCAGTTGACCCTGACCGAACTCGTTCGGGCGGGTTTCGTCGACCTTGCCGAGGTGCGTGCTCGTCTCGATGAGGTCGCCGAGCTCGGTGCGGTCAGCCCGCACACTGACCCGGATTCGGCGGGGAGGCTGACCGAGACGCGGGCGCTTCTGCCGCTCCTCGCGGTGACGGCCAGCCCGGATGCCGCGCTGGTAGCGCTGGTCGCCCTGCTGCGACCGGGGTCGCCCGAACTGTTTGAGCTCTTGCAGTCAGCCACGGCGACCGGGCGGCTTCTGAAGATTCTTGGAGCCTCCAGCGGACTCACCGAATTCTTCCTCAGGCATCCGGCGGAACTCTCGGTTCTGGCAACGCCTCTAGCGGTGCTACCCAGCCTCGGCGACCTGGTCAGCGACCTGTTGGACTCGGTCGGTGCGACCGAGGGATTCTCGGAGCTGGTCGACGACGCGGCCTGGTTTGCCCTGCGGGTGCGCTACCGTCGCCGACTTGCGCAGCTGGCGGCCTTCGACCTCGAACAGGCCGACCCCGTGGCGGGGCTCGACGGCGTTGCCCGCACCCTGTCCGACCTCGCCACCGCAGCGCTCGAAGCCGCCCTCGCGGTCGCCCGCACCATGTCGAGCGGTGACACGGCCGGGCGCGGTGTTTTTCCAACCGAACAGGTGCGTGCCACCCGCCTGGCCATTATCGGAATGGGCAAGGCCGGCGCGAGCGAACTCAACTATGTGAGCGACGTCGACGTCATCTTCGTCGCCGATGGGGACGAAGCGGCCGGGCTGGAAAGCTCCCGAGCCGTTGAGATCGCCACCCGACTGGCCGTGCTCATCATGCGCGGCCTGGGCGAATCCGGCATCGAACCTGAGCTGTGGGAGGTCGACCCCAACCTGCGCCCTGAGGGCAAGAGCGGTGCACTCGTACGCTCGATCGAATCACACCTGGCCTACTACGACCGCTGGGCCAAAAGTTGGGAGTTCCAGGCACTGCTCAAGGCCCGCACACTGGCCGGTGACCGCGCGCTGGGGGCGCGTTATCTCGATGCGGTCACGCCCAAGGTCTGGAGCAGCGCCAGCCGGGAGAATTTCGTCGAATCGGTGCAGCGGATGCGCGAGCGCGTCACCGACAACATTCCCGACGACGAGGTCGACGTTCAGCTCAAGCTGGGCCCTGGCGGGCTGCGCGATATCGAGTTCACGGTGCAACTGCTCCAGCTCGTGCATGGCCAGACCGACCCCGACGTTCGACAGGCCGGTACCCTGCCGGCGCTGACCGCCCTGGCCACCGCCGGGTATGTGGGCCGGGCCGAAGCCACCGAATTTGCCCAGGACTACCGCATGCTGCGCCTGATGGAGCATCGGCTGCAGCTGCAAAAGCTTCGCCGTACCCACCTGGTGCCGCGGGACGAAGCGAACCTGCGCGTATTGGCTCGCTCGACCGGTCTGGCCACGAGCGCTGACGGGCTGACCATCCGCTGGTCGGAGACCAAACAAAGGGTGCGCGGCCTGCATGAGCGGCTGTTCTACCGGCCCCTGCTGTCGGCGGTGGCGTCGCTGCCGGCCGACGGCCTCAACCTGACGAGCGCACAGGCCGAGGCCCGTCTCGCCGCAATCGGCTTCCTCAATACCAAGGGTGCACTGGCCCACATCGCCGCTCTCTCCGGCGGGGTGTCCCGGCGTGCGGCGATCCAGCGGCACCTGCTTCCCGTGCTGTTGCAGTGGCTGTCCCAGGGAGCTGACCCCGACTACGGCTTTCTGGCCTTTCGTCGCCTGAGCGACAACCTCGGCTCGACCTACTGGTTTTTGCGCATGCTGCGGGATTCCTCGGGCGCCGCCGAGCGACTCACCCGAGTCTTGTCCGGAAGCCGGTACATCGGCGAGCTCCTGGAAAAGATCCCGGAGGCGGTGGCCTGGCTAGAGGACGAGGCCGACCTGCAGCCACGGCCGCGCAAATCCCTGCAGGATGAGACCCGAGCCGTGCTGGGCCGGCATGAAAGCCCAGATGCTGCCGCCACCATCCTGCGCGCCGCCCGTCGCCGTGAGATGCTGCGTCTGGCATTCGCCTCGCTACTCGGCCAGATCGATCTCGACCAGCTTGGCCAGGGCCTGACCGACGTCAACGCGACCTATATTCAGGGCGTGATCGCCGCCATCCGTGGGGGAGACCTGAACGATCAGGGCGGCGCCGACGGGTCGTCCGGCGGCGACGGTATTGAGTTCGGTGTGATCGGCATGGGCCGGTTCGGCGGCGCCGAGCTGGGTTTCGGCTCCGACGCCGACGTCATGTACGTCTTCCGTGCCGGCACCCTCGACGGCGAAGCTGCCAATGATCGGGCCCGCTACATTGTGCGCGAGCTCAACCGGCTCACCGAGGACTCGCGTCTGCCACTGGACCTGGACATTGGGCTGCGGCCTGAGGGCAGCAACGGCCCTGTCGTCCGGTCACTGGAGTCCTACCAGGCCTACTACCGGCGCTGGTCGCTCACCTGGGAGGCGCAGGCGCTTCTTCGCGGCCGTGGGGTCGCCGGCGACGCTGCTCTATTGCGCGACTTCACGGCCGTCGCCGACGAAGTGCGGTATCCCACCGCGATCAGCGAACAGGCCGTGCGCGAGGTGCGCCGCATCAAGGCGCGGGTGGAGAACGAGCGGCTGCCGCAGGCCGCCGACCCCAACCGGCACCTGAAGCTCGGGCGCGGCTCGCTCAGCGACGTGGAGTGGCTGGTGCAGCTTTTGCAGTTGCAGCACGCGGCAACGATTCCGGCGCTCCGCACGACGTCGACGCTGTCAGCTTTGGCCGAGGCGGTCAGTGCCGGCCTGATTCCGGCAGCGGATGCCGCGGTGCTGCGCAGCGCGTGGATCTTCGCGTCCCGTGCGCGGTCGGCCATCACCCTGTGGACCAATCAAACCTCGAACGTCTTGCCGACCGATCGTGCGGCCCTCGAAGGAATCGCCCGGGTCATGGAATACCCGCCCGGCTCGGGCAATCAGCTCGAGGACGACTATCTTGCTGTGACCCGCCGGGCACGCGCCGTGTTCGAGCGACTGTTCTACGGCCCCGTGGAGCGTCCGGGGCCCACTGTCGGCTGATCCGGCACGAGGCGCGTGACAGGAGTGCACTCGGCAACACAGCACGCGGCAACGCGGCACCTTGCAACACAGAAGGGACCGCATCCGAAGATGCAGTCCCTTCCCAGTCACGCGGGCCCGATGAACGAACCGCGCGCATCTACTGCTCAGACGCCGTAGTAGAGCTCGAACTCGAACGGGTGCGGACGCTGGGCGAGCGGCTTGATCTCGTTTTCGCGCTTGTACTCGATCCAGGTCTCGATCAATTCGGGTGTGAAGACGTTTCCGGCCATCAGGAAGTCGTGGTCGGCTTCGAGGGCCTGCAGGGCCTCCTCGAGTGACGCGGGCACCTGGGGGATGTTCTTGGCTTCTTCGGGCGGCAGCTCGTAGAGGTCCTTGTCGACCGGCTCGTGCGGCTCAATGCGGTTCTTGATACCGTCGAGGCCGGCCATGAGCTGAGCGGCGAAGGCGAGGTACGGGTTACCAGACGCGTCGGGGGCGCGGAACTCGAGACGCTTGGCCTTGGGGTTGGTGCCGGTGATCGGGATACGGATCGACGCCGAACGGTTACCGGCCGAGTAGACCAAGTTGACCGGGGCTTCGAAGCCGGGGACGAGACGGTGGTACGAGTTGACCGTGGGGTTGGTGAAGGCGAGCACGGCGGGGGCGTGCTTGAGCAGACCTCCGATGTACCAGCGCGCCACGTCGGACAGTCCGCCGTAGCCGGCCTCATCGTAGAACAGCGGCTTGCCGTCGGCCCACAGGGACTGGTGGGTGTGCATACCGGAGCCGTTGTCGCCGAAGAGCGGCTTAGGCATGAAGGTCGCGGTCTTGTTCCAGTCATGCGCCGTGTTCTTGACGATGTACTTGAATTTGAGCAGGTCGTCGGCCGCGTGCACCATGGTGTCGAACTTGTAGTTGATCTCGCCCTGGCCGCCGGTGCCGACCTCGTGGTGGCTGCGCTCGAGCACGAGGCCCGATTCGATCAGCTTGAGGCAGATGTCATCGCGCATGTCGACGTGCTGGTCGACCGGGCTGACCGGAAAGTAGCCGCCCTTGAACGGGGTCTTGTTGGCGAGGTTTCCGCCGTCTTCCTTACGACCCGAGTTCCAGGCACCCTCGCTGGAGTCGACCTTGTAGTAGCTGGTGTGCTGGTTAACTTCGTAGCGCACGTCGTCGAAAATGTAGAACTCGGCTTCGGAGCCGAAGAAGGCGGTGTCGCCGATGCCGGTGGAGGCGAGGTATTTCTCGGCCTTCTTGGCTACCTGGCGCGGGTCCTTGGAGTAGATCTCACCGTTGCGCGGGTTGTAGATGTCGAAGAGCATGATGAGCGTCTTCTCGGTGCGGAACGGGTCCAGGTATGCGGTCGACACGTCGGGGATGAGCTGCATGTCGGATTCGTGGATCGACGCGAAACCGCGGATCGAGGAACCATCGAACATTTGGCCAACGGTGAAGAACTCTTCATCGACGGTGGATGCCGGAATGTTGAAGTGCTGCTGCACACCGGGGAGATCGGTGAAACGGATGTCAAGAAACTTGACGTCATTGTCTTTGATGAATTTAAGCACTTCGGACGAATCGCGGAACATGCGGAATAACTCCAGACGACGAGGGCGTGGAAACGGCCGAATCGGACACATCGGCTTCATTGAGATTAGTAGCGCTGCGTTACTTGTCCGTGACGCTTATGTTTCGCCCATGTTACAGGCAGGCCCCATCGGTAGACTCATCGGGTGCCAGCCTCCGACTCCCGCCCGAACACTTTTGGTCAGCTTCCACCCAGTAGATGGCCGGGGGAGCGGCTCGGATTACCCCAGATCGGGCCGAGTTCCATCGGCCGCCCCGGTCGACGGATGCTCGGCTTCGCCATCGACTGGGCCATCGCCATCGGCGTCTCAGCGATCTTCTTCAACTATGACCCGGCGGCGAACCTGATCATCTTCGTCATCCTGCAGATCGTCTTCATCCCGACCATCGGGGCCAGCATCGGTCACCGCTTGGTGGGCCTCCGACTCATCTCTATCCACGGGGGCTGGATTGGTCTCTGGCGACCCGTGGTGCGGTCGCTGTTGCTCGGAATTGCCCTCCCGGCGTTGGTCTGGGATTCCGACCAGCGTGGCTTCCACGACAAAATTGCCGGAACGGCGCTCATCCGGGAGTAATAGCACTGCGATGACGAAGAACGGCCGGGCGATGGACGCCCGGCCGTTCTGTTGTCTGTTGAGGTCAGCCGTGCTGGGGGCGCGCCTTCATGGGGTCGACGCCCTTGGGAATGGGAAGTTTCGTGCCCATAGAGTTGAGGCGGTTGTTCACAGCGAGCACCTCGGCCTTAGTCAGCGTGGGCTTGATCCTGGTCAGGCGGCGAGCCAGCTTGTGCAGTGGCACGGCGTCCTCGTCGGGTCCGACGGAAATAACCGTGATGCCGACGTTGCCGCCGATGCGCACAATCTTGCGTTTTTCTTCGTCGAGCATACGGGCAGTGCGCGTCTTAGGTCCCTCGCTGATCAGCACGACGCCGCCGCGACCGACCGCACGATAGACCGCATCCTGCGTCTTGCCGTTGACCGCTACCGGCATTTCACTGCCGACCCAGCCACGCTTCAGTGAACTGCGCAATACCGCCCCCACGGCACCGGGCTGACCCTCGATCTGGGAATACGCGGCCTTCTCGGCCCGACGACCCAGGATGATAAGCATCGCCAGAATACCGGCGAGCACGCCGGCGACGATCCAGAGCACCATCGTGAAGACGTTGCTCCCCGGGATCAGCAGGGCGAGGGCCAGGCTGATCAGAACGGGGACGACGAAGGCCAAAACCAGAATCCAGACGATGTTCGAGTCGTAGCGTCTCGTCATCTGGAATACCTGCCACATTTGCTTCAAGCGGCCGGGCTGTTTTGGTTTTTTGGGGGACTTTTCCTTGCTGCGTGCCATGGGTATAAGACTACCCAGTCACTCGAATGCCCCGTGACCGAATTCGCCTGTGTGCTCGCATCAGGAGACGGCTTGGGCGAACCCAAGTTGGGCATCCGCCAGCTGGCGCAATTCGGCCGGGATCTGGCGACCGGTTGCGACCATGGACTGGGCCCACAGCCGACCGGCGCGGTAGGACGAACGCACCAGCGGACCGGACAGGACGCCGAGAAAGCCGATCTCCTTGGCTTCCTCGTTGAGCTCGACGAATTCCTCCGGGCGCACCCAGCGGGCCACCGGAAGATGCCGGGCGCTCGGGCGAAGGTACTGGGTGATGGTGATGATGTCGGTACCGGCCTCATACAGGTCGTGCAGTGCCTGGGTGATTTCTGCGCGTTCTTCACCCATGCCGAGGATGAGGTTGGACTTGGTGATCAGCCCGGCGTTGCGGCCCTGGGTGAGCACGTCGAGCGAGCGGTCATAGCGAAAGGCCGGGCGGATGCGCTTGAAAATGCGTGGCACGGTCTCCACGTTGTGGGCGAAGACCTCGGGTTTGGCGTCGAAGACTTGGGCGAGGTGTTCCGGATTGCCGGAGAAGTCTGGGACCAGAATCTCGACACCGGTGCCGGGGCTCTGCTGGTGGATCTGACGAATCGTCTCGGCGTAGAGCCAAGCGCCTTCATCGGGGAGGTCGTCACGGGCGACGCCGGTCACGGTGGCGTAGCGCAGGTTCATCGACACGACGGACTCGCCGACGCGACGCGGCTCGTCCGTGTCATAGTCTGCGGGCTTGCCGGTGTCGATCTGGCAGAAGTCGCAACGGCGGGTGCACTGTGAACCCCCGATGAGGAAGGTCGCTTCGCGATCTTCCCAACATTCAAAGATATTCGGGCAGCC
This sequence comes from Cryobacterium sp. TMT1-2-2, assembly GCF_004403505.1. Taxonomy (NCBI): domain Bacteria; kingdom Bacillati; phylum Actinomycetota; class Actinomycetes; order Micrococcales; family Microbacteriaceae; genus Cryobacterium; species Cryobacterium sp. TMT1-2-2. The sequence continues at coordinate 385,591 of NZ_SOGS01000002.1, read as the reverse complement.
GGCCTCCTGACACACCGTGTGCAGGTTTTCGCTCTTCACCAGCGCCTGTAGCTTCTGGTATTCCGGCCCCATCTTGGCGACGGTCTTGATCCAGGCGGGCTTCCGCTCGATCGGCGTTTCCGCGTTGCGAATTTCCAGCCGCAGCAGTTTGCGGCCTTCGGGTACTGCGCTCATGCGTTCGTCCTGACGGTATTTAGGCTGGCTGGGGTCATGCTTACAGGGGCCACCGGGGCGGCATTCAGGCCCATCGTGCGACGGAAAGCGGCCGTGATCGGATCGATCAATTCGCTCGGGTCGACGGTGCGGCCGAGCACACGGGTCATCGTGGTCACCCCGGCATCGCGAATTCCGCAGGCGATGATGCGCGAATAGGCGTCCAGCGAGTTGCTGCAGTTGAGCGCGAAACCGTGCATGGTCACTCCCTGGGCAACTCGGATTCCGATCGCGGCTATTTTATCTTCGTGGCCGTCGGGTCCCACCCACACCCCTGAGCGTCCCGCAACGCGTACGGCATCGATCCCGAAGTCGATCAGGACCTCGATCAGGATTGCCTCAAGGGACCGAACGTAGCCGACGACGTCGACGGGTTCTGCGAGGTGCAGAATGGGATACCCGACGAGCTGGCCCGGGCCGTGCCAGGTGATCTTGCCGCCCCGGTCGACGTCGATAACCGGCGTGTCGTCGACGGGGCGTTCCTCCGGCAGAGTGCGTTTTCCGGCGGTATACACGGCCGGATGCTCCAGGAGGAGGACGGTGTCCGGTCGCTCGTGGGCGACGACGGAACGATGGACTGCGCGTTGGAGCTCTAGGCCCTCAACATACGGCACGGAGTTGGCGCTTAGCCCCGCGACGACAAAGTCGAGCATGTGCCCAGTCTAGGGGCGTCGCTGGCAGTTTGGGCGCAGCGAGCACACGGGCGCAGCCGGCGCCGGTGCCACCCGGACCGGCTCCTCCACAGCGGCACAGATCGCCCGTTCTGCACGAGAGCGGGGGACCTGAGCGCTCTGGCCGGCCCAGCGGCCGATCATGGGCAGGTGAGACGACGCTCTGAACAACCTCCGACTTCGGCCGATGACACAGCAGGCCGCGACTCCCGTCCCGGCCAGCGCGCGGCATACCCTAAGGCCGACGGCGCTTCCGCCACGACAGAACCGGTGCACCCGGAGGGGATTGTCGCCGGACACCGCGTGATCCGTTTGCTGGGCGCCGGGGATCGAGCCGTGGTGTACCTGGGTCATTCCGGTGCGGCAAGCGCGGTGGCCCTCAAGGTCTTCCGCGCCGACACCGAGTCGACGAGCATCGAACTCGACATTGCCGTGCTGACCTCGGGGGCAGCGCCGGGACTCGTGCGCCTGCTCGACGTTGCGCAGCTCGGGGATGGTCGCATTTGTCTAGTCCTGGAACGACTCACCGGAGGATCCCTGGCCAGGTACTTGGTCGAACACCCTCGACTGTCTCCCGGCGAAGCCGTGACCCTGTTGGCACCGATCATCGTCGCCCTGCGCGCCATGCACACGGCCGGGTTCGCGCACGGGGCCATCAGCCAGGCGACAATTCTGCTGGATGCCAGCGGCCGGGCGGTGGTGAACGGTTTCGGTGCGGTCGCGCGGCTCACTGACATACCCAGGGAGCGGATGCGGCGGCTCCGCGCCGACTACGAACGCCTGGCTATCGTGATGGAAGCCCTCGTCGAGGCCGTCGATGTAACGGACACGCACCGCGCGAGCGGCGCGGCGCTCCTGCGGCGCTTTCGGGGCGCCATCGACCCGGCCGTTTCTCCGAAATCTTCAGACGGGGCAGCTGGCGCGGCAGGGGTCGGTTCGGTCCTCGGCACACTGGAGCATGACCTTTTCGATTGGGCCGACGCCGAACCGCTTGACGCCTTTCGCCTCACCCACCGATTGGAGGCCCAAGCACAGAACGTGAGCGCTGACGCGTTCGAGGCGGGGACTGGTCAGGTGAACGTGGTGCAACTCCGCCGCCACGAATTCGACGACGGATCCGATCACGGGTTCGACGACACGTCCAACGATGAGTTCACCGACACGATCGACGAGCTGTTCGACGACAGGTCGTTACCCGCGCGATTCGGCGACGGTGGCGATGCCTTCAGCAGTCTCATGGCTTGGGGCGCAGCCAGCCTGCGCCGGCTCCAGCCGCAGTCGCGTCCTGGTCGGTCGTTGGCGACCGTCGTTGATTCTGTGATCGACTCGCATCCGCTCAAGGCTGTGGCGCACGCCCTGCGCAAACGACTGTATGGGCACCACCGGCCGCTTTTGGTGGCAGCACTGGGCGGCGCGAGCATTCTCGTGCTCGCCCTGACCCTGTTCCCGGTATCGGGCCGTGCCGGTGACAGCGCGTTACCCGGCGCTTCGGGTGCCGACGGCACGTCGAGGAACAGTGCAGGGGCCACCGGCACTCCGGTCCCCGTACCAACGGTCGCGGACTCCGCGGATGCCGCTCGTGCGGCAGGCTTGGCGGCGATAGCGGGGGACGACCCGGTATCGGCCGTGCCGGTGCTCCTCGTGCGCCGGGCGGCGTGCCTGGTCGCTGCTTCCCTGGTCTGCCTGGTCGACGTGGATCAGACCGGCTCGGCCATTCTGGCCGCGGACAGCTATGATGCCCGCGAACGGCAGCAGGGCGGATCCGGCCGGGAGGTCGCCGACTACGCGCCCTACCTGCCGTCCCTGGCAGAACGGAGCGGTAACCTGGCCGTGGTCGTGTTGACTCCGGCGTCCGGGCAGCAAAAAAGCCAGCCGGCCTCGGTCCTGGTGGTCAAGGGCGAGGGCGGCTGGCGTCTTCGTGAGATCTTCGACTACTGAGGTGTCCCAGGCCGAAACTTCCGACAGCTCGTGCTGTTAGATTCCGAGGTTGCCCTCGAACGCACCGGCTTCGAGCCGCGCCTTCATCGTGGTGAGGAAGCGGGCTGCATCCGCTCCGTCGATGATGCGGTGGTCGTAGGACAGCGCGAGGTACACGCTGGAACGGATCGCGATCGAGTCGAGACCGTCGTTGGTGACAACGAGCGGTTTCTTGTACACGATGCCTGTGCCCAGAATGGCGCTCTGCGGCAGGAACACGACGGGCGTGTCGAACAGCGCGCCGCGCGAACCGGTGTTGGTCAGCGTGAACGTTCCGCCACTCAGTTCATCGGGCTTCAGCTTGTTGTCGCGGGTGCGAGCGGCGAGGTCGGCGATCTGGGCGGCGAAACCGGCCAAGTCGAGATCCCCGGCGTTACGCACAACGGGGGTCAGCAGGCCACGCTCGGTGTCAACGGCAATGCTGATGTTCTCCTGCGCCGGGTAGACAATCGTGTCGCCCTCGATCGTGGCGTTCACAATCGGGATGGCACGGAGGGCCTCAGCGGCAGCGAGGGCGAAGAACGGCAGGAAGGAGAGCTTGTTGCCGGTCTTCTCGGCGAAAGCGCCCTTGACCCGGTCGCGGAGCAGAGCGACGCGGGTGACGTCGACCTCGACCACGGTCGTGAGCTGAGCGGATGACTGCATCGAGATGACAGCACGCTCGGCGACGACCTTGCGCAGGCGCGACATCGGCTGGGTGGTGCCACGCAGCGGTGAGACCTCGACGACCGGTGCGGCAGCGCTCGTGCCGACGGCCGAGGCCGCCTGCACGATGTCTTCCTTGCGGATACGTCCGCCCACTCCGGTGCCGCTGATCGTCGCCAGGTCAACGCCGGCTTCGTTGGCGAGCTTGCGCACGATCGGCGTGACGTAGCCGCTGGTGCCGGCGTGTGAACCGCGTGCCGCGGGGGCGGCTGCGACGGGTGCGGGTGCTGCTGCCGGGGCTGCAGCGACCGGTTCTGGTTCTGCTGCAACGGGCGCTGGTGCAGCGACTGGTGCCGCGACGGGTGCGGGTGCTGCAACTGGTGCCGCGACGGGTGCGGGTGCTGCAACCGGTGCCGCAACGGGTGCGGGTGCTGCAACCGGTGCCGCAACGGGTGCGGGTGCTGCAACCGGTGCCGCAACGGGTGCGGGTGCTGCAACCGGTGCCGCAACGGGTGCGGGTGCTGCAACCGGCGCGGGTGCCTCGGCAACGGGCGCCTCAGCAACCGGCGCTTCTGCAGCCGGTGCCTCAGCGACCGGCGCTTCTGCAGCCGGTGCCTCAGCGACCGGTGCGGCCGCGCCGGATCCGTCGCCGATGGTGACCAGGGGGGTGCCGACCTCGACGGTCTCATCTTCCTGCACCAGGATGGCTTCAATAATGCCGGCGACCGGGGACGGGATTTCCGTGTCCACCTTGTCGGTCGATACCTCGAGCAACGGCTCGTCGACCTCCACGCGGTCGCCCACGTTCTTGAGCCAGCGGGTGACCGTGCCCTCTGTGACACTCTCTCCGAGTGCCGGGAGGCTGACGGATTCGCTCATGCGTATGTCTCCTTCAAAACCGTTTACTTATTTGAAAAATCAATGAAAATTGTGGAATCCGACTACATCGCGTGAAGCGGTTTGCCGGCAAGAGCCAGGAAGGCCTCACCCATCGCTTCGCTCTGCGTCGGGTGCGCGTGCAGGAACGGAGCGATGTCCTCCGGGTACGCTTCCCAGTTCACCACGAGCTGGCCTTCGCCGATGAGCTCGCCGACGCGAGCGCCGATCATGTGGATGCCCACGATGGGGCCATCCTTGACGCGCACCAACTTAACCGAACCGGCAGTTCCCAGAATCGAGCTCTTGCCGTTTCCGCCGAGGTTGTACTCGTAGGTGGAAATCTGGTCGGCACCGAACTTGTCGGCCGCCTTGGCTTCGCTGTAGCCGACGGAGGCAACCTCGGGGTCACAGTAGGTGACCTTGGGGATGTTCACGTCTTCGACGATGATCGGGTTCAGTCCGGCGATTTCTTCGGCGACGAAGATGCCCTGCTGGAAGCCACGGTGGGCGAGCTGCAGGCCGGGAACGATGTCGCCAACGGCGTACACGCCGGGGATGTTCGTGGCGAGGCGCTCGTCGGTGATGACGAACCCGCGGTCCATGGTGACGCCGACTTCGTCGAAGCCGAGGCCTGCGGTGACCGGTCCGCGGCCGACGGCCACGAGCAAGAGGTCGGCCTCGACGGTCGCACCGTTCTCGAGAGTGACCACGATGCCCGAATCGGACTGCGTGACACTCTGGAAGCGGATGCCGAGGGAATACTCGATACCGCGCTTGCGGAACGCACGCTCGAGTTGCTTAGAGATCGACTCTTCCTCGTTGGGCACGAGGTGCGGTAGAGCCTCGATGATTGTGACGTCGGCGCCGAAAGACTTCCAGACGCTCGCGAACTCGACGCCGATGACGCCGCCGCCGAGCACGGCGACCTTCTTGGGAACGTAGTCCAGGGCGAGAGCGGTTTCGCTCGTGATGACGCGGCCGCCGATCTCGAGCCCGGGCAGCGAGCGAGAGTAGGAGCCGGTAGCCAGAATGACGTTCTTGCCGACGATCATGTCTTCGCCGACCTGAACGGTCGTGGGGGAGACCAGGTGGCCTTCGCCCTCAATCACGGTAATTCCGCGAGCCTTTATCAGGCCCTGCAATCCCTTGTACTTGCTGGCCACGATGCCCTCGCGGAACGCGGTGACGGCAGCGATGTCAATGCCCTCGAACGCGGTCTTGACGCCGTATTTGGCGGCTTCACGGCTGAAATCGGCAACTTCAGCCGAGTGCAGGAGGGCCTTGGTCGGAATGCAACCGACGTGCAGGCAGGTGCCGCCGAGTTTGCCCTTCTCGATCAGACCAACGGTGAATCCCAGCTGCACGGCACGCAGCGCTGCTGCGTATCCACCGCTTCCGCCACCGAGAACGACAATGTCAAAATTCTGTTCCGACACTCAGCTACTCCCTCGCGCATTACGCTTTGTCACGACGGCCGACAGATTATGCTGCTCGGCCGCGTGGTTTGACAAGCTTTTTCTTGCCCCTACGACTGTACTACGGGCGTGAAAAGTCCTCGGCCAGTCGAATCAGCGCCCGAACGGACACCCCGGTCGGGCCGGCAGCGGTGAATCCCCAGCCCGTGCCGGAGTTCTCGGCCGGTCCGGCAATGTCGAGGTGAGCCCACGGAATGGTCTGGCCGGCCGCATCCGTTCCGATGAATTCTTTCAAAAAGACCCCGGCGAGCAGCATTCCGCCGGCCGAGCTGCCGATCTTCGCGTTGGCGATGTCAGCGACGTCCGAGTTGAGGGTGGCGCGCAATTCTTCCGGGAACGGCATCGGCCAGGCGTTCTCGCCGGCCGCAGCGCTGGCCGCGAGCACGTGTTGAACGAGAGCGTCATCGCCCATGGCGCCGAAATACCGGCTGCCCAGCGCGACGACCTGGGCCCCGGTCAGGGTCGCGACGTCGATGATGGCGTCCGGGTGTTCTTCGCCGGCTGCGACGAGGCCGTCGGCGAGTACCAGACGGCCCTCGGCATCCGTGTTGAGCACCTCGACGGTGCGGCCACCGCGCATGCGCAGCACGTCGTTGGGGCGGATAGCCGAGCCCGACGGCATGTTTTCGGCTATGCACATCCACGCGGTGATTCGCACCGGCAGCTGCAGCCGGGCCGCGGCGACGACCACGGCCAGAACGGTGGCGGCACCTGTCATGTCGTACTTCATGCCCACCATGGATGCCGGCGGCTTGAGCGAGAGTCCGCCGGTATCGAATGTGATGCCCTTGCCGACCAGGGCGAGGTGCTTGCCGGCTCCGCTCGGGGTGTAACTGAGTTTGACCAGGCGCGGCGGGCGGGTCGAGCCGGCTCCGACCCCGGCGATGCCGCCGAACCCGTCGGCAGCGAGCTGCTGCTCGTCCCAGACCGTCACCTCGAGCTGCAGTCCGCTGGCGGCCTCGATCGCCAGCTCGGCCAGCGCTGCCGGGTACAGGTCGAGCGGCGGCATATTCACCAGGTCCTTGACCAGGGCCATGGCCTCGGCGCTGACCTGGGCGCGGTCCACAGCGGATGCCGCCGGTGTCGTCGTGTGCACCACGACGTTTCGGGCCGGCAGTTTGGTGGCGGCCAGTGAGCTGTGGCGGTAGGCAGTGTAGGAGTAGCCACCGAGCGCGGCGCCCTCGAGCACGGCCTCGACCTGATCGGCGTCGCCAAGGGTAATGGCGAAGGCGACCGAGGTCGCGCCGGTCAGCTGCCGAACGGCAGACCCGGCCGCGTGGCGAAGGGCTGCGGTGCTGAGCACACGCCCCAGTCCGACGACGGCGATGCTGCGCGGACTGCCGACACTCGACACCAGACGCACGATCTCATCGCGTGCTCCGGTGGCGTTCAGGAGCGGCAGCTGAGCCGTCACCGACGCGATCAGGGCGTCACCGAGGGTGACGTCCGCGACTAGCTGCACCCCATCATCCGTTTGCAGCGCAGCGAGGATGAGAATGTCGGCGGGGGAGCCCAGCGCGGACTCGGTGGACAGGGACAGGGTGGGAACAGTCATAACTCGATGCTATCCGGGGCCGTCACCAGGCTGTTCGCTCTGGGCACGATGGTGAAAGCCCCAAAACACAGCACAAAGGTGCCCCTCGGATTAGAGTTAAGGAATGTCAGACCCCGAGGAGCTCTACGAACTCACCGCCGACGCCGCTGGCGTCCCGCAGGGGTTGCACCTGATTATGGGCCTGACCGGCTTCGCGGATGCCGGTGGTGCGGTAGCCCAGTTCACCGACTATCTGCTGACCACCCTGGATCACACCGTCGTCGCGTCGTTCGACACCGACACTCTGCTCGACTATCGGGCGCGGCGCCCGATCATCTACTTCGACCAGGATCATCTCACCAATTATCAGCCGCCGACGTTGCAGCTGTACCTGGCCCGCGATGAGATCGGGCAGCCGTTCCTGTTCTTGACCGGTTTCGAACCCGACTTCCGCTGGGAGCAGTTCACTGCCGCCGTGCTGCAGCTCGTCGACCGATTCACGGTCGCCGGGGCGACCTGGGTGCACGCCATCCCCATGCCCGTTCCGCACACCCGACCGATCGGTGTCACCGTCAGCGGCAACCGTTCCGATCTCATCGAGAACCGATCGGTCTGGCGGCCGCACACGCAGGTCGCGGCCAACGTTCTGCACCTCCTGGAGTTCCGCCTGCAGGAACGTGGCGCCTCCACGGTCGGCTACGTGCTGCTCATTCCGCACTACCTGGGTGACACCGAATTTCCGGCCGCAGCCCTCACCGCGCTAGAGAGCACGAGCGCGTCGACCGGATTGATCTTTCCGACCGATCGCCTGCGGGAAGCCAATCGAGAATTCGTGGCACGCATCGATGACCAGGTGCGGAACAACCCGGAGCTGGCCAAGCTGGTGGGCACACTGGAGCAGCGCTACGACGCCTACATGGAGGGAAGCCCGCTGCGGTCGCCGTTCACCGACGAAGATGGCGAGCTGCCGTCGGCCGATGAAATCGCCGCCGAACTCGAGAACTTCCTCGCCCTGCGGCGCAGCCGCGATGACGGTGCCGCCAGCTAACGCAGCTGGAAGTATCTGGTCGCCACGCCTGACCGGCTGGTCAGGAACGCGATAGGTTAGAGCGAGTGAACTCGCGTCGATCCACCCTGATCTTTATCATCGGGTCGTTCGCGTACCTGTCGGCCGTACTCCAGCGCACCTCGATGGGAATCGCCGGGGTAGCCGCCACGGAGAAATTCGGCGGCTCGGCCGCCATCCTCTCGAGCCTGGCCGTCGTGCAGCTCGTTGTCTACGCCGCCGCGCAAATTCCGGTCGGGGTGTTGATCGATCGGTACGGGCCGCGAGTGCTCATGATCACCGGAACGGCGCTCATGGTCATCGGCCAGGTGACATTGGCGCTGGCACCGGATATCTCGGTCGCCGTCATCGGCCGCATCCTGGTCGGCGCCGGAGACGCGACCATCTTCATCTCGATGATCCGCCTGATCAGCTCCTGGTTCAGCGGTCGCATCGTCCCCCTGCTGTCCCAGTGGATGGGCAACATCGGTCAACTCGGCCAGGTACTCTCCGCGGTGCCCCTGGCTTGGCTTCTCCACACCAGCGGCTGGAAACCCGCCTTCCTCTCGGCGGCATCCGTGGCCGTAATCGCCCTGATCGTGGTCATCATTTTCGTGCAGGACCGCCCCAGAGACGTCACCGAGCACGTGCGTGCCAACAGCCTTGGCATCGCGCTGACCCAGCTGCGACACAGTTTTCGGCGCCCGGGCACCCAGCTCGGATTCTGGTCGCACTACGTGACGCAGTCATCCGGCACCGTCTTCAGTCTGCTTTGGGGCTATCCCTTCATGGTCTTCGGCCTCGGCTACGAACCGGCGTTCGCCGCCGGAATGCTGACCGTGTTGGTCGGCGCCGGCCTCGTGTTCGGGCCGATCCTCGGCCTGCTGACCGCACGCTACCCACTGCGCCGCAGCAATATCGTGCTTGGTATCGTGACCGGCATCGAAATCGCGTGGGCGATCGTGCTGCTCTGGCCCGGCGTTCCACCGCTGTGGAGCATTGTGCTGCTGCTGGTCGTGCTCGGCATCGGCGGGCCGGGCTCGCTGATCGGCTTCGACTTCGCGCGCACCTTTAATCCGCAGCGCAGCCTGGGCTCGGCCAACGGCGTCGTCAACGTCGGTGGCTTCACCGCGAGCTTCGTCATGATGTATCTGATCGGGCTGCTGCTCGACCTGCAGAACGGATGGCGCGTGGCCGGGGGAGCAGCGAGCGACCTGTACGCGCTCGACGCATTTCGGGTGGCATTCACGGTGCAATACCTCGTCGTCGGAATCGGCATCGGTTTTCTCGTGCACGCCCGGCGGCGCACCAGACGCCAGCTCTCTCGCGACGAGGGAATAGAAGTCGCACCGATCTGGGTTGCACTATCACGCGCCTGGAAACGGCGTAACGAACGATCGTAGTACGTGTCGTGGCTTGTCGTCCAGACAAACCGTGCAATAATAATTTCTAGGACCCGTTCTGGTCCGGGGCACGCCGAAATCATTTCGGCGTGAGCATCCCGGGACTTGACATGGGTCCAAGTTCTGCCCAAAAACGCATCTGGCACCGTCACCGGTCGCACAGAAGCAGGTACGACTCCGCATGAGAGGTGTTCGAATGGCAACCACCGTCAAGACCGAGGTAACCGACGAGTCCGTCACGACTCCGGTAGTACCGCCGGTCAAGAAGACCGTCACCAAGGCTGCAGCCGCAAAGGCAGCAGCAGCCGAGGCCGCAGCGACGAAGAAGTCCGCGGCCGCCGGTTTGGCCGCCGAGAAGCCGGCCCCGAAGAAGCGCGCGACCAAGGCGAAGGTCGTCAAGAAAGACGACGAAGCCGACGTCGACGGTGGAGCGGACGCCGATGACGACGAGTCAGACGAGGACAGCACCAAGCGCACGGCATCGACCGAGCCGCTCCCCAGCGGCGCCCTCGTACTCTCCCTGGTCGACGATGACGACGAGGTCCCGGTCTATTCCAGCGCCATCACCGGCGCCACGGCCGACCCGGTCAAGGACTATCTCAAGCAGATCGGTAAGGTCGCCCTGCTGAACGCGGCCGAAGAGGTCGAACTCGCGATGCGCATCGAAGCCGGCCTGTTCGCCGAAGACAAGCTGTCGGAGATGACGGATGTCGAGAAGAAGAACGCGCTCGGCCGTGAGCTGCAGTGGGTTGCCAAGGACGGCGCCCGGGCCAAGAGCCACCTCCTCGGTGCCAACCTGCGGCTCGTCGTGTCGCTCGCCAAGCGCTACACCGGTCGTGGAATGCAGTTCCTCGACCTGATCCAGGAGGGCAACCTGGGCCTCATTCGTGCGGTCGAGAAATTCGACTACACCAAGGGCTTCAAATTCAGCACCTACGCCACCTGGTGGATTCGCCAGGCCATCACCCGGGCCATGGCCGACCAGGCTCGCACCATCCGTATTCCGGTGCACATGGTCGAGGTCATCAACAAGCTCGCCCGTGTGCAGCGCCAGATGCTGCAGGACCTCGGTCGCGAGCCCACCCCTGAAGAGCTCAGCCGCGAACTCGACATGACGCCCGAAAAAGTCGTCGAGGTTCAGAAGTACGGTCGCGAACCCATCTCGCTGCACACCCCGCTCGGTGAAGACGGCGACAGCGAATTCGGTGACCTCATCGAAGACACCGAAGCCGTCGTGCCCGCCGATGCCGTGGGTTTCACCATGCTGCAGAAGCAGCTGGAGAGCCTGCTCGACTCGCTGTCCGAACGTGAAGCCGGTGTGATTCGCATGCGCTTCGGCCTCGGCGACGGCATGCCGAAAACGCTCGACCAGATCGGCGACACCTTCGGGGTCACGCGCGAGCGCATCCGCCAGATCGAGTCCAAGACGATGGCCAAGCTTCGTCACCCGTCCCGGTCGCAGTCCCTGCGCGACTATCTCGAGTAAACGTGACAGTGACAGGTCCCACCCGGATTGCGTTGTGCGATTCGTGAGTTCCCTTCGGTACGCCCCCGCGATTCTCATCGGTCGGGCCGTTCGTGTGCTCGCGCGCTGGCGCAAACCGGGCGGTGGCTCGGCCATTCCCGGCGTCGTCGTCAACCGCATCGCCCCAAGCTTTTTGGCCGCGGCGCTGAACGGGTTTCCGCTCGGCCTGGTAATCGTGACCGGGTCCAGTGGCAAATCAACCACGACCAAGATGCTCGTCGCCGTTCTACGCGCGCACGGCCTGTCCGTGTTCACCAACCAGTCGACGGCCAACATCAGCCAGGGGCTGACCAGCGCCCTTCTGGAACAGGTCAGCCTGTCCGGCACGATTGCCGGCGACGTTGCCGTGCTTGAAATGGATGAGGGACACGGCGCGTTCATCGCCGGTTCGCTGACTCCGCGGGTCGTCGCCCTGACCAACGTCATGGTTGACCAGATCGACCGGTTCCACGACTCCGAAATGGTCGCCGCCCTGCTGGCGAAAATCGCTGCACGGGCTACGGAGTCGGTCGTACTCAACGCTGACGACAGCTACCTGGCCGATCTCGGTCACGATCTCGAACCCGGCGTTTCGGTAGCCCGCTACGGTGTAACCGCCGAGGTTCTCGCTCAGTATCCACGCGGACTCGGTTACGCCGACACCGCACCGATTCGCCTGCCGAACGGAACCGGGCTCCAGCTCACCCGGGTGGCCGGCCTGGACGCCGACGTGCAGTTTGCCACGGGCGTTCACAGCATCCGCTTGCCGGCTCGCGGCATCCACTACGCCGTCGACGCGCTGACCGCGCTGAGCACGGCCCAGTCGACTCTGGGCGTACGTTTTGATCCGGCCATCGCCTGCACGGCGCTGTCGGCCATGCCGGCCGTTTTCGGACGCGGCGAGGTCGTCACCGTTGGCGGCAAGACCGTTGAGTTTGTGCTCGTGCAAAACCCGTCGAGTTTTCAGCTCAACGTGGACAGTCTTGAACCGGGAACCGAGCAGATTCTGGTGATCATCGGCTCCGACGTGCGTGACCCGTCGTACTTCTGGCCGGTGGACACCTCCGGGCTCGGCCACGTACTCATCGCCTCCGGGCTCAAGGCGCACGACATCGCCCTGCAGCTGGCCTACGACGACGTCACCGTCGATCGCATCGAGCCCGATGTCCCGACCGCTCTCGACGCGTTCCTGGCCCTGCCCAATCCCGTCTCCGGGGTGAAAACCATCATCTTCTCCGCCGACGGAATGCGGCGCACCCGCGCGCACCTCGGCCTCGTCTCCAACTCTGAGGAGCCGGTATGACTGCCACTTCGCTGGACCGGCCGTTCACGGTCGTCTCGCTGCTGCCGCGCCTGCTGAACACGAACGGTGATGCCGGCAATGCGCGTGTGCTCGCGCAGCGCGTTCGGTGGAGCGGCCACGACGCGCGGGTGGTCGATGTGCATTCCCGGGCCGACCTGCCCGAGCACGTGGATGCCGTGTCGATCGGTTCGGGAACGGATGCTGCACTTCTGCCGGCCAGGAACGCCCTTCGTACCCTCGTGGAAGAACTGCGCCTCTGGTCCAATTCCGGCGTGCCCATCCTGGCCGTCGGCACCGGGTGGGAACTGCTGAGCTGGGGGAGCGACCTCCCCGACGGCAGCGTGCTGGAAGGACTCGGCCTCGTAGCCGGCCACGCCGTGCCACGCGCCGCACGCGCTACCGACGACATCATCGTCGCCTCAAAATACGGGCGGCTAATCGGGTTCGAAAACCATGCCCGCGACTACGTCGGTGCTGAAGCCAGCCCGCTCGGCCGGGTGCTTTACGGCACCGGCAACGCGGATGCTCCGGCGAGCGGACCTCAGATTGAGGGACTGACCATGGGTGAGGTGTTCTGCACCCACCTGCACGGGCCCGTTCTTGCTCGCAATCCCGCACTCGCCGACCACCTGCTGCAGGCAGCCTTTAGGCGCCACGATCTCGAATATGCGCGCGGCGCGACGGCCGAGTCCGTCGATGACACCGCGCGGACGGCCCGCAACCAAGTTGCCGTGCGGCTGGGCCAGAACGCCGAATAGGGGCTGCGGACTGAGCGCGGTTCCGTAGACCGAAAAGTCGCAGGGACGAAAAAACCGCGCCGGCGGCTGGCCTTAGCCAGCCGCCGGCGCGGCATCCGTTTTGAATGCTTACCAGCCCGCTAGGAGCGCTGGTCTTCGAGCAGACGGCTCGATTCGTCATGCCAGCTTTCGGCAATGGTTGCCAGCTTCTCCTGGTGCTTGCGGCCGTGGTGCGCGCAGAACAGCAGCTCACTGTTTTTCACGACGACACGGATGTAAGCCTGGGCACCGCACGCGTCGCAGCGGTCGGCTGCGGTGAGCTGGTGGGGGGTGCCCTGGTTGTCTACAGCACCATTTTCGGTGGCTATCTGGGACATATTCTCCTCCTCCAGACTGAATTACATGAACCCTCTTATCTAATGTAAACACGCCGCAGGGCCAATGACGAGATGATTGGCCGGTATTTCGCTCACCGCGTAGACGTGTCGTGGGGGGTTGCCTGCCGCGCCGTGCCTCCATAGCGTGAAAGATTCCCGGTCGGGGCCGGTATTCTTGGTCGTTGTGAGCTCTGACTATTCCGCGCGCCACCTGTCAGTCCTTGAGGGACTCGAGGCAGTGCGCAAACGCCCCGGCATGTACATCGGTTCCACCGACTCGCGTGGACTGATGCACTGCCTGTGGGAGATCATCGACAACTCCGTCGATGAGGCCCTGGGCGGGCACGGTGCCAGCATCAATATCGAGCTGCATCCCGACCAGAGCGTCGAGGTGCGCGACACCGCCCGCGGAATCCCGGTCGATATCGAACCCAAGACCGGCCTGACCGGTGTCGAGGTCGTCTTCACCAAACTGCACGCCGGCGGAAAGTTCGGCAGCGGGTCGTATGCGGCGTCGGGTGGTCTGCACGGGGTGGGGGCCTCCGTTGTCAACGCGCTGTCAGAACGTCTCGATGTCGAGGTCGACCGCGACGGCAAGACCTGGGCCATGTCGTTCCACCGCGGTGAACCTGGCCTGTTCGCGGATTCGGGGGAGAAGAGCCCCGACGCACCGTTCACTCCATTCGAGAACCAGAGCGAGCTGCGCGTGATCGGCAAGGTCAAGCGCGGCGTCACGGGCACTCGCATCCGCTACTGGGCTGACCGGCAGATTTTTACCAAGGGTGCAGCGTTCCAGACCGACGAGGTGTTGAACCGAGCCCGCCAGACCGCGTTCCTCGTTCCCGGCCTCGCGATCGAGGTCGCCGACCGTCGCACCGAGGAGCCCGTCACTAGCCTGTTCCAGTTCGACGGTGGCATCAGCGAATTCGTCGAACACCTCGCGACGGATGCCCCGATCACCGATACCTGGCGGCTCACCGGCAACGGCACCTTCACTGAGACCGTGCCGGTGCTCACCGACAAGGGCGCCATGGTGCCGACCGAGCTCACTCGCGACTGCCAGGTGGACATCGCCCTGCGCTGGGGCACCGGCTACGACACGATCGTGCAGAGCTTCGTCAATATCATCGCTACTCCCAAGGGCGGCACCCACCAGGCCGGTTTCGACGCCGGGCTGCTGAAGTTCCTGCGCGGCCAGGTCGAACTGAACGCCCGCCGGCTCAAGGTCGGCAGCGACAAGGTCGACAAAGACGACGTGATGGCCGGACTTACCGCCGTGCTCACGGTGCGCCTGCCGGAGCCGCAGTTCGAGGGCCAGACCAAGGAGGTGCTCGGCACACCTGCGGTGCGGGCGATCGTCGCCAACGTCGTCGCGAAGGCCATGGCGGAGCGGTATGCGTCGCCGAAACGCGATGACAAGACCCAGTCAGCGCTGCTGTTAGACAAGATCGTCGCCGAGATGAAGTCACGCATCTCAGCCCGCGCCCATAAAGAAACCCAGCGGCGCAAGAACGCCCTGGAAAGTTCGTCGCTGCCGGCCAAGCTGGTCGACTGCCGCAGTAACGACGTGTCCACGAGCGAGCTGTTCATCGTGGAGGGGGACTCGGCCCTCGGAACGGCGAAGCTCGCCCGCGACAGCGAGCACCAGGCGCTATTGCCGATCCGCGGCAAGATTCTGAACGTGCAGAAGGCATCCGTCGCCGACATGCTCTCCAACGCCGAGTGTGCGTCGATCATCCAGGTGATCGGGGCCGGCTCCGGTCGCAGCTTCGACCTGTCAGCGGCGCGCTACGGCAAAGTCATCATCATGAGCGATGCCGACGTCGACGGTGCCCACATTCGTACCCTGCTGCTCACCCTGTTCTTCCGCTACATGCGCCCCATGATCACCGAGGGCCGCGTCTTCGCCGCCGTGCCGCCGCTGCACCGGGTCGTCGTGATGAACCCGGGCTCGAAGCCCAACGAGACCATCTACACCTACTCCGAAACCGAGCTGCACGGGGTGCTGAGCGCCCTCGAGAAGAAGAATCGTCGGTATCAGGACCCGATCCAACGCTACAAGGGCCTCGGCGAAATGGATGCCGACCAGCTCGCGACCACCACGATGGAACGTGCCCACCGCACCCTGCGGCGCGTGCGTGTCGACGACGCCGAAGCCGCCGGGAAGGTTTTCGAGCTGCTTATGGGCAATGACGTCGCCCCGCGCAAGGAGTTCATCATCGACAGCTCCGACAAGCTGTCCCGCGATCGCATCGACGTCTGAGGCATCCCAGCGCCCTCGTGGCACGTATTTGAGAAGCCGGCACGTGTTCAAACCAGTGCCGCGTTCTCCAACGCGTGCCACGAGGTGCGCGGGCTTAGATTTCGGTGCCGATTGCTCCGATTGACGCGTCGAGCATGACTCCGGAGGCGTCCCGGCGGGAGCCGGAGTCCGGCAGGGTGCGGGGAGTGCCGTCCGGACCGACGGCCCGGGCCGGAGCTCGCCCGACCCAGGCCACGGCGAGGGTGTCCTCACCCTTGAGGAAGCGCTGGGCGCGAACACCGCCGGTGGCGCGACCCTTGGCGGGATACTCCGAGAAATCGCTCTGCTTCGCGCTCCCCGGGTCGGTGCCCGGGAGGGTCTGACTGCTTGACGCCACGGTGGCCACAACGGCCGCCGCCACGTCCTCGGCTGACAGGCTGGTGAAGAACACGACGGTTTCCCCCGTCGTCAGCTTGATGCCGGCCATGCCGCCGGCTGCTCGGCCCTGCGGCCGTACACCGGCGGCGGTGAAGCGCAACAGTTGCGCATCCGTCGTGATGAAGACGAGGTCGTCGTCCTCTGCACCCTGCACCGCGCCGATCACCTCGTCCTTCGGCTTGAGCGCGATGATCTCCCAGGAGGGTTTGTTGGCCCAGTCGCCGGGAGTGACCCGCTTCACGACGCCCTGACGCGTGCCGAGCGCGATCGCCCGGTCGGAGTCCAGCGAGACGATCGCGAGCACTCGCTCCTTTTGGTCGGTGAGTAACAGATATTCGCTGACGCGCACCCCGGCGGCGAGCTGAATGGACGTCGGCGGCATCACAGGCAGGTCGACGGGGGAGAAGCGGATGAGCCGCCCCCGGTTGGTCACCGCGCCCACCTCGGTGCGGCTGGTTGTGTCGAGCGTCGAGAGCACGGCATCGTGTTTGCTGCGGCGCTGTGGTGGCTGGATCCGCGGCGGCAGCGAATCGTCGACAGCGACCAGATCGACCCGGGCGATGCGCCCGGTGACGCTCAGAAACACGCGGGTGGGGATGTCCTGCACCTCGAGCACGGCCGCCTGGCGTTTGGCGGCAGCCACCGACAGGCCGGCAATGCTCGGCTTGGCCTCGGTCAGGACTGTGCGACGTGGCGTGCCGAACTTCTCGGCGACCGCGCCCAGTTCCTCTGACACCAGGGTGCGGATCGCGGCTTTCGAGGACAGTAGTTTCTCGAGTTTCGCGATTTCAGCGAGCAACTGGTCACGTTCGGATTCGAGCTCGATGCGGGAGAATTTGGTGAGGCGCCGCAGCCGCAGTTCGAGAATGTATTCGGCCTGAATCTGGCTGAGGTCGAACACGTCGATCAGTTTGGCGCGGGCCTGCTCGGTGTCGTCGCTCGCGCGAATCACCTGGATCACCTCGTCGATGTCAAGGATCGCCACCAACAGGCCAAGCACGAGGTGCAGGCGTTCCTTGCGCCGGGCCAGTCGATAGGCCGAGCGACGGGTGACGACCTCGATGCGGTGGTTGACGTAGACGTGCAGCAGTTCGAGCAGCCCAAGAGTCTGCGGGGCTCCATTGACGAGGGCGACAGCGTTGATGTTGAACGAGTCTTCCAGTGGGGTGTACCGGTAGAGCTG
The DNA here is from genome assembly GCF_004403505.1 of Cryobacterium sp. TMT1-2-2. NCBI lineage: Bacteria > Bacillati > Actinomycetota > Actinomycetes > Micrococcales > Microbacteriaceae > Cryobacterium > Cryobacterium sp. TMT1-2-2. The sequence continues at coordinate 367,965 of NZ_SOGS01000002.1, read as the reverse complement.
CTCGAGCACGGCATCGGGACTGAAACCGGTCTTGATACCGATGACCAGACGCAGTCCCTTGGTGCGGTCGGTGAGATCGGTGACGTCCGAGATGCCGCTCAGCTTCTTGGAGTTGACACCATCCTTGATCTTCTCGATCACCTTTTCCGGGCCGACCAGGTAGGGGAGTTCGGTCACGACGAGCCCGGTTTTTCGGGCGCTGATCGCCTCGACCGAGACGCGGGCGCGGGTCTTGAAGCTGCCGCGGCCGGTACTGTATGCGTCCTTGATGCCGGCCAATCCCACGATGGTGCCGCCGGTCGGCAGGTCCGGCCCAGGCACGAATTCCATGACGTCGTCGAGTGTCGCGTTCGGGTGGGCGAGCAGGTGCCGGGCGGCCCCGACGACCTCGATCAGGTTGTGCGGCGCCATGTTGGTGGCCATCCCGACGGCGATGCCGCTCGTGCCGTTGACGAGCAGGTTGGGGTAGGCGGCCGGCAGCACGTCGGGCTGGGTGAGCTGGTTGTCGTAGTTCGGCACGAAGTCGACGACGTCTTCGTCGAGGTTCTCGGTCATTGCGAGAGCGGGCGCGGCCAGGCGGGCTTCGGTGTAGCGGGGCGCGGCCGGCCCATCGTCGAGCGAGCCGAAGTTGCCGTGCCCGTCGATGAGCGGAACCCGCAGGGAGAACGACTGGGCCATGCGCACCAGGGCGTCGTAGATCGCGGTATCGCCGTGCGGATGCAGCTTCCCCATCACCTCGCCCACAACCCGGGCGCTCTTCACGTGGCCCTTGTCGGGGCGCAATCCCATTTCGCTCATCTGATACAGGATGCGACGCTGCACCGGTTTGAGACCGTCGCGGGCGTCGGGCAGAGCCCGGGAGTAGATCACCGAGTAGGCGTACTCGAGGAACGACCCCTGCATCTCCACCGATACATCGACGTCTTCGATGCGCTCGGTGCTGGCTGTGCTGGCTGTGCTGGCGGCTGGTGCGGTGCTGTCTGAGCGGCTCATTGAAAAATTCTGCTTCAAGCGTGCCACGGCAACCGATCGAACGGTCACCGCTGCACTGCGTAGGGAGCGCTCTCGGGAGCGCTGGAGGGCTCGGGTTCGTCCCTGTGAAAGAATGAGACCCGATGCCCCCCATGCTACCGGCCCGCCAATTCAGTGCTCTGCGCCTTGCCGATGTTCTCACCAGTTCCCTCGACGCCGTCTGCGCCCGGCCGAACCCGCTGGGCCTGCCCGCCGTGCGCAAGGCGGTCGTGATTCTGGCCGATGGGCTCGGCGTCAGCTCGATCCGGGCACGCGCCGGGCACGCACGATTCCTGTCGTCCCGGCTCAACAAATCGAGCATCATCGACGGAGTCTTCCCGGCCACGACGGCCGCGGGAATCGCGACGCTCACCACCGGCGTGGAACCTGGCCAGCACGGACTGGTCGGCTACCAGGTGCTCGACGGGGCCAACGACCGCGTCGTGAATCAGCTCACCGGCTGGGATGACGGCATGCAGCCGGCCACCTGGCAGCGGGCCCGTACCGTCTTCGACCTGGCCGCCGATGACAACGTGCCGAGCTTCGCCATTGGTCCCAAACGATTCGTGGCCTCCGGCTTCACCCAGGCGGTACTGCGCGGCGCCCAGTACGTGCCGGCCGAGAAGGTGGCCGATCGTTTTGCCGCCACGCGGAGCATCCTGAATGAAAATCCCACCGCCCTGATCTACCTCTACGTGGCCGAGCTTGACGTGGCAGCGCACGCGCACGGGTGGGAGTCTGATCGGTGGCTGGCCCAGCTGGAGAATCTTGACTCCGAGGTGACCCGGTTCGCTGCCGCTCTGCGCTCCGACGAGGGCCTGCTGCTCACCGCCGACCACGGTGTGATCGACGTGCCGAGTACCAAACACGTGCTCTTTGACACCGAGCCAGCGCTCGTGGCCGGCGTGCGCCACATTGCGGGGGACCCGCGCTGCGTGCAGCTCTACCTCGAGCCGCAGTGGTCAGCGGCCGGGTCCGACTCGAACGCCGCCGACACGCTGGCGGATGCCTGGCGGGCGTCTCAGGGGGACCGCGCCTGGGTCTACACCCGCGATGAAGCCGTGGCGGCCGGCCTGTACGGCCGGGTAGCCGACGAGGTGTTGCCGCGCATCGGCGACGTGCTGGTCGCCGCGCGCAAGTCCATCGCGTATTACGACTCCCGCCCGGCGAACCAGAAGGCACGCGGCATGATCGGACAGCACGGTTCCCTCACCGATGAGGAAGTGCGTGTGCCGCTGATCCGAGCGGGCGCCTTCGCGCGGTAACCCGCCGAAGCCGCCCGCGGAGTACCCGGTGCTAAACCGGGTACTGGCGGCGCTTCACCTGCGGCTTGGGCAGCCGCATCGGCCGCAGCTGGAGCGCGCGCATGGCCGCGTACCAACGCACGCGTTCAGCCTTGTCAGAACCGAACTTGGCCTCGATCTTCTTAGTGAGTACGAAGCCGAGTACGACGCAGTCGACGACAGCGAAGATGAAGAACGCCCACAGGGCGATGATCGAGTAGCTCGAGATGCTCGGGATCGTGGTGAGGAGGATGACCAGGAACATGATCGGGATCATCAGCTCCCCGACGTTGAACCGGGCATCAACGTAGTCGCGGGCGTAGCGTTTCTGCAAGCCGCGTTCCCGCAGCGGCAGGTACTTGTCCACACCGGCAGCCATTCCGGCACGCGCGACGTCGCGCGCGGCGGTCGACTTGGCGCGCGCCTGCTTGGCTGCGAGTTTGCGGTCATCCGGAACCAGCGGGCGCTTGTTGGCCGCTTCCTGCTTTTTGCGGGTCGGGGTTGCCTGACCCTTGCCTGCTGTGTGCGAGAGACCGAGGCGCGCTGCGGTCTCGTCGGAACTTTCAATCGACGGCTGGGCGTCGGGGTTTACGGGAGGCTTGGCCACATCAAATCCTTGCAATTGGGTGCCTTAAGATTACCGGTATGACTGGTAACCCACAGACGAATTCCCATTCCACTGGCCGAACGCCCGACGCTGCCGCCAATTCCGGCGACAATTCAGCCGCCGATTCGGTCACCCAGGCCGGCCTCCGGGGCGCGGTCGAACGGGGTCTCCCCAGCACGATCGCCGACCTGTGCGCGCTGGTGCGCATCCCGTCGGTGTCCTGGGCGGCCTTTGATCGTTCGCACGTCGCCGCGAGTGCAGACGCCGTCGCCGCGCTGGTGCGCGGGCTTGACGTGTTCGAGTCGGTCGACATCGTGCAGGCCGCCATTGCTCCCAGCAACTCGGGCGGCGCTGCCGAACTCGGGCAGCCAGCGATTCTGGCGTCGCGCGCGGCGCGCAACGGACGACCGACCGTCCTGCTCTATGCGCACCACGACGTGCAGCCTCCCGGCCAGGACGAGGATTGGGAGTCCGATCCGTTCACGCCCACCGTGCGCGGCGACCGACTCTATGGGCGGGGAGCTGCCGACGATAAGGCTGGCGTCATGGCGCACGTCGCGTCCATCCGCGCTCTCGTTGCGACCGTCGGCACCGATTTCGATCTGGGAATCGCGCTGTTCATCGAGGGCGAGGAAGAATTCGGCAGCCGCTCCTTCGCCACGTTCCTCGACGAGAACCGCGAGGCTCTGCGCGGAGATGTCATCGTGGTAGCCGACTCCAACAACTGGGACATCAACACGCCGGCAATAACCACGGCCCTGCGCGGAAACGTGACGCTTCGGTTGACCGTGCGCACGCTCGCCCACGCTTCACACTCGGGTATGTTCGGTGGAGCCGTCCCCGATGCGATGCTCGCCACCATCAAATTGCTGTCAACGTTGTACAACGAAGACGGGTCGGTGGCCGTCGACGGCCTCACCGCCATTGACGTTCCCACACCGGACTATTCAGAGGAACAGCTACGCGCAGAAACCGGCCTGCTGCCCGGCGTCAGCCCGATCGGCCACGGATCGATCCTGAGCCGGATCTGGTCGCAACCAGCCCTCACCGTGACCGGAATTGACGCACCCACCGTCGACAACGCTTCCAACACTCTTACCCCCGCGGTGACGGTTCGGCTCAGCACTCGCATCGCTCCCGGCCAGTCCGCGGTGGAAGCCGCCGCAGCCATCGAGGCGCACCTGCACGAGCACGCGCCGTTCGGCGCGGTTCTCGAGATCGACGATGTGGATACCGGCGAGCCCTTCCTCGTCGATACCAGCGGCTGGGCAGTGACCGAAGCTCGTTCCGCCATGACGGCTGCCTGGGGCGTTCCCCCCGTCGACATCGGCGTCGGGGGGTCGATCCCGTTCATTGCCGAGCTGGTGCGGGTCTTTCCGACAGCTCAGATCCTGGTGACCGGAGTGGAAGACCCTGACTCTCGGGCCCACAGCCCAAATGAGTCTTTGCACCTCGGCGTGTTTAAACGCGCCGTACTCAGCGAGGCATTCCTGCTCGGAAGCCTGAACGAACGCAACGGACACTGAACAAACACCGGGTCAACTGCCGACGGCCAAAGAAATGTGAGAGCGTGGGAATGCCCGCGTCGACTTTCTGGTTGTCGAAGGTAGACTTTATGACATCGTCATCTATGAGACCGCACTGAGCGTGACTGCGTGAACCGAGGAGAAGCATGACCGACACCATGACAGAAACCGTCAGCGTTGCTGACACCGCGCCTACTGACACCGCACACGCTGCACACGGCGTCGGACTCACCGACGCAGCCGCGCTCAAGGTCCGCAGCCTGTTGACTCAGGAAGGTCGCGAAGACCTGCGTCTGCGCGTTGCCGTGCAGCCCGGCGGCTGCTCCGGCCTCGTCTACCAGCTCTACTTCGACGAACGCGTACTCGACGGGGATGCGCTCGTCGATTTCGACGGTGTCGAGGTCGTTATCGACAAGATGAGCGTTCCCTATCTCGACGGCGCCTCGATCAACTTCGAAGACACGATTGAGAAGCAGGGTTTCACCATCGACAACCCGAACGCCGGCGGCAGCTGCGCCTGCGGGGATTCCTTCCACTAAAAAAAAGTTCCACCAGCGGGGACATCATCATTTTGATGGTGTCCCCGTTTTTTTTCTGCCCAATCTGCACCGGATTCGCCCGGAAATGCTCCATCAACAGGGTTCCACGCGCATAAATCGTGTGCGACCCGACCCGGAGTGCACTTCGTGTGCACTCTCGCGGAGTAGGCTAGGAATCGAACAAAACGCTTCCTGAGAAGCGTCCTCGAATCTCCCGAAAGGTCCCCGGTGCGCAATAATCACCGCCTTCGTTGGGCTGCCATTCCGCTCGCAGCGACGTTAGCCGTTGTACTGGCCGGATGCACGCAAGCCCAGCTTCATGGTTTCCTGCCCGGCTTTGAAGAAGAGGGCGAGACGGCGGTGACCAATCAGACCGATCGCATTGCGGGTCTCTGGACCACCTCGTGGATCGTGCTCCTGGTCGTGGGCCTCATCACCTGGGGCCTCATCATCTGGACGATCGTCGTTTATCGTCGACGAAAGGGCCAGACCGGGCTTCCGGTTCAGCTTCGGTACAACATGCCGATCGAGATCTTCTACACCATCGTGCCGCTCATTCTCGTCGTCGGCTTCTTCGCCTTCACCGTGCGCGACCAGATCGCCATCGAGACACGCTACGACAATCCCGATGTGACGATTGAAGTTCAGGCCAAGCAGTGGGCCTGGGACTTCAACTACGTCGACGAAGACGTGTACTCGCCCGGAATCCAGGGCCAGCTTGATCCCAACGGTGAAACCGGCGCGATCAACCAGTCCGAGCTTCCCGTGCTGGTACTCCCGGTCGACAAGACCATTGAGATAGCACTGGAATCTCGGGACGTCATCCACTCGTTCTGGGTTATCGACTTCCTGTACAAGAAAGACGTCATTCCCGGCAAGACCAACTACATGTCGGTCACCCCCCAGCGCATCGGAACCTATGCGGGCAAGTGTGCTGAACTCTGCGGCGAATACCACTCCCTCATGCTCTTCAACGTCAAGGTCGTCTCCCAGGCTGACTACGACACGTACATCGGGTCCCTGCGCACCGCGGGTAACGTCGGTCAGCTCGACAATCAGTTCGATCGCAATCAGAATCAGCCGGGCACCAGTGCCCCGACGGCTCCGGAGGGCAACTAAGCCATGACTACGACCATCGCACCAGTGGAGTCTCGCCCGACCGCGCCGGTCTCCACGTCGGCGGAGCGCAAGGGCAACGTCCTTGTTCGGTGGATCACCTCCACCGACCACAAGGTGATCGGGTATATGTACCTGATCACCTCGTTCATCTACTTTTGCCTCGGCGGCGTCATGGCGCTGATCATTCGCGCACAGCTGTTCGCCCCCGGCCTTGACGTCGTGCAAACGAAGGAACAGTACAACCAACTGTTCACGATGCACGGCACGATCATGCTTTTGATGTTCGCGACGCCGCTCTTCTTCGGCTTCGCGAACTTTCTGGTTCCGCTGCAGATCGGCGCCCCTGACGTCGCGTTCCCGCGCCTGAACGCACTCGCGTACTGGTTCTTCAACTTCGGCAGCCTCATCGCCGTCGCCGGGTTCCTCACCCCGCAGGGGGCGGCATCCTTCGGCTGGTTCGCCTATCAGCCCCTGGCCAGCACGACGTTCTCGCCGGGTGTCGGCGGCAACCTGTGGATGGTTGGTTTGGGTCTCTCCGGTTTCGGGACAATTCTCGGCTCCGTGAACTTCATCACCACCATCATCACGATGCGTGCCCCGGGTATGACGATGTGGCGCATGCCGGTCTTCACCTGGAACTCTCTCATCACGTCGCTCCTCGCGCTCATGGTCTTCCCGGTGCTCGCTGCAGCGATGCTCGCCGCAGCCTCCGACCGCATATTCGGTTCGCACATCTATGATCCGGCCAACGGTGGTGCCATCCTGTGGCAACACTTGTTCTGGTTCTTCGGCCATCCCGAGGTGTATATCATCGCGTTGCCGTTCTTTGGCATCGTCTCTGAAGTGTTCCCGGTCTTCAGCCGCAAACCAATGTTCGGGTACAAGACGCTGATCTACGCGACCATCTCGATCGCCGCGCTGTCCGTCTCCGTCTGGGCGCACCACATGTACGTCACAGGCTCGGTTCTGCTCCCGTTCTTCTCGCTCATGACGATGCTCATCGCGGTACCCACCGGGGTGAAGATCTTCAACTGGATCGGCACCATGTGGCGAGGGTCGATCACCTTCGAGACCCCCATGATCTGGGCCATCGGCTTTCTCGTCACGTTTACTTTCGGCGGCTTGACCGGCGTCATCTTGGCTTCGCCGCCGCTCGACTTCCACGTGTCTGATACCTACTTTGTTGTCGCCCACTTCCACTACGTGGTCTTCGGTACAGTGGTGTTCGCAATGTTCAGCGGGTTCTACTTCTGGTGGCCGAAGTGGACCGGCAAGATGCTCAACGAGAGCCTTGGGAAATGGCACTTCTGGTTGCTTTTCATCGGCTTCCACACCACCTTCCTGATCCAGCACTGGCTCGGTGTCATGGGCATGCCGCGCCGGTACGCGACCTACTCACCTGAAGACGGGTTCACCTGGATGAACCAGGTATCGACGATTGGCGCCATGATCCTGGCCGTGTCGATGATTCCGTTCTTCCTCAACGTTTACATCACGGCCCGCAAGGCTCCGCTGGTGACCGTGAACGACCCGTGGGGTTACGGTTCGTCGCTGGAGTGGGCCACCTCGTGCCCGCCGCCGCGCCACAACTTCACTTCTATTCCCCGTATCCGTTCCGAGCGTCCGGCCTTCGACCTGAACCACCCCGAGGCCGGCCTGCCCGTCGGCATCGGCCCTGGCAAGGATGCGCCCGACGCCGCGGTCTACGACATCGATTCGAATCAGGTCAAATAAATGAAGACCAACGTCAACATCCTTTGGGTCCTCACCGCCTTCTTCGGAATCGTCACGGTCGTCTACGTGGCGTGGAGCCTGCTCGACCCAGCCCACGGAAGAGTGGAATGGGCGGGAACGTTCACGCTGGGGTTGTCAACCTTGCTGGTAGCGTTCATCGCCTTCTACCTGGACAAGGTCCATGCCGCCCAGGGCGGGGAACTGCCCGAAGACCGTCTGGATGGCAACATCGATGACGGTGACCCGGAGATGGGCTTTTTCAGCCCGTGGAGCTGGTGGCCGATCTTCCTGGCCGCATCCACAGCGCTGCTCTTTCTCGGGCTCGCAGTCGGAATCTGGATCTGCTTCATCGGACTGGGGCTCGGCCTGGTGGCCCTGACCGGCTGGGTCTACGAGTACTACCGGGGCTTGTTCGCCCGCTAAGCACACTACGCGGACGATACTGATCTCCCTCACGGGTGGTCGGTATTGTCGTTTAACGTGCCCGTTTCGCCGGGGCATCCAGCGGCCTGCTATCGACGCCGAAAGCCGAAGATATCGAAGGCAACCGTCACGAGTTGGTCGAGACCCGTGCTGTCCTCGTCGGCGGAAGAGCGGGAATGGTGCGAGGACGGTCCCATTCCGATGAGTGATGCCACCTCGAATGGTGACAGGTGCACGGTGCGGTCGAGTTGGTCATGACGCTCGAGGCGGAACCAGGCGGCCAGGCGCGTGGTCAAATGGGCGGCTTTGTCGGCTTGCATCTCTACGGCCAGCCCCGACTCCCGAAGCTGACGCAGGTGCGTCGGCTGCGGCACTACGACGAGCAGTAGACCGTCGGGCCGCAGAATGCGTTGGAATTCCGCACCGTTGCGCGGTGCGAACACGTTCAGAATCACGTCGGCGGCGCCGGCGCGAATGGGAAGGGGCGACCAGACATCCGCCACCAGCCCGTCAACGCGATCGTGCGAGCGGATGGTGCGACTCACGGCAGTGGGGGAGAGGTCCATTCCCAGCGCTCGCACGTCGGCTCCCGCGGGCAGTGCTGCGCCCAGGTAGTAGCCGGTCCCGCAACCAACGTCGAGAAGCCGCCGGGGGGACTCACCGGCGACGACAGTGTGGATGGCGTCTCGCAGTGGTTCGTACCACCCGGCGCGAAGGAATCGGTCCCTGGCCTCCAGCATGGCCGCGCTATCGCCGATGAATTTGCGGGGGCCGGTGAGCAGGTTGACGAACCCCCGTTTATTCACGTCGAAGGAATGACCTTGTTCACAGGCCAGCATGAGTTCGCCGCGGGGATGCAGGGGGAGAAAACAGTTCGGGCACCGAAGCCACTCCGATAACGTCTGGAGTGACATCGATGCCCGTTCTGTTTGATTTCTGTCTACTTGTCGGTGATCTCCGCGGGGTGATCGCCATGAGCCTGGTTCAGCTCAGCCTGCGTGACCGGAGTAATCCGGTCCTCGAAGAACCAGCGGGATAGTCCGGCACGCACCTTCTCGGCCGGGCCGATCTTGCCCTGAGCGTTCGGGCGCAGCATGAGCGGCTTGAAGTCGCTGTAGCTGACCAGCTTCCAGCGTTCGTACTCGTCAACCGGCTGGTGTACCTCGACGAATTCGCCACCGGGCAGCCGAACGATGCGGCCGGATTCGTAGCCGTGCAGGACAATCTCGCGATCCTTCTTCTGCAGAGCGAGGCAGACCCGCTTGGCGATGAAGAACGCAAGGAACGGTCCAAGCAACGTGGTGGCCTGGAGCGTGTGAATGACGCCCTCCATGGTCAGGTGGAAATGCGTGGCCATGATATCCGACGACGCTGCCGCCCACAAGGACGCGTAGAACGTCACGCCGGCCGCGCCGATTGCGGTGCGGGTCGGAGCGTTGCGCGGGCGATCGAGCACGTGGTGCTCACGCTTGTCGCCGGTGATCCACGCCTCGATGAACGGGTAGACCATGACTGTCACAATGAACAGTCCGACCACGATGAGCACCACAAGGATGTTAAGCGAGTAGGTGTGGTTGAGCCAGACGAACTCCCACCCGGTCGGGATCAGCCGCATTGCACCGTCGGCGAAGCCAATATACCAGTCGGGCTGGGTACCGGCTGATACCGGTGACGGGTCGTATGGGCCATAGTTCCAGATCGGGTTGATCGTGAAGAGCGAGGCGATGAGCATGACCACGCCGAACACGATGAAGAAGAATCCACCGGCCTTGGCGGCGTATACCGGCAGAACCGGGTAGCCGACCACGTTCTGGTTGGTGTGTCCGGCAGCCGGGTACTGGGTGTGCTTGTGCACGACGACGAACAGAAGGTGCATGGCGATCAACGCGACGATGATGGCCGGCAGCAGCAGAATATGCAACGAATACAGCCGTCCAACGATGTCGGTACCGGGAAATTCGCCACCGAAAAGCAGGAAGGAGACCCAGGTACCAACGACCGGGATGCCCTTGATCAGGCCGTCGATGATGCGCAGTCCGTTACCGGAGAGCAGGTCATCGGGGAGGGAATAGCCGGTGAAGCCTTCGGCCATGGCCAGGATGAAGAGGATGAAACCGATGACCCAGTTAAGCTCACGCGGCTTGCGGAACGCGCCCGTGAAGTAGATGCGCAGCATGTGCAGGCCGATGGCGGCCACGAACAGCAGGGCCGCCCAGTGGTGCACCTGACGCATCAGGAGGCCACCACGAACGTCAAACGAGATGTCCATCGTGGAGGACATTGCCGCCGACATGGGGATGCCCTTGAGCGGGGCATAGGAGCCGTTATAGACGACTTCTGCCATGGAGGCCTGGAAGAAGAAGGTCAGGAATGACCCCGAGAGCAGAATGATGACGAAGCTGTACAGCGCCACCTCACCGAGAAGGAACGACCAGTGGTCGGGGAAGATCTTGCGGCCCAACTCCTTGACTGCGCCCGAGATACTCGTACGTTCGTCAATGTAGTTGGCGGCGGAGGCGGTGAAGCCACCGGTTTTCTTCACCCCGACGCCTTGGTCCTCAGCGGATTCGCGGGTGGTTATCGTGGTCATGCTCGCTCCCAGAAGCTCGGGCCGACTGGTTCAGTGAAATCGCTTTGCGCGATCAGGTATCCCTCAGCGTCCACGGCGATCGGGAGCTGGGGTAGTGCCCGTTTGGCCGGACCGAAGATGACCTTGCAGTGGTTCTCAACGTCGAACTGCGACTGGTGGCACGGGCAGAGCAGGTGGTGCGTGTGCTGTTCATAAAGGGCAACCGGGCATCCAACGTGGGTGCATATCTTAGAATATGCCACGATGCCGTCATAGGACCAGGACTTGCGGTCTTCCGTTTCGATCAGGTCTTCCGGATCCATTCGGATGAGCAGAACGGCTGCTTTCGCCTTCTCTTCCAAACGGCCGTGGCCCATTTCGGACAGGCCTTCGGGAATGACGTGGAACGACGAGCCAAGCGTGACATCCGCTGCCTTGATCGGGGTTCCGCTCGGGTCCATGGTGAGGCGAACGCCCTTTTTCCACATGGTCTCGTTGAGCAGGGCCACCGGATCCTGGTCCATCGGGCCGAGGCCACGAAACAGAACGACCGCCGGGAGCGGGAAGACGACGAGCGCGCCGATGAGGCTATTGCGAATGAGTGTGCGGCGGCCGAAGCCCGATTCCTCATTGGCCTGCTGGAAGATTTCTACGGCACGGGCCCGAACTGGCTCGGTTCCACGCACGGGGTGGCGTTCGTCAACACCCTCATGGTCGCTCATGAGCGCCTTGCCCCAGTGAACAGCGCCGATACCGATGGCGAGCAACGCGAGGCTGAGGCCGAGACCGATGAAGAGGTTGTTCAGTCGAACCGACCCCGGATCCTCGGCCACGATCGGAAAGGCCATGTACGCGGCAATTGCGAAGACACTACCCACGATGGATACATAGAACAGCGTATAAACGGTGCGCTCAGCCTTGCGCTCTTCCTTGTGTTCAAGGTCGGTGATGCGCGGACGGTGCGGCGGGAATCCTGGGTTAGCCAGGGCATCCCGTGTAACGACGGCTGTGCTTGCGGCGGATGTCGCGAGCTGCGCGCCAGGCGAGTCGGCGCCGGTTACGTCCTCCGCGCCGTTATCGTCCTTGGGCATGGGTCTCCTTTGTGGGTGTAAATACTGTGCACTGTGGTGCTACGCGACGTTCAATCGGTATCGAATGAAGTGTCAAGACCGGATACCGACTCTTAGTTTGATTTTGCAGTGATCCACACGGTGAGGGCCACGATTGCGCCCAGTCCGAAGATCCAGATGAAGAGTCCTTCAGCTACCGGCCCCAGAGAACCGAGAGCTAGCCCGCCCGGTGACGGGTTGTCCTCGACGTACTTGAGGTACGTGATGATGTCGCGCTTGTCTTCAGGCGAGATGTTCATGTCGTTGAAGACGGGCATGTTCTGCGGGCCGGTGATCATGGCCTCGTAAATGTGCTGGGCAGAAACGTTTTCGATGGCAGGAGCAAACTTGCCCTCGGTCAGTGCGCCACCGGCACCGGCAACGTTGTGGCACATAGCGCAGTTGATGCGGAACAGCTCAGCTCCGGTTGCGGCATCGCCGGCAGCGTCCAGCAGCTCGGCGGCGGGAATACCCGGACCGGGAGCCAGCGAGGCCACGTAGGCCGCCAGCGCTGCAGTCTGCTCGGCCGTGAACTGCACCGGCTTCTTCTGCGCTTGCGGACCCTGCATCTGCATCGGCATGCGGCCGGTGCCGACCTGGAAGTCGACCGAGGCAGCGCCGACTCCGATCAGGCTGGGACCTTCTGACGAGCCCTGAGCGCTGAGGCCGTGGCAGGTGGCGCAGTTTGCCGCAAAGAGTTTTTCACCCTGGGCGATGGTCTGCTGGGAGGAAGCATCCGTTGTCGCAAGGGCAGTGCTGCTGCTGAAGGCGACATAGGCGCCTCCCGTAAAGAGCAGTCCGATGGCAATGAGCGCAACGCTGGCGAGTGGATGGCGACGCCCGGTCTTGCGTGGCCGGCGTGCCCTAGGGGTTTTGATCGTGGTCATGCTGAAGTAGTCCGCTCCCGTTTCTAGGTATGTACTTCTATTTGAGAACGTAGATGACCAGGAAGAGCCCGATCCAGACGACGTCGACGAAGTGCCAATAGTAGGAAACCACGATCGCGCTGGTGGCTTCTTTATGGCCGAAGTTCTTGACCGCGAAGCCGCGCCCAATCACAAGAAGGAAGGCCAGCAAGCCAGCGGTCACGTGAATGCCGTGGAAGCCGGTCGTGATGTAGAACGCTGAGCCGTAGGCGTTGGAGGAGAGTGAAATACCCTCGGACACCAAGGTGGCGTATTCAAACACCTGGCCGGTGACGAAGATTGCGCCGAGAGCGTAGGTCAGGAAGAACCACTCAACCATGCCCCACTCACTCGGCTTCCAGCCGGTTGAACGAGCCTGCAGCCGTTCGGCGGCGAATACTCCAAACTGGCAGGTCACCGACGACGACACCAGCACCAGAGTATTGATCAATGCGAAGGTGAAGTTGTGCTTGTCGGCCTCAAAGAGCCACAGCTCGGGGGAGGTTGAACGGAGCGTGAAGTAGATTGCGAAGAGCCCCGCGAAAAACATCACCTCGCTGCCCAACCACACAATGGTGCCTACAGCCACGCTGTTGGGCCGGTTCACGACGGGCGCACTCGCCGTCTGAGTAATTGAGGTGCTGGTCACCCTTCTATTATGGCCGATATTCCCACAGTTTTTTCTCAAACAGGCGTGCAAGTGAGAGTTTCTACCCCGTCGGGGTGGGCAAATTCAGCACTCACAGGCCGTGAATTCGGGGGAGTTGGGCCCGTTCTCCTATGATCGGAATCATGCTTGAATCGCAGTCTTGGCCCAACATATTAAATTCTCTTCTTTCTGGCAGGGACCTGAGTGTGGCAGACGCCGCCTGGAGCATGGAACGCATCATGCTCGGCGAGGCCTCTCCTTCCCAACTGGGCGCTTTTCTCGTTGCCCTTCGCGCCAAAGGGGAAACCGTCGATGAGATTGTCGGATTCCGGGATGCGATTCTTGAACAGGCCATTGTGCTGCCGGTCAATCCGATGGCACTCGACATTGTCGGGACCGGTGGTGACCAGTTCGGCACCGTGAACATCTCGACGATGGCGTCTATAGTTTGCGCAGCGGCCGGTGTTCCGGTCGTCAAACACGGCAACCGGGCTGCCAGTTCCGCATCCGGGTCATCCGATGTACTCGGCGAATTGGGCATCGATTTGTCCCGAGACGCGACCCGGGTCGCCCAGGTCTTCAAAGAAACCGGGATCACTTTCGCCTTCGCGGCTGCTTTTCATCCCGGATTCCGCCACGCGGCCCTCACCCGCAAGGAGTTGGGGATCCCCACCGTGTTCAACTATCTCGGCCCGCTGTGCAACCCGGCGCGGCCGGAGGCATCCGCTGTGGGGGTCGCCGACCTCGATCGAGTGCCGCTCTTCGTCGGCGTCTTTCAGACCCGAGGCGCGACGGCACTGGTCTTTCGCGGGGATGATGGGCTCGACGAAATGACGACCACCGGGCACAGTCACGTCTGGGAGGTCTCGCGCGGCCTCGTGACCGAACACGACATCGACCCGCGGGATCTCGGCCTGAAGCGAGCGCACATCAGCGAGCTGGTGGGCGGTTCGCCCCAGCACAACGCGGATATCGTGCACGCCGTGCTCGCCGGCGAGCCGGGCCCAATTCGTGACATCGTGCTGCTGAACGCCGCGGCCGGACTGGTTGCGTTCGACCTGGCCAATGATGCGTCGCAGGTGCAGATCGCCATCCTGGACCGTTTTCGCAGCAAATTGGCGGTGGCTGCCGAGGCGATTGATTCCGGGGCGGCCACGGCCAAGCTGGCGTCGTGGATTGCGGCGACCCAGGTCTGAGACCGGGCCGCCGCAGTTTTGGGCTGTTCGTTAGAGGACGTCCTCGTCGACCCACCCGAAGGTCTTCGTGACCGCCTTCTTCCAGTTGCGCAGCTGGCGGCTGCGTTCGGCTTCGTCCATCTGCGGCGTCCACCGGCTGTCTTCCTGCCAGTTGGTGCGCAGCTCGTCCAGGCCGCTCCAGAAACCGACGGCGAGGCCGGCAGCGTAGGCTGCGCCCAGCGCCGTCGTTTCGGCGACGACCGGTCGGACCACTGGAACACCGAGGATGTCGGCCTGGAATTGCATGAGCAGATTGTTCGCGATCATGCCTCCGTCGACCTTGATCTCGGTGAGGGGGACACCCGAGTCGGCGTTGACCGCATCGATGACCTCCCGCGTTTGAAAAGCCGTCGCCTCGAGTGCCGCTCGCGCGATGTGCCCCTTGTTCACAAACCGGGTGAGCCCGACCAGGGCCCCGCGGGCGTCTGAACGCCAGTACGGCGCGAACAGTCCCGAGAATGCGGGAACGAAATATGCTCCGCCGTTGTCGTCGACTGTTTTCGCGAGGGCCTCAATTTCTGAGGCTGAGCTGATCATGCCGAGGTTGTCGCGCATCCACTGCACCAGCGCACCGGTTACCGCGATGGAACCCTCCAGGGCGTAGTGCGGGGCGTCATCGCCGAGCTTGTACCCAAGGGTGGTCAACAGGCCGTTCTTGGAGTGCACAATTTCGGTGCCGGTGTTGAAAATCAGGAAGTTTCCGGTGCCGTAGGTGTTCTTGGCCTCGCCCTGATCGAACGCTGCCTGACCGAAGGTCGCGGCCTGCTGGTCGCCGAGGATACCGGCGACGGGGACCTCGCGCAGCAGGCTCGAGGTGTGCGCAGTGCCATAGATCTCCGACGAGGAACGGATCGACGGCAGCATTGACTTCGGAACGTCAAAGATGGCTACGATCTCATCGTCCCATTGCAGGGTTTCAAGGTCCATAAATAGCGTGCGACTGGCGTTGGTGACGTCGGTGGCGTGCACTCCGCCGTCAACGCCGCCGGTGAGGTTCCACAGGACCCAGGAATCGGTGGTGCCGAACAAAAGGTCGCCGGCATCCGCT
The DNA here is from genome assembly GCF_004403505.1 of Cryobacterium sp. TMT1-2-2. Taxonomy (NCBI): domain Bacteria; kingdom Bacillati; phylum Actinomycetota; class Actinomycetes; order Micrococcales; family Microbacteriaceae; genus Cryobacterium; species Cryobacterium sp. TMT1-2-2. The sequence goes on along the minus strand of NZ_SOGS01000002.1, from coordinate 352,208 downwards.
TTGGCGCGAGCGCCCTCGACGTTTTCGAGGATCCAGACGATCTTGGTGCCGGAGAAGTAAGTCGCCAGCGGCAGCCCGACCTTCTTCTTGAACCGTTCGACCCCACCGTCAGCGGCGAGGCGGTCGACGATGGGCTGGGTGCGGGTGTCCTGCCAGACGATGGCGTTGTAGACGGGGACTCCGGTTGTCTTGTCCCAGACCACCGCGGTTTCACGCTGGTTGGTTATTCCGATGGCTTTGATATCGTGCCGGGTGAGGTTGGCCTTGGAGAGCGCCTGCCCGATCACTTCGCGGGTGTTGTCCCAGATTTCCTTCGGGTCGTGCTCGACCCAGCCGGCTTGCGGGAAAATCTGCTCGTGTTCGAGCTGCCCGGTCGACACGATCGATCCGGCCTTATCGAAGATGATGGCCCGGGAACTGGTAGTTCCCTGGTCGATGGCGAGAATGTAGTCAGTCATTGGTGCGTGTCCTCCTTGTGAGTGTGCTTGGCGTTTGCGCGTGTGCAGATCTGGTCGCACGACAACGGACCGGTCCGCGGGGACCGGCCCGTTTGTTCAGGTCAGGTGAGCAGGGGAAGGAGCGGGATAGCCACCCAGCCGGCGAGCAGACCGCCGATGACGGGCCCGACTACGGGTACCCAGGAGTAGGCCCAGTCGGAGGTGCCCTTGCCCTTGATCGGCAGGATGAAGTGCGCGATGCGCGGACCAAGGTCACGGGCCGGGTTGATGGCGTACCCGGTGGGCCCACCGAGCGAGGTACCGATGACGATGACCAACAGGGCCACGGGAAGCGCTCCAAGAGAAGCCAGACCGCCGTTGGCGCCCTGCCGGTCTCCACCGAAGGCGATGACGACGAAGACCAGCACGAACGTGCCGATGATTTCCGTGACGAGGTTCCAGCCGTAGGAGCGGATGGCTGGCCCGGTGGAGAATACCCCGAGCTTGTTGGCCGGGTCGGGTTCGGCGTCGAAGTGCTGCTTGTAGGCGAGCCAGCAGGCGACAGCGCCCAGGATGGCTCCAATCAGCTGCGCCCCGATATACGCGAGCACGGACACCACGTTGACGGGGACTCCCATCCCGAATTCCTTGGCTCCGTTGGCGACGAGCCCCAGGGTGACGGCGGGGTTGAGGTGTGCCCCCGAACGGTAGGCGACCACGACTCCGGCAAACACTGCGAAGCCCCAGCCGATGGTCACCATAAGGAACCCACCGCCAAGGCCCTTATTCTTGGCCAGGGCGACGTTGGCGACGACGCCGGTTCCGAGGAGAACCAGCATTGCAGTGCCCACGACCTCCGAGACGAATACAGCTCCGATATTTTCCACGAGAACCTTTCTGATCAGGTCGGGGACGCCGAAGCTGCCCCTCTGCGGCGAGCGGTTGGCAATAACATAGCGCGCGGTGTCGTCGAGGGGAATGGGCTGGCGAGGTTCATTGGCCCCCTTTCCGGGCGTGGTTTCAGCGCGTATGGTAATTTTGGGAAAATGGCTGTCCCGGGCGGTGCTGCCCGGGCCTTGCCGTGGTCCTCTCTCTGTCGAACCGTGGCATCACCGAGTGAATGGATGGTCATGAAGAAGCTCATCAACGATCCCAAGAACGTGGTCAACGAGGCCGTCGCCGGATTCGAGGCGGCGCACGGTGACATTGTGCGTATCTCGCACGATCCGGTCTATATTGTGCGTAACGATGCCCCGGTGCAGGGAAAGGTGGGAATCGTCAGCGGTGGTGGAAGCGGGCACGAACCGCTGCACGGCGGTTTCGTCGGCTACGGCATGCTGGATGCCGCGGTGCCCGGAGCTGTTTTCACCTCACCGACTCCCGACCCGATCCTCGCGGCAACCCAGGCCGTCGATGGCGGCGCCGGCGTGCTGCACATCGTGAAAAACTACACCGGGGACGTGTTGAACTTTGAGACGGCGGCCGATCTGGCATCCGCTGAGGGTATCGACGTGCGCGCGGTCATCATTAACGACGATGTCGCCGTCAAGGACTCGCTCTACACGGCAGGTCGCCGGGGCGTGGCGGGCACGGTTCTGGTCGAGAAGATCACCGGGGCCGCCGCCGAACGCGGCGATGACCTCGATGCCGTGGTCGCCGTCGCCGAAAAGGTGAATTCCCGCGTGCGCACAATGGGAGTCGCGCTCTCTCCCTGTGTGGTGCCGCACGCCGGGGAGCCGAGTTTCGTGCTCGCCGACGATGAGATCGAGATCGGCATTGGAATTCACGGCGAGCCGGGGCGGGAGCGGATCAAGCTCGAGCCCGCCGACGCGATCGTGGACCGGCTGCTCGGCCCGATCCTTGAAGACCTGCCCTTTGTAAGCGGCGACGAAGTACTCCTGTTCGTCAACGGCATGGGCGGTACACCGCAGATCGAGCTCTACATCGTCTTCCGCCGGGCCGCCGAAGTGCTCAAAGAGAAGGGAATCACGGTCACCCGGAGCCTCGTCGGCAACTACACGACCAGCCTCGAGATGGCGGGAACGTCCATCTCCGTTCTGAAACTCGACGACGAGCTCACGGGGCTGTGGGACGCCCCGGTGCAGACTGCGGCGCTACGGTGGGGACGGTAGAAGGAGATTCGATGACCCTGAACGATCAACCAGACTCCGTTTTCGCTGACGCGGCGCCAACGCTGGACACCGCCTGGACTGTGCGCTGGATTCGCCGAAGCGCTGAGGTGCTCGCGGCCAACCGTGCCGCCCTGAATACCCTCGACCGGGAAATCGGCGATGGCGATCACGGTGAGAATATGGATCGCGGCTTTCAGGCGATCCTGCCGAAGCTCGACGCTCTGCCCGACGAGACAACGCCCGGAGCGGTGCTGAAACTGGTCGCCACGACGTTGATCTCAACGGTTGGCGGTGCTGCCGGTCCGCTGTACGGCACGGCTTTTCTGAAGGCCTCCGGTGCTGTCGGGGACGCCGAGTGGGTGGATGCTGCCGCTCTGGTTTCCCTTCTGGCTGCAGCCCGCGACGGCATCGTGCTGCGTGGCAAAGCGGATGAGGGCGATAAGACCATGATCGACGCCTGGACACCGGCCGTGAACGCGGCGTGGTCTGCGCAAGCGGCCGGTACCGGCGTCGACGTCGTCTTGCTGGCCGCAGCGGATGCCGCAGCGCGCGGCGCGCAAGCCACCGAGCCGTTGGTGGCACGCAAGGGACGGGCGAGCTATCTCGGTGAGCGGGCGATCGGCCACCGGGATCCGGGTTCTCAGTCGACGTCGCTGCTGCTCCGCGCCGCTTTCGACGTGCTGGCGACCGCGTGATGGTCCGCGAGTGAGCGCGGCGGTATCCGCTGACCGCGTTGGCCTGGTTTTTGTCTCGCACAGCGAGAAGATCGCGGCGGGGCTGGTTGAACTTGCGCGTCAGATGGCGCCGACGGTGCAACTGGTCGCTGCGGGAGGAACGGATACCGGGGGGATCGGTACCAGCTTTGAGAAGATCAGCGACGGCATCACCGCGGCGAACGGCGGCGTCGGCGTGGTGATTCTGTGTGATTTGGGTTCGGCGATTCTGACCGCGGAAACCGCGCGTGATTTTCTTGACGATGCCGAGCAAAACCAGGTGCGAATTGTGGACGCGCCGCTGGTCGAGGGCGGGGTGGCCGCAGCCGTGGCCGCAGAGATCGGGGGAGACCTCGATGCGGTCGTGGCGGCCGCGCAGTCAGCGCTGCACCCGTCGAGTAGCGCCCCACCGGCCGCTGAACAGCCCGCACCGGCCGGGGTCTCGCGCACCGTGATCCTCGTCAACAAAGACGGATTGCATGCACGACCCGCCGCAGAATTCGTGAATCTGGTGAGCACGTTCTCGGTTCCGATCACCGTGAACGGCACGGACGCCAGCAGCCTGCTGAGCATCATGTCCCTCGGTCTGGCTCGGGGAAGCAGCGTGCAGCTGTCGTCGACTGACCCGTCGGCCGGCCCGGCGATCACCGCCCTCGCAGAACTGTTGGAATCAGGTTTCGGGGAAGAGTAGGCCAGACTCCAGAGGTTTGCCGCAAAGTCGTATAGCAGTTACGTGCCTAATTGTCCAATTCGGCGTATCGTAATGGCATGATTCAGGACAGGAAGACCCCACGAGGCCCGGAACAGTGGGACGCGACCGATTTTCGGTCATGCCCGATCTGCTCACACGCCATGCGAGAACACGCCATCGACCATTCGTCGCGAAATACCGTGGTCGACTGCCCGGTTCCGCACCCCGGCGCCTGGGACCGAGACGCTTTCGAGCCGGTCAATGAATTCGGAATGGTGATTCACCACTCGCACGCCTAAGTCGTCAGGGCGAAGTGGCGCTGAGTGGATGCTTCCGCATTCCCGGGTCTGGCCAGTGTGCACGGGGGTGCCCAGTGGGTCTCCTTATAGTCGAGGAGGCCGTTTGGACGACTGCGCTCGGCAAGTCCGTGGGTTTCACCAAATTGTGGCCGACCGTCATTTTCGGTGCAGGGCTCGCGCTCAGCATGGGAGGCCTGGCCGGGGCAATGCGCGAAATCCTAATTGGGAAGGCCTATGCCGTCGGGGTTGGCATTGGCGCACCTCTAACGGTGGTCTGGGCGATGGTCAGCAGGAGCATTTCCTGGCTGTAGATCGCTTTGCTTGTCGGGCTCATCGGGTGCGTCGTCGGCCTCAAGCTCGTGCACGCCCCTACCGAGGCTACAGCCCTCGGGGACACATCTCGAGGCGCGTCGACGAGCTCGCGCTAACCGAGGAGCTCGTCAACGTAACACCAACGCCACAATTCCCTCGGCTCGGCGCTGCACATGATGGGGTGGCCGGACTCTTGGAAATGTCTGGTCGCGTGCTGACCGACGGATGAATCGCAGCACCCCACCTTGCCGCACAGTAGGCACATCCGAAGGTGTACCGGGGTAGTGCCTTCGCGTACACAGTCGTAGCATTTCGAGTCCGGTGGCACTGGATGCTCACCGACGGCCCGTAAATGCTCGCAGCCGCCGGCGCCCAGGGGGACTCCAGCGGTGTCGGGCCGGATCGCGGCAGGAGCTTCGGCACTGAAGGTGCTGCCCGCGTCGTCAGGCGAGGTGTCCAACATAGATTCTTCAACATCGAGCATCTCAAGCACTTCGCTGATTACCTCGTGGGCGTATTCTCCCGAGCGGCGCAGTTTCAGAACCCGGGCGCGCTCCGCATCAAGCATAGCCAGCCGCAACTGTACGTAGCGTTTACTGGGAGTGCGGTCCGCGAACTCCGATCGTCCGAGGCGTTCCCAGGCCGCCCGGTTGCGTTCCTGGGTGCGGCGTTCGAGCATGTCGAGCACCTCAGGCGGATCGTCGGGCCGAGTGTGCCGCCGCAAGTTTTCTATTCCTGCAGCGGTGGCCTGATCCATTAGCGCAGCCTGGCTGAGCGCATCCGCTTTGGTATCAGGACCACGTACCCCCAGCAGGCGAACGAGCCGCGGCAAGCTCAGGCCCTGCACAACCAGGGTTCCGGCCACCACTCCTAGGGCGGCGAGAACGAGGACGGGACGGTGGGCGACGCCTTCCGGTAGGGCGAACACCGCAGCCAGGGTGACGACACCGCGCATGCCAGCCCACGACACGATGGTGGGCAACTGCCAGGGCGGTGCGGGGTCGACCTGTCGAATTTTGGGTATCAGCCGAGGGAGATAAATCGCTGGGAACACCCAAATCGGGCGCAACAGGAGAACCGCGACGAGGATGACAGCGCAAGCGCCCCAGATACGCCCGGCACCGAGCGAGTCGCCTGAGGTCGCCTCAATGATCGACCGTACCTGTAATCCGATCAGAAGAAAAACGGAGTTCTCGAGCAGAAACTGCACCGTCGCCCAGTTGCTGCGCTGGCTCAATCGCGACGCACCGCCGGGCATAGCTGGCGTTCTTGTACCGATCACGAGGCCGGCGACAACGACAGCCAACACGCCAGATGCGTTGACTCCCTCAGCAGGAATATAGGCCACAAACGGGGCTGCAAGAGACATAGACGTGTTTATGGCCACGTTGCGGACCCGTTTTCGGATCTGCAGCAGGAGCCACGCCGCGACCAAGCCGATCACTACAGCCCCACCGGCAGCAAAAGCGAGGTCTGACGCCACTTGCCAGACGGTGACGCTCCCGCCAATGGCGACGATCGCCGTGCGAAGAAGCACCAGCGCGGTCGCATCATTGACCAGCGACTCACCCTCCAAAAGGCTTACAACCCGCCGCGGGAGCCCAACTCGGCGCGCGATCGTGGTCGCCGCGACTGCATCCGGCGGAGCCACCACCGCACCCAGGGCAAATGCAGCAGCCACGGGAATTTCTGGGATCAACCACCAGACGATCAGGCCGATCGCCACGGTGCCAAAAATGACATATCCGACCGACAGCAGGCCGATAGACCGCAGGTTCGTGCGAAATTCAACCAGGGAGGTACGGATAGCGGCCGCGTACAGCAGTGGAGGAAGAATTCCCACCAACACCAGTTCCGGATCCAACTTCACCGCTGGAATGAACGGCAGATATGAGCCGATGACACCGACCACAACGAGCAGCAGTGGAACAGACAGGTTCAAGCGTCTACCGAGTGCGCTGGCCGCGCAGACGACAACGACGAGAGTGAGAAGACCGAGCGATACGTCCATCATTTGCCGCCAAGAGTTTCAGGTGCCTGACTACGGCAAGATATGTCCAGCGGCCGTGAAGAGTCGATACCATTCTTCGCGCGTGAGGGCGATATCAGACCCTGCGGCCGAATCGATCAGATGGTGAACGCTGGTCGTGCCGAGTACAACCTGCATGTGGGCAGGATGACGAGTGATCCAGGCTACGGCGATGGCAGCCGGGGGAGCATCGTAGGTCAGAGCAAGGTCCTCGATGACGTTGTTCAACGCGGCATAGTTTTCTCGATCGTTCAGGAAAATACCGTCGAAGAAACCCTTCTGGAACGGCGACCATGCCTGCAGGGTGATGTTGTTTAGTCGGCAGTAGTCGAGAATGCCGTTGTCCCGGTCGATGGACTGGTCCAGGCCACCCATGTTGGCCGAGACGCCGGCGGCAATCAGGGGCGCATGCGTGATGCTCAACTGCACCTGGTTGACGATGAGCGGCTGGGCCACCGAGCTTTTCAATAGCTCTACCTGTCCCGGAGTGTGATTGGAGACGCCGAAATTGAGTACTTTTCCCGCATTGTGCAAAATGTTGAACGCCTCCGCGACCTCGTCGGGTTCCACCAGGGCGTCAGGGCGGTGCAGCAGCAGCATGTCGAGGTAATCGGTCTTCAACGCCGTGAGCGACTCGTCGACCGATCGAAGGATGTGCTCCCTGGAGAAGTCCCAGAAGCCCGATCGAATGCCGACCTTTGACTGGATGGCGACACGTGCCCGATCTTCTGCCGAAAACGATACGGCGTCGCCAAAACGCCGCTCACATTCGTGGGGTTCGCTGCCGTACACGTCGGCGTGATCGAAGAAATTTATGCCGGCCTCTCTGGACGCTCCAACCAAGGATCGGATCTCTTCGTCGGCGAGGGGAACGATCCGCATCAGCCCCAGAATGATGTTGGAGACCTTGAAGTGTGTATTCGGTAACGTCATTGTCTTCATACCTCCAGTCTGGGTGCAGACGGGCCAGAACAACACCCCGGTCTATTACTTTTGGAAGGGAACGCTTTCTGTGCGTCAGGCGGACCGGAGTAGGGGAAAATTCAATATTCCGGACCTCTCATCGATCTGAGTTGTCCCGTTTCATCTAAAGTGAGGCAGAGAGGGCGGAATTTCACCGCTGCCTTATTTAGGGCAAGGGGCTGTTACGGTTGACGCCCGGTCATTGGGCATAATTTCGGGACAGTCAAACGGCCGCCGCCGCCTCCCAGCACGGTCACAACCGCCAACTTTAGGGGGAGCGTCCGCAGGAGGTCCCACTACCGGCGCTCCCGTTTCGTCCCTCTGATCTCGCTCGGTGTCAGCTCAAAACATGCACCCGTAGCGACTGTCAACGATGTCTTCACGGCTCAGGAGATTGAGCGCCCAGCAGGGCACGCGTTTACACGTTGCTAGGGAGAGCGTCGCTGCCGATGAGGCAATCAGCGCAGCAGCTTTCGGGAATTAAGCGGGTGGGGCGCGGCTCTCCGATATCGCTGGTGAGCGTGCCGCGGGATCGCAAGTTGAAGGTGCTGACGTTGACCACTTTTCGCGGCGTCGCTTGGAACACTCGTAGCCGAGCGCCGGTGTCAGTTAGATGGCTGGGTGCGAGTCATTCTGGTCTCGGAGCCCCTGCTCTGCACTCGCGAAGGCGGAGGAGGCCCCTGACGCGCCGATTGCTTGCAAGGTCCGTGTGATTTTGTTCGCATCAAAACTTCGCTGCTGGGAGTCTCCTCGTCGGCGTCAGTATGCCGAACACCGCCACCTCAGAGGGTTGTAAAGCTCCTGCATCGTTGGGAATACCATCAAGAATCTCGGCGATGTGAATTTCACGCCCCGGGCTCGCTGTCATACCTCGGTGTTGACATAATGTGCATTATCGGTCACGCGTCCGGGGGTCCGAGAGGGGTGCCTGATACGGCGTCCGCAGCTTCCACCCGGCCGAACCCGGCTTGAATCAGCCAGGAGTCGCAGAGAACTCGCCTGACGGGGTGGGTACGAACAGCATGGTCGACCGCATCACCACCGGCACCACGGATGCCGACCGCGCCCTGGTCGCCGATACCATCTGCGTGTGCGACGCCAAGTGGCTCGTGCCGGTGATCGTCGACCAACTCGCGGCCGGGCGCTCGAGTTGCTGCACACCGTCGGTGCGCGAAGGACTCTGGTCGAGTTGCTCGCGTCGCCGGCTGCCGGGTCAGTCGTCGACGTAGGCCGCGAGGTGTTGGCCGGTGAGTGTGGCTCGACTGGCCACGAGGTCGGCCGGCGTTCCCTCAAAGACGATTCGGCCGCCGTCGTGGCCGGCCCCTGGACCCAGGTCTATGATCCAGTCGGCGTGCGCCATCACCGCCTGATGGTGTTCAATCACGATGACCGACTTGCCCGAGTCGACGAGCCGGTCCAGCAGGCCGAGCAGATTCTCCACATCGGCAAGGTGCAGACCGGCGGTCGGCTCATCCAGAACGTACACCTCACCCTTGTCGGCCATCTGGGTGGCGAGTTTGAGCCGCTGGCGCTCACCGCCTGACAGCGTCGGCAACGGCTGGCCGAGTCGGAGATAGCCGAGCCCCACGTCGGACAGGCGCACCAAAATGGCATGAGCGGCCGGAATTCGAGACTCCCCCGCGCCGAAGAACTCCTCGGCTTCGGTCACCGACATCGCCAGCACCTCGCTGATGTCGCTTCCATTCAGGTGGAAGTCCAAAACGGATGCCTGGAACCGCTTCCCCTCGCAGACCTCGCAGGGAATGGCGACGCCGGCCATGATTCCAAGGTCGGTGTAGATGACGCCGGCGCCGTTGCAGCTCGGGCAGGCACCCTCGGAATTAGAACTGAATAGGGCCGGTTTCACCCCGTTGGCCTTCGCGAACGCCTTGCGGATCGGCTCGAGCATGCCCGTGTAGGTTGCGGGGTTGCTGCGCCTGGATCCCTTGATCGCACCCTGGTCGACTGATACCACGCCGTCCCGCCCCGAGACTGAGCCGGTGACCAGTGAGCTTTTCCCCGACCCGGCGACGCCGGTCAGCACCGTCAGCACGCCCAACGGGATATCGACGTCGACGTTGGTCAGGTTGTGCGCGCTCGCACCGCGCACCGGCAGGACACCCGTGGGTGCACGCACGGTCGGTTTCACGGTCGCGCGATCATCCAGGTGCCGACCGGTCAGCGTGCCGCTACTACGAAGCCCGGCGAGGGAACCCTCGAAGACCACCTCGCCGCCGTTCGTTCCCGCGCCGGGGCCGAGATCGATGATGTGGTCGGCGATCTGGATCATCTCCGGCTTGTGCTCGACAACGAGCACGGTATTGCCCTTGTCGCGCAGCTGTATCAACAGCGTGTTCATACGCTGGATATCGTGTGGGTGCAGCCCGATGGTCGGTTCGTCAAAGACATAGGTGACGTCGGTGAGCGAGGATCCGAGGTGACGGATCATCTTGGTGCGCTGCGACTCACCGCCGGAGAGAGTGCCGGAAGCACGGTCGAGGGACAGATACCCCAGCCCTATCTGCACAAAGGAGTCCAATAGCAGCAGCAAGGCCGTGAGCAGGGGCGCAACGGACGATTCGTTCAGGCCGGTGACCCATCCGGCGAGGTCGCTGATCTGCATGGCACAGGCATCCGCAATGCTGATCTCGTTGATTTGCGACGACCGGGCACCCTCATTGAGTCGGGTGCCGGTGCAGTCGGGGCAGACCGTGAACGTGACCGCCCGCTCGACAAACGCGCGAATATGCGGCTGCAGGGTGTCGACGTCCTTGCTGAGCATCGATTTCTGGATCTTCGGAATCAGGCCTTCGTAGGTGAGGTTGATTCCCTCGATTTTGATCTTGGTCGGCTCCTTGTGCAGAAGGTCGGCCAGTTCCTTCTTGGTGAAATCCCTGATCGGCTTGTCGGCGTCGAAGAAGCCACAACCGTTGAAAATGCGACCGTACCAGCCGTCCATGCTGTACCCGGGGATACTCAGGGCGCCACCGTTGATGGACTTGCGTTCGTCGTAAAGCGCGGTCAGGTCGATGTCGGTGACCGAACCCCGCCCCTCGCAGCGGGAACACATGCCCCCGGTGATGCTGAAGGTGCGGCGTTCCTTCACGGTCGTTCCGCCGCGTTCGATCGAGACCGCGCCCGCTCCGCTGATCGAGGCGACGTTGAACGAGTAGGCCTGCGGCGAGCCGAGGTACGGCTGGCCGAGGCGGCTGAACAGGATGCGCAGCAGCGCGTTCGTGTCGGTGGCCGTGCCGACGGTGGAACGCGCGTTCGCGCCCATCCGCTCCTGGTCGACGATGATGGCCGTCGTCAGCCCGTCGAGCACATCGACGTCGGGCCGGGCCAGTGTGGGCATGAAACCCTGCACGAAGGTGCTGTAGGTCTCGTTGATCATGCGCTGGGATTCGGCAGCGATGGTGCCGAACACGAGGGAGCTCTTTCCGGACCCGGACACGCCAGTGAACAGGGTCAGCCGGCGCTTGGGAATCTGAACGCTGACATTCTTGAGATTGTTTTCGCGGGCGCCCTGCACGCGGATCAGGTCGTGGCTGTCTGCGACCTGGCGTTCAGCTGACGGGATGTTCGTGGTGCGGGTCTCGCTCATCTTTGCTCCTGTGATTCGTGGCACTGGGCAGGTGTCGGGCCCACCAGTCCAGAATAATCTCGAACCGTTGCAAACGGTGGCGGGGGTGACCGGTGCGGCTGAGGTCGTGGTTCTCTCCCGGAAAAACGACCAGTTCGGACTCCACTCCCCCACGTTTGAGCGCAGCGTAGTAGCGCTCGCCCTGCGACAGCGGGCAGCGCAGGTCCTGCGCTGAGTGCAGCACCAGGGTCGGGGTCGTCACCCGGCCGACCAGAAACTGTGGGCTCTGTGCCTGCAGCAGGGCGGCATCCGTACCGGCGTATTCGTCGCCGAAGAAGTCGCCGATGTCGCTCGTCCCGACGAACCCTTGCGGATCCAGAAAGCCGCGTTCCACGATGGCCGCCGCGAACCGGTGCTCGTGCGCGATCGTCCACGCGGTCAGATAGCCGCCGTAGGACCCGCCCATGATACCGACACGGTGGGCGTCGAGGGTGGGCTCCGCGCTGAGAGCGCCAGCGAGAAAGTCCAGCACGTCGGCCAGGTCGAGGGTGCCCATGCGCTGGCGGATGGCGCGCCCGTGGGCCTGGCCATAACCGGATGACCCGCGCGGGTTGCAGAGGACCACCGCGTAGCCCGCGTCGACGTAGACCTGGGTCTCATCGAGGAGCGCACCGGTGTATTGAGCGAACGGTCCTCCGTGAATGGTCAGAAGCACCGGATGCGGTCCCGGCCCTGCCGGAGTGTGCACCCAGCCGTGCACCGGATAGCCGTCTCGTCCGGTGACCGTGAGCTCGATTCCGGGGATCAGTCCGGTGGCGCGCAGGGCCAAGGAAAAATCGGTGAGGCGTTTCGGCGGGGTCTCCGAAGTGTGACTGCCGGTGAGGCCCGGGTGGATGAGAACGAGGTCACCTGTCGTGCGGGCGGACTGCACCGCGACAACGACGGCGTCGCCGCAGGCATCCATTGAGGCAGCGACGGTGGCTCCGCAGTCGAGTGACTGCACCCGCCCCTCGCGCTCTACCCGTACCAGCTCGACCCGGCCACGACGACCCGTGAGTACGAGCACGGAGCCGTCCGTCAACGGACAGATTCCCCCGGTGGCATCGAGGTCGAGCAGATCCTGGTCGGTCTGGTTCGGGTCGGTCACCCGAATGGGTGCTGAACCGTCAAGCGAGACACCACTTCGGTAAAGAGCGGTCACCCGGCCGACGAAGTCTCGCCCGCTCGCGCCCACGTCGGTTGCGAGCAGCCAGAGGGTACCGTCCTCGGCAGAGGCCAGCGCCGAGATACTGAGGTTTTGGGCCGCAGGCACGACGGTGCGAAGCGGCGCGATGGTCCCGTTTGGAGCGGTATCGGTGCTGTCGCGGAGTGTGAGTTCGACCACTTCACTGCGGAGGTCGGTGTACCGTTCGGCCTGACGGGCCGAGATGGTCAGGAGCCTGGAACCGTCGGGCGAGAAGGCCAGCCCGGAATGATCGAAGTCTCCCTCGGTCAGCTGGCGGGCGACCGGTACTCCACTCGCGAAGCTGGCCGGATCCAAAAGGTCCGGTGTTGGCGCGCTACCCGGCGGGTTGCCGGACGGCGCCTGCGGTGCGTCGGTCACGGACGGCGCTACGGCGGGGGTCGGTTCGCCCCAGACATCGGGCACGACGGCGAGAAACACGTGTACGCGGCGGTCACTGGTGTAGCCGACGCCGTTCGAACGATAACGCAGGGTATCGAAACGGCGGGCCGGTTCCGAGTCGGCCGACAGACCCGCAACCGTGCCATAACGACCCTGCTCGGGGACCCGGGCCAGGAAGGCAATCCGGTCACCGTCCGGATGCCAGCGAAAGTCGCTCACGCCGAGAACCGCGTCGGTCACCGCTACGGGCTCGCCGCCGGCCGCATCAACAACGTGCAGCTGCGCGGCGCCGCCGGCATCGGCGCGCAGAAACCCGATCAGGCTGCCATCCGGAGAAAACCGGGGCGCCCAGTCACGAAAACCGCGCGTGATGCGGCGCGGAGCCGGCTCCCCTGCCAGCGCGACGGTAAAGAGCTGACCGACGTAATCATCCGCTGAAAAGTCGGCGTGTACCTGGGAGAACACCGCCCGCGACCCATCGGGATGGATCGTCGGGCGTGACAGCGACCCGAGTAAGGGAAGATCGGCAGCCTTCATCGCTTGGTCGTCCGCTATTCGCCGGCGAACCCGGACGTGTCGCCGACCAGGCGAGTGTTGCCGGCCGGGACCGGCGAGGTCGCGGCCAGGACGATTTCCGCTGCGAACTCGCTCACGTTGTACAGGCGACCGGCCGCCTCCTTGCGGGCGCTCAGAGCGCCAGGGTTGGACCGTTCGAGCAGCGTCGCCGTGATGGTGCCCTCGATCATGTCACCGGACACCACGACGAATCCGATACCGGACTCTTCGAGCTGGGGAATGACGGCGCGCAGGGCGTCTTCGCCGGCGCGCTTACTGCGGGCGACCGGCTCATACTCCGGCATGGTGGGTGTGGTCTTGATGAAGTGTGCCTGGTGGCTGGTGACGTAGACCACCCGGGAATCGTCACCGAGCAGGGGTACGGCGCCGTTGAGTAGATTGACCTGTGCGTCACGATTGAGCTTGATGGCGTAGTCCGCCGCCATGCCGCTCTCCATGCCGCCAGATGCGTTCATCACAAGAATGTCGAGGCCACCGAATTCGCTCGTGATGGTCGCGAACATCGCGGCGACCGATGCCGGATCGGTCAGGTCGGCACTGACGGTGATGGCGTCTCCCCCGGCGGCGCGAATGGCGTCGCGAAGCTTGTTCGCGCGTGCCTCTTTATTGCGGTAGTTGATGACGACGCGCGCTCCGGCCTCGGCGAAATAGCCGACAGTGTCGGCGCCGATGCCACGGGACGAGCCGGTGACGAGTACACGCTTGCCCTCGAGTGATCCTGCTGCAAGTGGATTGGTCACGCGTGCTCCTCAAGAATTCGGTCTGTTTGTGTCCGTGATGAAGTGTGGCCTGATCGGCCACTACCTACACTTTCGACCTTATCAACAAGCCTCGGCCGCTCCCCCGGCGTGTTGTCGTCGGTACCTGCTAGTTTCGAGGTGAACGAAATGTGGAAGGTGTCACGCATGGTCGACCTGACCGATTATCTCTGGATTTTGTGGCTCGTGTTCATTCTCGTGGCCATCACCATCGAATTGCTGAGCCTGGAATTCACGTTCCTAATGATCTCCATCGGCAGCCTGGGCGGTTTGGCCGCCAATTTGCTCGGCCTGGACTGGTGGCTTCAGATCGTCGTTGCCGGCGGCTTGTCGGTGCTGCTGTTGCTGACGATTCGGCCGTTTTTGCTGCGCGCCCTGCGCAAGGGCGGCGATCCGGCGCTTTCCAATATCGACGCCCTGATCGGCATGAGTGGTCGTGTTCTCTCGACCGTCACCGAGACCGGCGGACTGGTAAAGCTGGCCAACGGCGAAACCTGGACTGCTCGTCTGGTGCTGCCGGGTGGCGGCACCGCAGCACCCGCTGAACCGGGCGAGCGCGTCACCGTGCATCTCATCGAAGGCTCCACCGCCATCGTCATCCCCGCCGAAAGGACCCAGAACAATGCTTGACCCCGCAGCTTTCATCGGTCAGATCTTCGTGATCGCCCTGCTCGCCGTGTTGGCGGTGTTCGTCATCGTCATTCTCGTGCGCGCCATTCGCATCATTCCGCAGGGCAACGCCGGGGTGGTCGAGCGCCTCGGCAAGTACCACAAGACGCTGCTGCCCGGTCTGAACCTGCTCGTGCCGTTCGTCGACCGGGTGCGGCCGCTGCTCGATATTCGCGAGCAGGTCGTCTCGTTTCCGCCGCAGCCCGTGATCACCGAGGACAACCTCGTGGTCTCCATCGACACTGTCGTTTATTTTCAGGTGACGGATGCCCGCGCCGCCACCTACGAGATCAACAACTACCTCGGCGCGGTCGAGCAGCTCACCACGACCACCCTTCGTAACGTGGTCGGCGGGTTGAACCTGGAAGAAGCGCTGACCAGTCGCGACAATATCAACAGCCAGCTACGCATCGTGCTCGACGAGGCCACCGGCAAATGGGGTATCCGCGTGGGCCGAGTCGAGCTCAAGGCCATCGAGCCGCCCCACTCCATCCAGGACTCCATGGAGAAGCAGATGCGCGCCGAACGTGACCGTCGTGCGCTGATCCTCACCGCCGAGGGCACCAAACAGTCCGCCATTCTGACCGCTGAGGGCGCTCGCCAGGCGGCGATCCTCGAAGCCGAGGGTGATGCCAAAGCTGCCGTCCTGCGCGCGCAGGGTGAGGCGGAAGCCATCACCACGGTGTTCAAGGCCATTCACGATGGAGACCCCGACCCGAAGCTGCTCGCCTACCAATACCTGCTCACACTTCCCAAGCTGGCCGAGGGCAGCGCTAACAAGCTGTGGATCGTGCCGAGCGAACTGACCGAGGCCATGAAGGGTATCGGCAGCGCCTTCGGCGCGAACGCCCACAACCCGGCAGCCGCGCCTGCCGCCTCCGCAACGCCCGGAACGCCCGGAACCCCCGGAACGCCCGCAACGCCGCAGGCCTAGGCGGTGGCCGAGAACGCCCCGTCAGTATTTCTGGACGCACCGCATCCCCGGGTCTTCGCCCACCGCGGTCTGGCGCATGAAGCGCCGGAAAACACCCTACTCGCCTTCGTGAAAGCGCTGGCGGGCGGGGCCACCCACCTCGAGACCGACGTGCACGTATCGCTCGACGGTGTGGCCGTGATCAGCCACGACCCCGATCTCACCGCCCTCGAACGGGACGTGCGCATCGACCAACTGACTATGACCGAACTGAAACGCATCAACCTGGGCTTCGGGCAATCGTTCACGTCCCTCGCCGATGCCCTCGAGGCCTTTCCGACGGCGCGGTTCAATATCGATATCAAAACGGATGCCGCCGCCGAGCCCGCCGCTCGGGCCATTCGTGACCAGGGAGCCACTCCCCGGGTTCTCGTGACCTCGTTCAACGAACCGCGCCGCCAACGGATCGTGGATCTGCTGCCCGGTGTGGTGTCGTCCGCCTCGTTACCGCTCGTGGCCCGGGCCGTAGCGGCGGCGAATTTGGGCCTTCCTGCGCTCGTTCGCCGTACCCTGGCGGGCTGCGTTGCCGTGCAGGTACCCGAGCGTGCCGGAATGCTTCGTATCGTGACACCCCGTTTCATCGCGATGATGCACCGGGTGAATGTCGAGGTGCACGTGTGGACGGTGAACGACCCGGCAGACATGATTCGACTGCTTGATCTGGGTGTCGACGGCATTGTCACGGATCGCACCGATCTGGCTGTGGCGGCCATTACTCGCCGAACCTGAGAATTACCTCCCAGAACGGGGGGTTCGGGAAGGTTAACACCCAGCTTGATGGTTTACAAATGTGAATGCATCGTGATCGATCTGTGATCGCGAGTGAGAGGAGACCACACTATGGCTGACCGCAGTTTGCGTGGCATGAGATTAGGCGCACAAAGCCTACAGAGCGAAGAAGGCGTCACCTTCTCCCCCCGGGTACAGCACACCTACCGGTGTGAAACATGTGGGCGCGAGACGGTAATGATTTTTTCGGCCGAAGCCGAGGCACCGGACGAATGGGAATGCAAATACTGCGCACGGACGGCGACCCGACTGGTCGATTCCCTGCCGGTGATCGTTGACCACTCCGACGAGAAGATTCCACGGACCCACTGGGACATGCTGCTGGAACGTCGCACCAGGGATGAACTCGAAGAGTTGCTCGAAGAGCGCCTCTCCGTGTTGCGCCTGCGCCGTGGTGGCCAGCAGAAGATCGGCGCCTAACCGCCGGTTCCACCCCAGACGACCCCCGCACGTGTGTGCCGGGGTCGTTGTTGGTTAACGCTGTGTTCGCGAAGCGGTGCGCGCCAAGCGGCGACGTTGGCCTCGGGCGGCGCCGAAACAGAGCGCCAGACCGGCCAGTCCCAACCCGGAGACGAGCCATTCAATGCCTCGCCCAGCCACCATCGCCGGCGTAATGATGTCGCTGAGCGGCACCGTCTGCACCATCGCGCCAGCAGTGAAGGTCGGCAGGCTGTCCTGAGTGTGCCCGTCGGGAGTGATGATGGCGCTCGAACCGACCGTGGAGATGTTCACCACCGTACGACCCGTCTCGATCGCGCGCAGCCGGGCGATCGCCAGCTGCTGCACGCTCTCATCGGTGTGCCCGAAATCGGCATTGTTGGTTTGAGCGAGGATGATCTGGGCCTTGTCGTCGATCATCTCGTGCACGAGTTGATCGTCGGCGATGTCGAAACAGATCGCGATCCCGGCCAGGATCCCGTTGATGTCGAAGGTATTGTCCCGGGTACCGATGCCGTAGTCCCGGCCGATGAGGTCGATCAGCTCCGGGGCGAACGGACGCCAGAAGGCGCGATCCGGCATATACTCCGCGAAGGGCACCGGGTGCACCTTGTCGTACACGTCAACGGCTCCGCGCCCGGCCTCCCAGAGCAGCGAGCTGTTGTAGTAGGTGTCTCCCGGCTTCGTGATGGTGCCGGTGATGAGCGGGGCATCCATTTCGGTGCTGACGTAGTCGAGCACCTGCGCGGCCGCTTCCGACCGGGCGGGGTCGATATCGCTCGCGTTCTCCGGCCAGACCACGAAATCGATTTTCTGGCCGATCAGCGGCAGCGTGGCCGAAACGTGGTCCTGCAGGATCTGGCCCGGAGAATATTCGGCAAAGAGCCCGGCGTCAGCGTTGCCCTGCACTGCGGCGAGGCGAACCTCACCGCTGGGGATGGTCGGCCACGCGGGAACGGCGAGCACCAGCGCAACGGCACCGACAACGATGCCGGTGCGCAGCCTGCGCATCAGTTCGGGTTCGCGGAGCAACTGTACGGCCAAGGCGCTCAGCCAGACCATAATGAAACTGAGGCCCGACAGTCCCACCCAGGCCACGAGCGGGCCGAACGGACTCTCGGACTGGGAGAGCGCAACGCGGCCCCAGGCGAAGCCGCCGTAGGGCCAGACCGCGCTGATTGCCTCCCTGGCCGTCCACAACCCGGCGACGATAACCGGCACCACACCGAGGCGACCCCAGATGCTCGGCCAGACCCGAGGACCGTGCCGTAGCACGACCGCGGTGAGCCCAAGCCCAACGGCGAAGAACAGGCTCTCCAGCCCGCCGAGCGCGAACCACGGCACGAGACCGAGATACAGGGTGATCCAGTAGATGTGAATCAGCCAGAACGACAGGCCCGCGACCAGGCCAACGAGCAGTCCGGTCGCGAGGTTTCGACCGAGCAGCGCCAGGAGCATGAGCGCGACCCCGACCGGCGCGAGAAACCACCAGTCGCGATCCGGGAAACCGGCATCGAGAACCGCTCCCGCACCGGCGGCGACCAGAACGGATGCCCACAACGGCAGGCTGAACGCACGCTCACTCGCCCACATGGCCGGTTCAGGCCACCGAAGAATAAGCGACAATGCCGCGACGGATGGCGTCCATGGCGCTCCGAGCGGTTGATCCGACCTGGGCGTCGCCGGCGATGGACAGTTGGTCAAGCAGATCGATGGTCTGTTTGGTCCAGCGCACGAAATCGCCGGCCGCCATCTCGGCCTCGTCGAGCACGTCGGCGAGCGACGCGCCGCGGGCCCACTTCCACATGGCGAGGCTGAGGCCAACGGCGAGCGGATTACTGCCGGGGAGCTTGTGGTCACGCTCGAGGTCGTCGATGCGACTCCACAGCTCATGGGTGTCGTCCAACGCCGGGCGAAAAGGCCCCTTCGGCAGGTAGCGGGCGTCGATGAGGCCCTCTTCACGTCGCGGCTCGAAGACGAGCGCGCAGGCCATCGCTGCGAGACTCGCGGCGTCGAGTTCGTTCCACAGGCCGCGGCGCAGGGATTCAGCAACCAGCAGGTCCCGCTCGGCGTAGATGCGGCGCAGAATCCGTCCGCTTTCGCTGAGCGCGATCGCACCGCTGGCATCGGATTCGAGATAGCCGTAGCCGAGCAGCACGTCGGTCACCCGGTCGAAAACGCGGGCGATCGCCCCAGTGCGTTGCGAAATTTGCTGGTTGAGGGCATCCGTCTGGCGTTTGAGCTTGAACCAGCGTTCCGCCCAGCGGGAGTGTGCCTCGCGATCTGCGCAGTGGTGGCAACCGTGGGCACGCATCTGTTTGCGGAGGCTGGCGACCTCACGCTGGCGTTTGTCGCGTTCCCCTCGCTGGGAGTTGTCGGCCTTGGTGCCCTCGCGCTCCACCTCGGTGAGACGCCGACGAATGGCCGAGTACTGCTCAAAATCTCCGAGGTGGCAGGTCATGCTGGTCTTGAACCCGGCCAGAGATTCCTCCTGCTGGCGCACGGAGCGGGCCAGATCGACGACGGCGCGGTCGGCCTGGAACTGGGCGAACGACGACTCGAGCACGCCGCGCGTTCGCGTGACCCCGAACTGGTCGATCAGATTGACGGCCATGTTGTAGGTCGGTTTGAAACTCGAATTCAGCGGATAGGTGCGCCGAGAGGCGAGCGAGGCGACGGCCTGCGGGTCGAGTCCCTGGGCCCACTGGATGACCGAGTGCCCAAGGGTGTCGATTCCGCGGCGACCGGCCCGACCGGTCAGCTGGGTGTACTCCCCCGGGGTGATCGGCACGCGCGCCTCACCGTTAAACTTCTCCAGTTTGTCGAGCACGACCGTGCGGGCAGGCATGTTGATGCCGAGGGCAAGCGTTTCGGTGGCAAAGACGGCCTTGACCAGCTTCTTCTGGAAGAGCTCCTCGACGACCTCCTTGAAGGCCGGCAGCAGACCAGCATGGTGGGCCGCGACTCCGCGTTCGAGCCCGTCCAGCCACTCGAAGTAGCCAAGCACGCCGAGGTCTTCGTCCAGTAGGGTGCGGCATCGATCGTCGACGATCTGGCGGATTTCTTCACGCTCGTGTTCCTGGGTCAGGCGTACCCCCGAACGGAGCACCTGTCGCACGGCCTGGTCGCAGCCGACCCGGCTGAAGATGAAGAAAATGGCCGGCAGCAGATGTTTACCGTCGAGCATACGCACGATGTCGCCGCGGTCCATCCGACCGGCATCGAACTGGGGACGCTGCTTGTCATGACCCCGGTAGCCCCCGGATTGGCCGCCCTGACGACCGGAACCTCGGCCGCGCCCGCCGGCCGAACGTCCGCCGGCGTGTGCCAGACGCACGAGTTCAGGATTAACCCGATGCGTACCGATCAGTCCGGTGGAGTCGAACAGATCGAGCATATTGTTCTTGACCAGCACGTGTTGCTCGAGCGGAACTGGTCGCTCCTCAGACACGATCACGTCGGTCTCACCGCGCACTGCCTGCAGCCAATCGCCGAATTCTTCCGCGTTCGACACCGTCGCGCTGAGCGACACCATGCGCACCTGCTGTGGCAGATGGATGATCACTTCTTCCCAGACAGCTCCGCGAAAGCGGTCAGCGAGGTAGTGCACCTCGTCCATCACCACGAAGGCCAAGTCGGTCAGAAGATCGGAATCGGCGTAGAGCATGTTGCGCAGCACTTCTGTGGTCATGACCACGATGCGCGCCCCCGGGTTGACGTTGCTGTCTCCGGTAAGCAACCCGACCTGGTCAGCGCCGTACTCGGCCGCAAATTCCTGGAACTTCTGGTTGCTGAGCGCCTTCATCGGGGCCGTGTAGAACACCTTTGCACGGGACCGCTGCATCGCCAGGTAGATCGCGAATTCGGCCACAATCGTCTTGCCGGCTCCGGTCGGCGCCGCAACGAGCACGCTGTTGCCCGCCTCCAGGCACGCGCAGGCTTCACGCTGGAACGGGTCGAGGTCGAAGCCCAGGCCGCTCTCGAACCCCTGCAGGAGTGGCTGGGCGGCCCGGATGCGCGCAGCCGAGTACCGTTCGGCCGGCGATTGCGTGTGAGTCACGTGATCCTAACAATTACTGCAACGAGTCTCAGCTGAGACTAAAGCGCGAATTCTTTTTCGAAGGCGAGCACTTTTCTGGCCGCGCGCCGATCGTGCAGCCAAGCGATACCGTAGGCGGCAAAATACAACATAACCATGGGAATGGCCAGCAGGAACATCGACACCACGTCGGCGGCCGGGGTGGCGATCGCCGTGAACAGCACAATGACCAGAATGGCGATCCGCCAGGACTTGATGATCGACGCTGCGCTGATGACCCCGGCGAAGTTGAGCAGCACGATGAACACGGGCAGCACGAACGCGATACCGATCGCCACGACGAGCTTGAGCACAAAATCGAAGTAGCCCTGAGCGTTGATGAACGCCGAATCCTCCGTGGGGGCGAAACTCGTCATGAGCTCGACTACGTGCGGCAGGACGATCCAACCCGCGGCGCAGCCGGCCAGGAACAGCGGAATGGCCGTGAAGAGAAACCCGAAGGTGTATTTCTTCTCGGTTCGGGTGAGCCCCGGTACCAGAAAAGCGAAGACCTGATAGAGCCATACCGGGCTGGACACAATCAGACCGACGTAGAGCGAAATCTTCAGTTTGAGGTCGAAAGCGCTCGTGATGTCGGGGTAGTTGATCTGGGCGTTACGATGCTGGGCGTTGATGATGGCGTAAATGGGTTCACGCAGCTGATCCCAGACGAAGTCGGAGAGAAACCAACCCGCAATGGCCCCGATGAGGAGCCCGGCAGCAGCCAGGTAGAGGCGCTTGCGCAGTTCGATCAGGTGCTGCCCCAACGACATCTTTCCCGCTTTGGTCGCACTCCGCTCGGCGCGGACCATGCGGCGCTAAGGCTTCGCGGCGGGGTCGGTGGGGCCGACCGCGGTGGAGCCGGACGTCGTCGACGCGTCGTCGCCCGTGGTGCTCGTTGAGCGAGCAGGCGCGTTCGGATCGGGGTCGACCGCGTCGCTCTTGATCTCACTCTTGAAAATTTTCATCGACTGCCCCAGGCTGCGGGCGAGTCCCGGAAGCTTGGGCGCACCGAAAAGAAGCAGTACGACGACAAGGATGATCAGGAAGTGCCATCCGGTCAGATTTTGCAGCATGAGGGTGTGTCCTCTGTGTTAGCGAGTATTGCAGCGGGCGTGGCGGTTAACGGGCGTGCCGCATCAGTTTACCCCGCACGATCCGCGCGTCGCGACGCACCTGGTTTCGGTGGGTGCGTTCTGCACGCAGTTGGTCGACCCTTCCCAGCAGCACGGCCGAATCTGCGAACACGGCCGGGATACCGACAGCGGCAGCCGCCAGCCCATCGGATTCACCCGTGGGCAACTGACCGCGGAGCGATTCCAGCGCCTGCAGGGTGCCGCGAGTCTTCCGAAACAGCGAGAGGGCAAACCAGCTGAGCAGAGCGAGCAGTCCCAGTGTTAGACCAGTCCAGATGAGCAGCCACGACCACCACGGCATCGGCTACTCCTGCTCCGTCGGGCGCTGGCGGTCGGCGGCGTACTGGGCGAACCCGGCTGCGGCCCAGTCAGCGACCGCCTGGCGTGATTCGGCAGGTTCGAGAACGGTGACGATGCCGGCCAGGCCGGTGACCAGACGCTTGAGCGCGTGGGAATGGGCGACGCGCAGTGTGGTGCGAGTGCGTTCGCCCGATCCGACCGGCTCTGCGCGTTCGGGGCGGTAATCCGCCAGCAACGGCAGCGCCGTGGTCGGGAGCTCGAGTCGCACATCGACGTCTGTGGTCGACGCCTGAAACAGGGTATCGGGCAGAACCAGGTCGGTCGGGTGCGTGCTGCGTGGCACGTCCGTCACGCGCGGTTCGCTCATGCGGTCCAGTCGGAACGTTCGGACGGCTTCGCGGAGGTGGCACCAGCCGCGCAAGTACCAGTCGTTGTCGACGGACTCTAGGCGCAGCGGGTCGACAAGCCGGTGTTCCTGGCCCCCGCGAGCGTTCAGATAGTCGAACTCAACCTGCATCTGCGTGCTGAGCGCCGTCTGGACGATGTCGCGGGTGGTGCCGGCATCGCGCTGGGCGACGGCCACCTGGGTCGGGGGCGCCGATGCGCTGCGGGTCAGCTTGGCCATCAGCGATGCGATGGCGTCGGTATCGGCATTGTCGGGCAGTGCCGACAGGTATTGCAGACCGGCGATCAACGCCGCGGCCTCGCGGGCGGAGAATCGCGGGGAATCGTCGATGGCGACCTGATGCGTGAGCACGATCCGATCGTTTGATTCGAATTCGTCCCAGAGGATGTCAAACAGGTCGCCGTGCAGGTACTGGCGGGTCTCCCCGGGGATGCCGGACAGGGCAATGAGGCTGACCAGACCACGAACCCGTTCCGCCGACAGATCGAAGTGCTTCGCCACCTCGGTGACACTGACGCGCCCCTGATCGATAAGGTACGGAACGAGGGACAGCAGCAGCGTGAGCTGGTCGCCGGCCACCCGGGGTTGGGAAGCTGCACCCGACCGCGCGCGCAGCGACGGTGTTCGGCGGCGAGGCGTACTTCCGGACGATCCGGCGGGCCGGGGGCCCGCATGAGCGTCCCTGACGGCGAGCAGCCGATTCTCCACCGCCGAGCGCAGGGCGAGCGGACTCTCGACGACTACTTCCGGGCCAAATCCAGCCAGTTCGTCGGCGAGGATATTCAGGTCGGTGAAGTGCAGGAGGCGCTCGACTCCGGCGGACTGCTGGCCTGGGGGTACCGGGTGCTGCGCCGCCTGGCGCGCGCCGAGACGAACAGCGGCGTCGGACCCGGGCACGACGGCGATGCGGGCGATATTACCGGCCCAGAGAGCCTCGAGTTCGGCCAGGGCTCGAGCACTGTCGGTCGCACAGTCGATAACCGGACCCGGAGTCGCGTTGGCGACCGCAGCCGCTGTGCTGACGACTGCGACAGCGCCGACGATGCGAGACAGCAGAAACGTGCGTGGGGCGTGAACGGCCTCATCCGTGGCGTACAGGTGCCAGCGGCCTTCGTGCTGCACGAGCGCGCGCGGAGCAACCACACGACGCGCCGGTGTGGTTTCCCCCGGCTTGAGGTACAGAAAAACCACGACCTGCGCACGGTCAAGCGCCTTGCTGAGTGGTTCGAAACTCGCATCGCGCGTGCGCAGTAAGGGCGCGTAGCCGAGTACCGGTTCGCTCGGTTCAATGCCGAGCGAGTTCAACTTCATCAGGGCACGGCGAGATTCCCCCGACAGGGATCCTTCGCGCCACACCGTGCCTGCCAGTTTCAGGAGGGACACCTCGCTGGGAGTGAAGGTCACGTCGGCGGGCAGGTCGTAGAGACCCTTCGGAATTCGATAGCGCAGAAAATGGTTACTTCCCGGATCGTCCGGGGGCTCAATCGTCTCGAGCGGAATGCCCAGCTCACGGAGGTCGTCCTTGTCGCGTTCAAACTGGCGCTCCAGGCTCTCGTTCGAACCGGCGGGTACATAGCGCTGCCGGTAGCCCTGCACGTTCTGGAGGATGTCGGCCTTGGTCAACCCCGAATCCGTCGCCACGAGGGCCAAGACCAGGCTGAACAGTCGCTCAGGAGCCGTGATCGCCGATGGTTTGGGACCGGTTTCCTCGGTCGAATCGGGATGCGGAGGCGTCGAAGTCACTGTATGATCCTATCGCCCGAACCAGGCGTCAGACGCGGGGGCACGGGCGCGGTGGGAACGCCACAATCAGTTGATGCCCAGAATATCGACCGAGTACACCAGCGTTGAACCAGCCGGGACCTGGCCCTGCGCCGCTGGGCCAAAGCCCAGCGCTGGCGGAACGACAACGACCAGCTGGGAGCCAACGGTTTGACCAGAAATCGCGGTGGCCAGGCCCTGCGGAAGGTCAGAAAGTGGCACGACCCGAGGCGTTCTCGTCGCCCACGTGGACTCGAAGACCTTGTCACTCGCCCACAAGAGGCCGGTGTAGTGGATCACCACGGTAGCGTCTGACGCGACCTTCTCGCCGGTTCCCTTCTTGAGCACGCCGAATTCCAGCGCCTTCGGCACATCACCGGAGGGAAGGACAATTCCAGGGGTACCGTCGGCATCGAGGACGACGGCAGGAAGACCGTTCGCGACGGCCTGGTCGGCTCCATCTGCTCGCGGCAGGAAGGCCTTCACGATGTCAACAACGAGCACGAGAGAATCCGTCGCGCTGACGCGCAGTTGATCGTTGACGCCGATGCCGTCGTCCGGCGCAATGACGACCGCGATGCGCTCACCCACGCGCGCACAGACCAGACCGGCGACAAATCCGGGATTGGTAGCATCGCCCAGTCCGAACTCCACGGCGGTACTGCCGTCGAAAGCGCTCAGCTGCAGAGGCTCGCCGGTCGTGCCGTTGTACAGGTTCGACTCGACGGAGACCATCTGGCCGGGAACGACCTGCGGCCCTGAACCCGCGATGATTTCGGTGCGCTGCGTAGTGGATGACTTCAAGGGTGTCGGAAAGCTGATGTCCGGAACAGCGCCGAAATCACCGGTCACCGAGACCAGTTTCGACGCGGCGCCCGAGGGCGCCCCAGCGTCACAGGATGCCTGAGCAGTGCCGGGGCCGGCACACGCGGTCAGTGCCGTCATCACGAGGCCGGCGGTGATGATCAGCGCGGATGCTTTGCGCACAGGTCCTTCTTTCAGTACAGGGTGGTGCGCAGGGTGGATCTGTTGCGCGGGTGTGAGGGGTGCGGGTGCTACGGGGGCGCAGGCTTCGGCGTGGTACAACCAGAAGGGCCGGGACCCATCCTAACCGGCGTCGAGGCCTCGGGCCTTGGAAAGCTCCGCGCTGGATCCCGCGACGCGCACGCGCTTGCGCATGACCTTCGCGCTGACGTTGCGCTCGCCGAGCGCTCCCGGCGTCCAGGCTTCGACATCGGCGTCGCTGAAGTCCGTCTTCGACGGACGCCGCTTCAATTCGGGCAGGATCGTGTCGGGCGCGAGGCGACGAGCCGTGATCAGAAAACCGGTGTGGCCGATCATGCGGTGGTCGGGTCGTACCGCGAGACCTTCCACATGCCATCCGCGAATCATCGTTTCGTTGGAATCCGGATTGGTGTAAAAACCGGTACCGCGGATGGCCTCGGCCACGCGGGACAGCTGCGTCACCGTAGCGACGTAGCAGAGCAGCACTCCCCCGGGCTTGAGAGCTTCGGAGACTGCGCCCAGGCATTCCCAAGGTGCCAGCATGTCCAGGACCACCCGGTCGACGCTGTGCGACGGCATAGTGTCGGGCAGCGTCTCGGCGAGGTCGCCGAGCGTGATGGTCCAGTTCTGCGGATCGTTTCCGAGGAAGGTGGCGATGTTGTCGCGGGCGACATCGGCGAATTCTTCACGCCGTTCAAAGGATGCGAGACGGCCGGCCGGTCCGATTGCGCGAAGCAGCCAGAGAGACAGCGCCCCCGAACCGACTCCGGCCTCGACGACAGTGGCACCGGGAAAGATGTCCGCCTGCGCCAGAATCTGGGCAGCGTCCTTGGGATAGATGATGGCGGCACCGCGCGGCATACTCATCACGAAGTCCACCAGCAGCGGACGCAGCGCGAGGTGTTCAACGCCGACGTTGTTGGTGACGACCGAACCGTCGGGCTGCCCGATGATGTCGTCGTGCGCGAGAATGCCGCGATGGGTGTGAAAGGTCAGGCCTTCCTGAAGGGTGATGGTGTTCATGCGCCCTTTGGGCCCGGTGAGTTGCACCCGGTCGCCAATGCGAAAGAGTCCACTGTTTTGAATAACCTGGTTGCTGCTCATGCGAGTGGTGCGCTTTCGTTGCGGGCGAACCCGGTGGGGGCGAGAGGATGAACGGGAGCGGCCGAATCGGAACGCTCTGAGGAGTGGAACAACGCCGCAATGTCGTGGATCGTTCGCCCGTCGAGCGTCGACCAGCGCGTGTACAGGGCGCTCTCCGGCAGGTCGATCTGGTGGGGAACGGCGATGGTGATGGTGCCGGCAGCGACGGCGGATTCGACACCCGGCCCGGAATCCTCGATCGCGATGCATTCCGCCGGGTTGACGCCGAGTTGTCGGGCGGCGACCAGGTAGGGATCCGGATGCGGCTTGCTGTTTTCGACCATGTCGCCGGCGACGACAACGTCGAAGGCTGCAAAGTCGATGAGGTCGATGATCTGGCGGGCCATCCGCTCCACCGACATGGTGACGAGCGCAGTCGGCACGCCGGCCACCTTCAGCTGCTGCAGGAGCTCACGAGAACCGGGACGCCAGGGAATGCCGTGTTCGGCCAGCTGCTCCTGCACGCGGTCGGTGAGGCGCGCGACGATGGCATCCGGGGTGAGATCCACCCCGCGCGATTGCAGGATCGCTGCCGAGTTCCACAGTCCGGACCCGACCAGCAGCATGCCGTCGTCGTGGGTCCAGACACCGCCGAATTCGGCTACCAGCTCGGTTTCCGCGCGCATCCAGTACGGTTCGGTGTCAACGATCGTGCCGTCCATGTCCCAGAGGACAGCGGCGGGGAGGGAAGCGGGCGTGGGCAGCGGCAGAGGAAAAACATTCACGGGGTTCAAGTGTAGGGCCACCGCCTATCCTTGACTGAAGGCCCTCCACGCGGAAGGCACGAGGAATTGAGGACAAACACGGTGGCTGACGGTAATGGGTTTCTGGGCGGACGGCTGCTGGTCGTTGCTTTCGAAGGCTGGAATGACGCCGGCGAGGCCGCAACGGGCGCGGTTCGCGCGCTGAAGGAACTCCTCGACGTCGAGATGATCACCGAGGTCGATCCGGAGTTGTACTTCGATTACCAGTTCAATCGGCCGACCGTGTCAACCAATGAAGATGGTGTGCGCTCGCTCGGCTGGCCGAGCGCGATCATGTACGGCCCGACGAATCCCGGTGTGACCGGTGTGCCGCTGGCCGACGACGCGCAGCTGCGCGTCAGCGGAACGAATGCTGGCAACATCTACCTGCTGATCGGTACGGAGCCGTCGCGCAGTTGGAAGAGTTTTGCGGCGGAGATTCTCGACGCCGCCCTCGCCGCTGACGTGAGCGGCGTCGTGTTCCTCGGGGCGATGCTCGCCGATGTTCCGCATACCCGGCCCATTTCGATCTTCGTGTCAAGCGATAACGCCCAGGTGCGCGCCGAACTGCAGATCGAACGCAGTAATTACGAGGGTCCGGTTGGCATTCTCAGCGTTCTGTCGGACGCCGCGGAGACGGTGGGAATTCCTACCCTGTCGATTTGGGCATCCGTTCCCCACTACGTGCACAACGCACCGTCGCCCAAGGCGATGCTCGCTTTGATCGACAAGCTGGAAGAGGTCATCGACGTGGTGATCCCCCGGGGCGTGCTGGTAACCGAGGCCGCCGATTGGGAGAGCGGTATCGATGTGCTGGCCGGTGAGGATGAGGAGATGGCCGCGTACATCGCCCAGCTGGAGCAGGCCCGCGACACGGTCGACTCGCCGGAGGCGAGCGGCGAGGCCATCGCGCAGGAATTCGAGAAGTACCTGCGAAAGCGCGGTACCGACGGACGCGACGGACGTGCCGATGGTCGGCCAGACGGCCGCTCCGACGGGCCCGGCACCAGGCCCGACGGGCCACGGCACTAGGCCTTACAGAGCGACGCCGAGGAGAGCGCTGATGGCCTGATTGACCAGTGCGACGTCATCGAGCTCACTGGCGACCGCGTCGTCAATGAGCTGCAGGGCCTGTGGTGTGTCCAGGTCGTGGCGTAGTGCGAGGCGGAGGGCGTCGACCAGAGCGGAAGCCGAACCAGGTGTAGCTGTACTGGCGGCACCCTCGGAGGCGTTCACGGCGACCGTGCCGAGCGACGCAGCACCGAACGCCGCCGACCAGGCGGACAGGCGCGCGACGGCCTCGTCCAGGAGCGCGGCGGTCCATTCCCAGTCGGTTCGGTAGTGCCGGGCCAGCAGGGCCAGCCGGATCGCGCGCGGGTCAAAATTCTGGGCACGAAGTCTCGAGACCAGTACAAGGTTGCCGAGGGACTTGCTCATCTTCTCGCCCCGGTAGGCGACCATGCCAGTGTGGCTGTAGACCCCGGCGAGCGGATGCCCGGACAGCGCCTCCGCGTGCCCGGCGCTCATATCGTGGTGCGGAAAGATCAGGTCTGATCCGCCACCCTGCACGGTGAAGTCGGTCCCGAGCTCTTTGAGGGCGATGACCGAACACTCGATGTGCCAACCGGGGCGCCCGGCGCCGACGGGCGATTCCCAGACGGGTTCGCCGGCGCGCGCCGCCTTCCAGAGCAGCGGGTCGAGGCGATCGCGCTTGCCTGCCCGGTCGGGGTCTCCCCCGCGCTCGGCGAAGAGGCAGAGCATGCTGACCGGGTCGAGGTTGCTCTCGTCGCCCAGGGTCCAGTTCGTGCTGGCTTCGGCGGCCTGAATATCGAAATAGAGGTCGGCGGCGATCGTTCCGTCGGCGCCGGCGATGGCGTCGTCGGTCGGTACCGGGTAGGCCAGTCCGGCTTGCTGCAGCAGCGCGACGGCAGCGGCGACCTCGTCAATGACCTCGGTCACGGCGACGAAGTCGTTCGGCGGAATGATGCCGAGGGCCTGCATGTCGGTGCGGAACAGATCAACCTGGGACTCGGCCAGGTCGCGCCAGTTGACGCCGGTGGCGCTCGCCCGCTCCAGGAGCGGGTCGTCGACATCCGTCACGTTCTGGGCGTAGTGCACACGAAACCCGGCGTCGATCCAGACCCGCTGCAGGGTGTCGAAGGCGAGGTAAGTGTTTGCGTGGCCGATGTGGGTGGCGTCGTACGGCGTGATGCCGCAGACGTAGAGCCGGGCTGCATCGCGTGGCTGGGCCAGCACCAGGCTGTCAGTTTTCGTGTCATGGAGCCAGGGTGCACCCGACTCGCCGGGGACAGAGACAATTTCGGGTCGTTCCCATGCACGCATTGAACCAGCCTAGCTTTGATGCGGCAGTGGTTTCGCGCCCCGGCCGATCGGGCCGGGGCGTTATGGCTAGGCCGAGATGACGTTGGTGCCGAGAAGCACGAACAGCACGATGCCCAGCACGATGCGATAGATCACGAACGGCAGAAAACTCCGCTTAGAAATGTAGTTCATGAAGAACGCGATGACTCCGAGGGCGACGATGAAGGCAATGACCGTCGCGACCAATATTTCGAGCGGTCCGAAAATCTCCGGAGTGCACGTCGTCGCGCCGGCCAGGCAGGGATCGGCGATGGACTTGTAGACCTGGTAGAAGCCACTACCAAGCACGGCGGGAATCGCCAGCAGGAAGGCGTAGCGGGCCGCTGCGGCGCGTTCGTAGCCGAGGAACAGCCCCGCGGTGATGGTTCCCCCCGAACGGGACACGCCGGGGATTAGCGCGAGCGCCTGGGCGAAACCATAGATTGCGCCGTGCCCGTAGGTAATGTCTCGAAGTTGGCGCCTCTTGGCACCGACGTGGTCGGCGATGCCAAGCAGGATTCCAAAGACGATGAGCATGGTTGCGGTGATCCAGAGCGAGCGCAGCACGGTCTCGATCTGGTTTTGAAACAGCAGGCCGAGCACGATGATCGGCAGCGAGCCGAGGATGATCAGCCAGCCCATGCGGGCATCCGGATCCTTGCGGGAAACCCGGCCGGTGAGGGACTTGGCCCACTGGCCGATGATGCGCACGATGTCGCGCCAGAAGAAAATGACGACGGCAGCCTCGGTGCCGATCTGGGTGATGGCCGTGAACCGAGCCCCCGGGTCTTCACCGGTGCCGAGAAACTGGCCGACGATCGTGATGTGGGCACTCGACGACACCGGAAGAAATTCGGTCAGCCCCTGAACGAGGCCCAGGATGATCGCATTCAGAAAGTCCACGCGCTTCGCTTTCTCAGATTTTTTTCAGCTGACGCCGACTGAGCTCAAACCCGTTGGGATCGAACCTGGTGCTAGTAACTGGAGAACAGGTCGGTCAGAACCTGCCTGCCAAACACTAATGCGTCCAGCGGCACCCGCTCATCCACTCCGTGGAACATCGCAGGAAAGTCCAAGTCGGCCGGGAGGCGAAGTGGTGCAAAACCGTAGCCCTTGATGCCGAGCGTGCTGAGCGCCTTGTTGTCGGTTCCCGCCGACAACAGGTAGGGCAACACCGGGGCTCCGGGGTCGTGGCGCTCCAGAGTGCCCACGACGGCCTCGATCAGCGGTCCGCTGAATTCGGTCTCCAAACCGATATCGCGGTGCATCGTGACGATCTCTATGTCGGAACCGACAATCTCCTGAATCTGGGCGAGTACGAGGTCTTCCTCGCCCGGCAGCGATCGAATGTCGATGAGGGCTTCGGCCATGTCCGGGATGACGTTGTGCTTGTAGCCGGCGGTCAGGCCAGTGGGGTTGGCCGTCGTGCGCAGGCTGGCCTGAATGAAACCGGAAGCCGTGCCGGTAGCCAGGGCGAGTTCGTCGGGGCCGACCCGCTGCGGATCGACATCGAGAATGCGGGCGATTTCGCCGAGCAGCTGCTCGGTCGTATCGGTCAGGCGAATCGGCCACTCGTGCCGTCCGAGTTTCGCCACGGCGCCTGCAAGTCGGGTGATGGCGTTGTTCGGGTGCATGCGGGAGCCGTGTCCGGCCTCGCCGCGCGCGACGAGCTTGACCCAGATCAGCGCCTTCTCCCCGGTTTGCAGCAGGTAAGCGCGTTTGCCACCGAGCGTGATCGAGTAGCCACCAACCTCGCTGATGGCTTCGGTAGCCCCGTCGAACAGGTGCGGGTGTTCCTTGACCAGAAAGTGCGAACCAAGCACGCCGCCGGCCTCTTCGTCAGCGAAGAACGCGATGACGAGGTCACGCTCCGGTGCGCCCTGGGCGGCGATCACGTCCTGCAGGGAGGCCAGGATCATGGCGTCCATGTTCTTCATGTCGACGGCACCACGACCCCAGAGCAGTCCGTCCTTGATGACGCCGGCGAACGGATCAACGCTCCAGTTGGCCGCGTCGGCCGGCACAACGTCGAGGTGACCGTGCACGACCAGGGCGCTCCGCGACGCGTCGCGGCCCTTCACCCTGGCCACCACGCTCGTTCGGCCCGGTTCGGAATCGAACAGCTCGGGCTTCAGGCCGAGGCCGCGCAGCTTCTCGGCCACGTACTCGGCGGCATCCGTTTCGCCGTTGGAGCGACCCTCACCGTAGTTCGTGGTGTCGAAGCGGATGAGATCCCGCGCGATTTCGGCGGTCAGGTCGAGTTTCTGGGCGACCGCTGCGGGCGGGCTACCCACTGAATCAGCGGAAGTTGCGGCCGGGGGCACGTTCGAAAGGGAAGCCATGGTCAAACGCTACCCGTCGGCGCCGGCGCCGGTGACACAACGGGTGTTCTAATCCGTGCTAAGTTATTACCTCGGCAGCCGGTTCATCCGGAGGCCGTTTCACCCAGTCCGGGTGGCGGAATTGGTAGACGCGCTGGCTTGAGGTGCCAGTGCCCGTTAAGGGCGTGTGGGTTCAATTCCCATCTCGGACACGGAGATTTCTTGCGAGAAATCAACGAGGACTGGTTGAGACAGTTCACAGGGCCGGATCCATTGGATCCGGCCCTGTCTCGTTAACTCCGTCAGGACAGGATGTCCTTGGTCACGAAACGGCTGTAGGCCAGCGCCCCGAAAACGGCCAGGTAACCCAGCTGCACGATCGCATTCTGACCGAACGAGCCGAGGTCGAGAGGCTGCCGCAGCAGGTCGGCGAAACCGAGCCAGTAGTGGCTGAACAGCCACGGGTGCAGCCAGGACAGCTGCGGAATCACATCGAGGATCTGAGCGACCACCGAGACCACGATCGTCGCCGCCATGGCCCCGACGGGAACGTCGGTGAGCGTGGAAATGAACAGCCCGATCATCGACAGGCCCAGCAGGGACACCGTGACATAGGCCGCCACCAGCAGTGAGCGCGCGAGCGACTCGCTGACGCTGATGGTGTCGCCGGAGAGCAGCGTGACCGGGCCGACCGGGAAGAGCGCGGCCCCGATAATCGCTCCGGACACCGTGAGGGTCAGCGTCGCCACGAGGCAGAACAGGGCAGCTCCAGCATATTTGACGAGCAGGAGCCGCACACGGCCGGTCGGCGCCACCAGCAGATACCGCAGGGTGCCCAGGCCGGCTTCCCCGGCGATGGTATCCCCGGCGACCACACCGATGGTCAGCGGCAGGAACAGCGGGATAGCGACGACCATGGCGGTGAAGCCCACGAAAAGACCGTTCTGGGTCACTCGATCCAGAAACGGCGGTCCCTCCCCCGGGGCCAGCGCCTCCGACGACAGACGTACGGCCACAGCGAGCAGAATGGGGATGAGCGCCACGGCGACCAGCATGGCCCAGGTGCGGCGCCGACGAAACAGTACCGAGATTTCGGAGCCGAGCAGCGACCATCCGCTGCCGCGGCGCGCCGACACTACGCTCGGGCGTTCGCCCGGCAGAACCTCACTGGACGACATCGAAACCCTCCCCGGTCAGTGCGACGAAACGTTCTTCAAGGCTCGGTTCCTCGATCGCGAAGCCGCGAATGCGCACTTCGCCAGCCACGAGAGCCTTCACGATCGCCTCCGGCAGCCAGCTCGTGCCGACGAGCGGCGCGGTTACGATCGAGTCACCATCATCAGGCGATCCCGCCTGCGGCATCAGACCCAGGTGGGTGAGCACGCGCACCGCGCCCGCGGTATCCGGGGTACGCAGGCGGATCCGGGTCTCGCCGACCGCACGCAGAGCGGCCAGGGTGCCCTGGGCGACGATGCTGCCGGCGCTCATCACGGCGGCGTGCGTGCACATCTGTTCGACCTCGGCCAGCAGATGGCTGGAAACGAACACGGTCGTGCCCTCGGCGGCCAGTGAGCGCACCAGGCTGCGGACTTCCCGGGTGCCCTGGGGGTCGAGTCCGTTCGTGGGCTCATCGAGGATGAGCAGCTCCCTGGGGAGCAGCAAGGCGTTGGCGATGCCCAGCCGTTGCTTCATGCCAAGTGAATAGGCGTGCACCTTCTTGTCGGCGGCGTGGGTGAGGCCCACGCGTTCCAGGGCCAGCTGCACCCGAGCCCGGCGGGTCGCTCCTGGCGCGTACCGATCGGCGGTGTCCAGCCGCCGCAAGTTGGCCGCCCCGGAGAGAAAGGGATAAAAGGCGGGACCTTCAACCAGGGCGCCCACGCGGGGCAGAACATCGTGCAGCCCGGCCGGCATGCTCCGACCGAGCACGGTGATCGTTCCGCTGCTGGCCTGGCTGAGGGCCAGCAGCATGCGAATCGTGGTGGTCTTACCGGAACCGTTCGGACCGAGAAAACCGAAGACGGAACCGCGGGGAACGGCGAGGTCGATGCCGTTCACCGCGGTTTGGCTGCCAAACCGTTTGGTCAGCCCCCGACTCTCGATGGCGAGGCTTGGGGCGGGAGGGTTGAGCGCCGGGGTCACTCGGCGGCGGCCTGGAGCTGCGCCAATGGAACTGCCCCGGCGAAGACGCGACCGTCGGTGGCCAGGAATACCGTCAGGAGTGACGTGGTCAGTGCACGTCCGCCGGCGACGGGTTCGGTGAGCTGCTCAAGCACGGGATTATCGCCCACCTCGGCCGGTACGGCGAGGGCGGGCACCTCGATGATGCTGGACCAGCCGGTGCCCGTGATGACCGGGGACCCTCCCGCTGCCGGGCTGTGGTCACCCGTGTCGCTGGCGGCAGAGCCGTCGGGCTTGGTCGGGAAGGCCGGGGTCGTCACCGTGGCGGTAACCGGCGGCACGAAGTCGAATAGGTCAGCGTTTGGAGCGGAGAAGTCAATGGTGGTGAAGCCCACCTGAAGCGCGGGTGCGCTCTGGCCCCGGGCCTCGACGGTCACTTGCAGCGGCAGGCCGGTCTCGGAGTCCACCGCGATTGAAACGGATGCGACGAGGCTGTCGGTCGCTTTCGGCGTCAGGACCAGCTGATAGACGTTACGGCCGGCGACCCGGGCGTCGGTGCCCACCGAGACCGCTGTGCTCGGGTCAAGGTTGGCGAGGAAACGTTCGGCGAGCTGAGCCGGAGATGACAGGTCGGCCGGGAGCTGTGACTCGAGTTCGGCGGCCTTCGCCTGGGCGGTGGCGGCAAGATCGGCCGGAATGCTCAGATGAGTCGCCGCGTTCGTGCTCGAGTCGTACAACCAAACGTCGCTGCCGTTGCGCACGACATCGCGTTCAGCCATCCGGTCCTTGATCTGCACGCGGGACTGGCTCTCGCCACCGACGTACACACGAAACTCGTGGGAGCCGCTGAGCAATTCGAGGGCCGTGCTCACGGCAGCGGCCGACGACGTGCCGGGCATTCCCGCGCCCAGGTCAAGACTGGGCAGGCCAAGATCAGTGGTTTGGGCGACCGTTCCGGAGAAGATCGACACGGTGCTGTCGTTGACCAGGAGCAGAACCTGCTCGGCCGTCTTGTCGGGCAGATCGACGGCAGCACCGGCCGCAAGCGGCACGGCGATGACCGCTGCGACGACAACGGCCGGCACGACGATGGCAGGGAGCCACTTCAATGAATTGCGGGACATGATCAACGGCCCGATGCGTTCAGATTCATACCGAGATCGTACGCCCTGCGCGGTGTCCAACGGCCACGCGATCAGCGTACTTTCAGCAGAGTCAGGTCGGTTCGGGCGGGCTCAGCGCCTCATCGGTGATGCCGATGAACTGGCTGCCGATGCCGTCACACTCGGTGCGGCCAAAACCGGCGGCCGGTTCGGGCAACTCATCGAAACCGTGGTTGGAGCAGCTGATGTAGGTGAAAGTCGGCCACCATTTCTTCGGGCGAACAGCTTCGGTGTACCCGCAGATCGTGCACGTCAGCTGCGCCCAGACGGGCTTTTTGCCGGTGCGATTGGCTCGCGACTGCACCAGCCAGGCCGGCGGTTCGGCCTCTAGTTTGGCGAGCTGGCCCTCGCTGAGGCGTGAGGGAATTCCGTGGCGTGCCGCCATTTCCAACGGTATGTCCAGGCGCAGTGCTACTTCTCGTCGCGTAATCATCTTTGGACAACGATAGGCGCTCGGCGGTGCCCGCGCAGCATCCGCTCCCCCCCTGCGGATCCGATTTCGACCGCTATGGGAGAATGGCGAAATGTCTACACCTCTCTCCTCGCCCGGACTGCCCGTATCCCCGCTGGGACTGCTTCTTGACGTCGACGGTCCGATTGCGA
Source organism: Cryobacterium sp. TMT1-2-2 (assembly GCF_004403505.1). Lineage (NCBI taxonomy): Bacteria > Bacillati > Actinomycetota > Actinomycetes > Micrococcales > Microbacteriaceae > Cryobacterium > Cryobacterium sp. TMT1-2-2. Next base: position 316,084 of record NZ_SOGS01000002.1, on the reverse strand, counting down.
GCCCGATCACGCGCACCATCGCGACATCGAGCATCCTGACCGATCTGATCACCCTCGCGGCCGGACACGTGCCGATCGCGTTCATCACGGGCCGGTCAGCCGATTTTATTCGCGAGCAGGTTGTCGCGCCGCTCGTCGCGGCCGGGCTGCCGGATTCCTTTCGCATGTACGGCGTCTGCGAGAAGGGCGCGGTGTGGTTTCCGATCGGGGTGGAAGGCATGGGAGACGTGGTCATCGATCAGAGTGTTGCCCTGCCGACCGCGGTCATCGACGAGGTGCGCCAGCTCGTCGCCGACTCGTTCTCGGCCGAGATGTTCTTTGATGAGACCAAGCAGGCGATGATCTCGGTCGAACAACGTACGGACGTGAGCCACGCGAATTATCTCGCCCGCCAATCCGGCTTCAACGAGGCCGCTTTTGCCCTCCTGGTGAAACACGGGCTCGGCGTTCGCTTCGACGATCGAGAGTCGCCAGACGAATCCGGGCAGGTTCCGTTTCGGCTGGATGCCACCATCATCTCCACCGACATCGAGTCGGTCACACTCGACAAAGACCATGCCGCCAAGCGAGCCCTCGCCTACTTTGCCGAGACCGGGCCGTTGCCCCGACTCTGGCGGTCGGTGGGCGATTCCCGCAGCGACTACCGCATGGCCGATCACCTGTACGAGGCCGGCTACGACGTGTCCCACGTTGACGTGCGGCCGTCCGACGGCATTTTGGACCGGCCTTATCCGGTGATCGTGATCGGCGACCAGATCCACGATGAAGCCGGGGCGACGTTTCTGCGCTACTGGGTCGAGAAGCTGGCCCTGCCCGCCTAGGTATTCACAAAACGGATGCCGTTTTGCAGGGTACTGCGCAGCTCGAACACTTTCTCGAAGCTGCCGCGTTCCATGCCGGCCAGTCCCTCGCGCAGCACGCCAACCAGGCGCGACCGCGGGATGATGATGATCATCGGCCGTCTGCCGCGCTTCGGCAGTGAGACCGCTTCGTCGAGCGCACCATCGGGGAGAACGACGATGAGCGCGGTGAAGCGCACCTTGAGCGCTCGGCTGATGGAGCGAGCGGCGTCCTCGAACTGGTGGATCGGGCGATCCTCCTCCGGTACTTCGTCGCCGGCCAGTTCGCCGCGGCGCAACTGCACCGCGCCGCCCCAGTCTTCGGAGAGCAGGCCGAACAGTCCGGCCGGGCCGAGGATGATGTGGTCGACTTTGTCGGTCTGGCCGCCGGTGTCGATGTCATGCCAGGCGGTGAAACCGATACCGAGATTGGCCACGAGCTGGGCCGTGGCCTCCTCGGCCAGGGCCTTGGCCAGGCAGTGCCGCACGAATCTCGGGGCACTGCGAATCAACGCGGGGGCGTACGGGTCGTCGATGACCGTGCCGCGGCCGGCCCATTCGCGTACTAGATCGAGGTATCTCAGGCGAGCCTGGCCGCCTGGGTGACCGTGCATGCGGGTTTTCAGGCTGGACTTGGTGGCCGGGCCGCGGGCGGACGGGGCGGCGTAGGCATCCGCTGGAGCGGTCGGGTCTGCATCACCGAAGCGGCGGCGATCGTAGGCGGCCCGGTTCTCGGGGCTGCCGATACGTTCCCAGGCGAGCTGCACGGCATGGAATTTGGTGGCACTTCCGCCGACGTCGGGGTGGGTCTGGCGCAGCAGCAGCCGATAGGCGCGACGCAACTCATCCTCGGTCGCGGTCGGACTCACTCCCAGGACCTCGTAGGGGGTGGATGCGGCCGGGCTGTCTTGCATCCTGGGCGGGACCTTTCGTGTTCGACGACAATCGATGCGAAATCGATCGGAAATTTACAATACCGTGCGATTCTGACACCGCGCCGAGGGTGCGCTGTACGGGTGATCGGGCCATTCTGTGCCACGATCAGCCTGTGACCATTTCCCTAGCGTCAGTGCACCGGTACAGCACCCGACTGGTCGTCATGCTCATCGTCGGAGTCGTCGTTGGCCTCGTCGCTGGCGTACCCGGCGATTGGGCCCTCGCGGTGATCCTCGGCTGGGCGGCGGCCTGCGTGACCTACATCGGTTGGGTCTGGATCGCCATCGGGCGACAGGATGCCGCGTCGACGGCCCGCCACGCGACCCGCGAAGACCCCTCGAGGGGAGCCTCGGAATTTCTCATCCTGCTGGCCGGGCTCGCGAGCCTCGGCGCCATAGTCGTGTTGCTGCTGGGGACTTCGGCGACCTCGGGGACGCAGCGCGGGCTTCTGGCCGGTGTAGCCATTGCCAGCGTCGCGCTGTCCTGGGTTCTCGTACACACCCTTTTTACGCTGCGCTACGCCTCGCTGTATTACAGCGACTCCCCCGGCGGCATTGACTTCAATCAGACCGAACCGCCAAGGTACAGCGACTTCGCCTACCTGGCATTCACCATCGGCATGACCTATCAGGTGTCAGACACGAGCATTCAGAGTCACGCGCTGCGGATGACGACGCTGCGGCACGCGCTGCTGTCGTTTCCGTTCGGATCAGTGATTCTAGCCACGCTCATCAACCTGGTGGCTGGCTTACTGCACTGAGCCGGCAGCAAGCGTGGTTTAGTTGCGCAAGAGGTGGAACGGGATCGCCATGGCGAGGGCCACACACAGGATTCCGCCGATGAAAATCGGCAGCATCAGCGAGGTGACCGAGAAGGCCAGGCCGAACAGCCAAAAACCGAAGACGAAGATCGCAAACGCGACGACGAAGGCGACAATGTTCATGGGTGTTCCTTTCAGGGCAGCGCCCGCGCAATTGTGCAGCCACTGATGTGAACGTACTGAGTATTCGTACTGATTCGAGCGTACCGGTTAGGGCAGAGCGCAATTACACCGAATCGTTGTCGACCGGCTCGATCAATTCGGGGCCGTTACCCGATATCGGCGCAACCTGGTAGAAGTTGAGCGATTCCACCACCTCGCGGGAGGCCGCCACGGCGGCATCGACCAGGGTCTGATCGCCCTCGGTGGCGGGATCCAGCCACTGGTCCCACCACTCCTCCGGTAGGGCGACGGGGGCGCGGTCATGGATCTGCGCGAGCGGGCCCCGCGCATCCGTTGTCAAAATAGTCGCGGACAGCACCCACCGCGCCGGATCGGTGTCAGCGGCAGCCGGATTCTTCCACCAGGAATACAGGCCGGCGAATGCGAGCGGCAGGCCATCGTCGGAGTGAATGAAATAGGGAGTTTTCACGGTGCCCTCGGTGTGCCACTCGAAGTAGCCGGTCGCCGGAACCAGGGCACGCCGCGACTTGACGCTGGTCTTGAACGTCGGTTTCTCGGCGGCGGTTTCTGCCCGAGCGTTGAAGGTGGGAAATTTCGACGTCGGTTCGGTCGCAAAAGACGGGATCAGCGACCAGCGTGCCGATTCCAGCCGGCGCACGGCCGGGTCGGTGCGTTTGGACTCGAGCACGATCGGGATCTGCTCGGTCGGCCGGATATTCCACGACGGCTCAGGAAGATTCTCCCCCTCATGCTCGACATCGAACATGGCAGCCAGATCCGGCGCCGTATCGGTAATGATGAATCGACCACACATGCCTTCAGAATACCGCGTCATGCCGGAGCGGAGAGCGTCGTCGACTAGCGTCGATGCCATGGACGATCGATACAGTGCAGACGTGCTCTCCCCCGGCTGGCGCGACGCCGGCCGCATTATCATTCCGACCCAGGAAGCCACCCGCGACCTGGTGGTGGAGGAGGTCGCCACCGGGTTCTGCGGTGCCGTCATCCGCGTGGAGAAGAAGATCGTCACCCTGGAGGATCGGCACGGCAAGCTGAGACTGTTTCCGCTCGGTTCCGGCTTTCTGATTGACGGTCGCCCCGTTACCCTAATTGCTCCGACGATGGCCGCGGCCCTAGGCCGAGTGCGCACCGCCTCGGGCTCGACCGCTGTGCCGGATGCCCCGGCCCGGGTCGCTCGCGCCAGCCGCATCTTCGTCGAGGGCCGGCACGATGCCGAACTGGTCGAAAAGGTCTGGGGTGCCGACCTGCGGATCGAGGGAGTGGTCGTTGAGTACATTGAGGGTGTCGATAACCTCGACGAGATCCTTCGAGAATTTCGTCCGGGGTCCGGGCGTCGGGTGGGCGTGCTGGTGGATCACCTCGTGCCGGGCTCGAAGGAGAGCCGCATCGCGGAAGCCGTGGCGCGCGGCCCGTATGCGGCGAGCGTGCTGGTGGTGGGGCATCCGTTCGTCGACGTCTGGGAATCGGTGAAACCAGCCCGCGTGGGCCTCACGGTGTGGCCCGATATTCCGCGCAGCATTGAGTGGAAGCACGGTATCTGCGACGCGCTCGGTTGGCCGCACGAGGAGCAGGCTGACATAGCCAGGGCCTGGCAGCGCATTCTCGGCCAGGTGCGCACGTTTGCCGACCTGGAACCGCAACTTCTCGGCCGAGTGGAACACCTGATCGACTTTGTGACAGCCGAATGACACGCCGGGATTAGTTTTTCGGAATGCTCCCGGAGCGCTCACTACCAGTGGTAGACCCGGAGTTCACCCGTTTTTTCCGGTAAACGTAACGCTTTCGTGTTAAAAAGGCAGGGAATTCCGAAACCATCCAGACATGTGGGCTAGTGTTGGACTCGAAGTTGTAGTGCTTGCACGTCTTAAACGCATTAATCGTGATTCATCTGGATCGCAGTTAGTGCGCCACATTCCTTTCGGAAGCGGACGACGAATACCGCGACGAACGGTCCCGACAGTCGGGGCCGGTCTTACACTCCTGGAGGAGTTTTACAAATGGCAACAGGTACCGTGAAATGGTTCAACGCTGAAAAGGGCTTCGGCTTTATCGCACCCGACGACGGAAGCGCCGATGTTTTCGCGCACTACTCCGCGATCGCGTCGAATGGCTACAAGTCCCTCGATGAGAACCAGAAGGTCGAGTTCGAGGTAACCCAGGGCCCCAAGGGTCCTCAGGCCGAGAACATCCGCGCCCTCTAAATAGAGCTTGCGAAGAACGCCTTCCGCTTCGGCGGGAGGCGTTCTTGTTTTAACCGGATACGGGGCCGGGCAGCTGCTGCGACCGGCCGCCCGTTACTTCACCAGGTCCTGCCAGCCGTCGCCGTCGACATACTCAAAGATGAGGTTGGTCTCGGTGTGGGCGACCGCCGGATGCTCCGCGAGGTGCTCGAGCACGAAGTCCCGCAGGTGGGACGCATCCGCTGCGGCCACGTGCAGCAGGTAGTCGTCGGCACCCGCGGTGTGGAACAACCCGATCACGCCGGGCCAGTGCGGGGCCGCGTTCCGAAAGTCGTCGATCTGCACGCGGGCGTGCTTGGCCAGCCGCACCGAGATGAGAGCCTGCAAGCTGGCACCGAGGGCAGCCAGGTCAATATTGGCCCGGTAGCCACGAATGTGGCCGAGCTGCTGCAGACGACGCAGGCGCAGCGACACGGTGGACTCGGCAACGCCGATTTCACTGGCCAGGGCTGCCCCGGAAGCCCTGGCATTGACCGACAGGGCGCGCAACAGCGCGCGGTCAACCCGATCAAGTTCTGGCTTCTTCGATTCCATCAACAGACTCCCTTATTACTAAGGAGTTTATGCGATTCCTGTCTTGGAATTGCAAGGGTCTGCAGGGTCACTTGCGCGACCACACAGAATCTGTTTCTGTGAGGGCATGCTGCCACCGATGTCACATATTGAAACCCTCGCCGTGCATGCCGGAATGGACGGCCTCACCGAGGCGGGCGTTCACGTTCCCGGTATCGACCTGTCCACCACTAATCCGCTGCGCGGTGTGGAATCCGGCGGTGAGTCGTACGAGAATCTCGCGACCGGCGGAACCCCGGAACCCGGGGACTCAGCCGTGTACCAGCGCCTCTGGCAGCCCGGCGTCGCCCGTTTCGAAAGCGCCCTCGCAGCGTTGGAGCGGGCGGAGGGCACGGTGGCCTTCGCCACCGGAATGGCCGCTCTCACCGCGACCCTGATCGCCACGGTCACCGCCGGAAAACCGCACATCGTGGCCCTGCGACCACTGTATGGCGGGACCGATCATGTCCTGGCCAGCGGGCTGCTCAGAACGACCGTCACCTGGACAGATTTGGCCGGGGTGACCGCCGCCATCCGCTCGGATACCGGCCTGGTCATTCTGGAGACACCGGCCAACCCGACCCTCGAACTGACCGATATTCGGGCGGTCGTCGACGCGGCCGGAGACGTGCCGGTACTGGTCGACAGCACCTTCGCGACGCCCGTACTGCAGCGTCCGATCGAGTCGGGAGCAACCCTGGTGCTGCACAGCGCGACCAAATTTCTCGGCGGACACGGCGACGCGATGGGCGGGACGGTCTCCGGGTCCGAGGAGTGGATGGTGCGCCTGCGGCAGGTGCGGGCGCTCACCGGCGGCCTGCTGACCCCGTTCAATGCCTACCTGCTGCATCGCGGTTTGCGCACCCTCCCGGTGCGGGTACGCGCCCAGCAGGCGACGGCGGCGGAAGTGGCGACTCGGCTGGCCGGACACCCGGCCCTGGTGCGGGTGCTCTACCCCGGGCTCCCCGGCCAGGACCCGCAGGGACTGATCGGGCGGCAGTGCTCGGGCGCCGGATCGCTCCTCGCCCTGGATCTCGGCGGCTACGCGGCGGCCCTGCGTTTCACCGAGGCGCTCGGCCTGATCACCCACGCCGTGTCGCTCGGCGGCGTCGATTCCCTGGTGCAGCATCCGGCGTCGCTCACCCACCGACCGGTCGCGCCCGACGCCCGGCCCGCCGCCGGAATCGTGCGTATCTCCATTGGGCTGGAGCACGTCGACGACCTCATGGACGACATTCTGACCGCCCTGCTGGTGGCCCGGGTGCCGGTGGGCGCGGCCAACACCTCCGGTGCGGCCGGCTAGATCGGCGCAGCAGCCGCGTGACTAGCTGCGGCCGAGGCGGCGGCGCAGCAGGTCGATGCGCATCTGCAGCTGGGTGACGCTGGCCTGGGCGACGGCGGGCCCGCCACAGATGCGCCGCATCTCGGCGTGGATCATGCCGTGCGGTTCATTGGCGAGCTTCGACCACATGCCGACCAGACTTGACAACAGCGTGCGCTGTTCCTTGAGGGTGCGGTACAGGGGCGGCGGCTCGAGCGGGGCAATTTCACCGGTCACCGGGTCTTTGCGTTTGTCGGTTGACCGTTTGGACTGTCGGGATTGGCGCTGCCGCAGCAGCTCGGAGACCTGCTCGGGCTCGAGCAGGCCCGGAATGCCGATGAAGTCGAACTCCTCGTCGGTGCCCGGCTCGGCCAGCTCACCGAATTCGTCACCGTCGAACATGACCATGTCGAAGGTGGCCTGGGAATCGAGGGCCTGCCAGGTGAAATCGTCCAGGCCGACGTCATCAGACGCTTTCTCTTCCTTGTTCGCCGCGGCAACCATGGCGTCTTCGGGGTTGTACATTCCATTGTCGCCGTCCTCCCGATTGCTGCGGTCGAGGGCATGGTCGCGTTCCAATTCGAGCGCGTTCGCAAGGCTGAGCAGCCCGGGAACGTTCGGCAGAAAAATGGATGCCGTCTCACCGCGTCGCCGCGCCCGCACGAACCGGCCGATCGCCTGGGCGAAGTACAGCGGCGTGGCCGCGCTCGTCGCGTAGACGCCGACGGCGAGGCGCGGAACGTCGACGCCCTCCGACACCATGCGCACAGCAACCATCCAGCGGCGGGTGTTCTTGGAGAACTCGTCGATGCGGTCGCTGGCCTCCTTCTCGTCGGAGAGCACGATGGTGACCGGCTCGCCACAGATGTCCTCAAGGATGACGGCGTAGGCACGTGCGGTGGTCTGGTCGGTGGCGATAACGAGACCACCGGCATCCGGTATGCCGTGCCTCACCTCGGTCAAGCGAGAGTTGGCCGCGCGCAGCACGGACGGAATCCACTGGCCGCTCGGCTCGAGCGCGGTGCGCCAGGCCTGGCTGGTGATGTCCTTGGTGTTGCCCTCGCCGAGCTTCGCTTCCATCTCGTCGCCGGCCCTGGTGCGCCACTTCATGTGCCCGGCGTAGACCATGAACATCACCGGGCGTACGACGCCGTCGGCCAGGGCGCGGCCGTAGCCGTAGGCGTAGTCGCTCTGCGACATGCGGATGCCGTGTTTATCGGGCAGGTAGCTGACGAACGGGATCGGTGACGTGTCAGAGCGGAACGGGGTGCCGGTGAGGGAGAGTCGCCGGGTGGCCGGCCCGAACGCCTCGCGGATGGCGTCGCCCCAGCTGAGGGCGTCTCCCCCGTGGTGGATTTCGTCGAGAATGACGAGGGTGCGGCTGGATTCGGTGAGCTGCTTGTGCAGGGCGGCCCGGGCGGCAACCTGCGCGTAGGTCACGACGACGCCGTGGTAGTGGCTGCCGTAGCTGCGGTCAGCGTTCTTGAACATGGGATCCAGACGGATGCCCGCGCGCGCCGCGGCATCCGCCCACTGGTTCTTGAGATGCTCAGTCGGCGCCACGACGGTGATGCGATCGATGGTGCGCCGGGATCGAAGTTCGGCAGCGAGTCGCAGGGCAAACGTGGTCTTGCCGGCACCCGGCGTGGCTGCGGCCAGAAAATCGCGCGGTTCGTGCACGAAATAGGCTTCCAGTGCTTCGGCCTGCCAGGCGCGCAGCTTGCCTGCGGTGCCCCAGGCCGCGCGTTCGGGAAAGGACGGCGACAGGTGTTCGGCTGCACTCGTTCCCTGTGCGGGACCGAAAACCGATGGAGTATTCACTTCTGACAAATCTACCAAAGCCCACCGACGTTCGCGTCCGCACTCAGGTTCGACGAGCGCGACAATGTTCAGACACAATGGTCTGATGACGAAGCAACAGCATCCATGGTCGCGCTACGTCGCGCTCGGCGATTCATTTACCGAGGGCATCGGCGATCCGGAACAGCAGAGCCCCGGCGGGCACCGAGGCTGGGCCGACCGGGTCGCCGAGATTCTCAGCGTCGGCACGGAGGACTTCGCTTACGCCAACCTCGCCGTGCGCGGCAAACTGATTCGACAGATTGCCGATGAGCAGATCGAGCCGGCTCTGGCGCTGCGCCCCGATCTGATCACCATCTCGGCCGGCGGCAACGACGTGATTCGCCCGGGAACCGACCCGGACGCCATCGCGGCGCGCTGTGACGACGCTATTTCCCGGTTGACCAGCGACGGCGCGACGGTCGTGCTGTTCACCGGCGCCGATGTGGGCTTTTCCCCCGTGTTTCGCAGTATCCGCGGCAAGGTCGCCATCTATAACGAAAACATTCGCGCGGTCGCCACGAAGTACGACTGCATCGTGGCCGATATGTGGCAGCTCACCGAGATTCAGGACCCACGCATGTGGGCACCCGACCGGTTGCACTTGAACGCGCTCGGGCACCACACGGTCGCTCGTATGGTCTTGCAGACCCTCAACGTGAAGAATTCTCTTGCACCGAGCGAACCCGAGCCGATGCCGGGCACCACCTGGCGTCAGGCACGTACGGAAGACCTCGCCTGGGCCAGGGAATACCTCGTTCCGTGGGTGCTGCGCCGGGTGCGCCACCAGTCCTCCGGCGACCACGTGCTGCCCAAGCGGCCTGACGCCGGCCCGTTCACGCTCCCCACGGTCTGAGCGCCCGGGTCAGCCGGCGGCGAGTTCGCCGGGGTGCCCCATGCGCCAGGCCGGACCGGGATCGGCCAGAGCCTGGTGGAGTTCGAGCGGCACCGATACGGTCGTCGGCGTTGCCCCACCGATCGTGAACGACACCGTACCGACCTCGTCCCCGGCCCGGCCGAGCTGCACATCCTCTGCCGTCACCCCTCCGGTGATCGGCGAGTCCGACCAGACTAGAACGGATGCCGCCCGCTCGGCCACGATGTCGCTCTCGTCACCCCACTGGGTCGTATAACTGCCGAACACGGCGCCTTCCTCGGCGAGGATGACGTCGTGAAAACCGGGTTGCACGCTCTCGATCAGCGCGGCGATCGCCGAGTTGAGTTCGGAGTGCGTGTCACCGCCGAGCACCACCCCGACCAGGGTGACCGTGCTGGTGCCGACGGTGAAGTCGGTTGAGAATAACAGGCAGGCGCCGGCGACATCCGTTGTCCCGGTCTTGATACCGTCGACGCCATCGCGCCCCAGCAGCTTGTTGGTGTTGGTGATGGTTCCGATGACCGGCAAGACCGCCGAGGGCAGGGCCACGATTTCGGCGAGGGCGGGGTGGCCGACGACGAGTTTGCCGATCTCGACGAGGTCGGCCGGGCTGCTCACGCTCGACGTGGACAGGCCGCTGGTGTCGGTCACAGTGGTCTGGGTCAGGGCGTTGGCTGCGAGCCAGGTCTTCGCTGCCGCCAGGTAGCCGTCGATCGATCCGAAGGCCCATACCGCGAGGGAGGCCGCGTAATTGTTGGCCGATGGCAGCAGCATCGCTTCGAAGGACTCGCGCTGGGTGAGCACCATTCCGGAGACGACCGGAGCGACCGAGCCGTTCTCGGCGATCACGTCGTAGTAGATGTCCACGTCGGCATCGGTGAACGTGATGTCCGGCCCGGCCTCGCCGGCGCCGAGCGGTTTCGCGTCCAGGATGACGAGGGCGGTGACCATTTTGGTGATGCTCGCGATCGGTACCGTGTCCTGAGCGCCGCTCGAGGCCAGAACGCCCGGGAAGCCGACCGCACCGATGGCGCTCTCGCCAAAAGCCGGCCAGGTCGGGGCAGCTACCGGCTGGGTGAGCGCTGCCGGTTGAACGAGATCGGCTGCGCTCGCCGGTACGGGGGCCAGGTTGGTGGCACCGACGTAGCCGATACCGCCCACGACTACGAGGAGAATGCTGAAGACGGCGAGCCTGCGGCGCCGGAGGAGGACACGCCGGGAGGGAGACATCCGTTCAGCCTAACTTCTTCGCTGGGTGAAACCGGTCCGGTCGCCCCGGGTGTTCACGCACGAACGCGCAGGGCGTAGAGTGCGACCGCGCTTGCCGAGGCGACGTTGAGCGAGTCGACGCCGTGCAGCATGGGAATTGTCACGACCGTGTCGGCGGCGGCCAGCGCGTGCTGGCTGAGCCCGTCGCCCTCGGCGCCGAGGATGATGGCGAGCCGTTCGGGTGCCGTCTCGGCGAACACGTCGAGCGAGACCGCGTTGTCCTCTAGCGCCAGGGCTGCCAGGTGGAAGCCGGCGGCGTGCAGCAGCGGGGTGGCCACGCTCCACTCCGGCAGTCGGGTCCACGGGACCTGCAGCACAGTGCCCATGCTCACGCGCACGCTGCGTCGATACAGTGGATCGGCACACCGCGGCGTGATCAGCACGGCGTCGGCGCCGAGTCCGGCCACCGAACGAAAGATGGCACCGACGTTGGTGTGGTCGACGATGTCCTCGAGGATCACGATTCGGCGTGCCGTCTTGATCAGTGCTTCGACCGGTTGCAGTGCCGGCCGGTGCATGGCGGCGAGGGCTCCGCGGTGCAGGTTGTAGCCGGTGAGCTGCTCGAGCACGCTGGCCTCACCCACGTAGACGGGCACGTCAGGCCAGTCGGCCAGAAGCCGCTCGGCGTCGGGCATCCACTGTTCCTGAATCAGCAACGACCGTGGTCGGTGTCCGGCGTTCAGCGCCCGGGCGATCACCTTGGGTGACTCAGCGATATACAGGCCGCCGGCCGGTTCGAGAACACGCCGGAGGGCGACATCGGTCAAACGCGAATAGTCGGCGAGACCCGGGCTGGACAGGTCGGTGATGCGGGTGATCTGCACGAAGAAGTGCCTTCCGAGATGAGTGGTTGAGCTCAAGCCTGACAGGTGGGTAGTCAAACCGGAAAACAGACGAGTTTAGACTCAAGGGACGGGCAGCTGTTTCTGCTCGCCCTGGTACGAAAGGAGCGCCGATGACCGCCGATTCGGCCCAGCCCAGCGACACGGCTGCGCACGGCACCGCTGCGGACGGCACGGTGTTGGTCGACGCGCTTGAGCCCGCCGACGCCCCCGATACCGCCGCAGCGCTGGCCTCCGCTGTCGCGCTCGATTCGGAACGGGCAGTGGATGCTGTCGCCGCTCTGCTGCGCGGCAAACGCGCCGCCGTTCTCACCGGCGCCGGCCTCAGTACCGATTCCGGAATTCCGGACTATCGCGGCGCGGGCGCACCGACGCGAACCCCGATGAACTTTCAGACCTTCGTCGCCGATGAACGGTCCCGCAAACGCTACTGGGCCGGCAGCCACCTGGGCTGGAGGGTGTTTCACCAGGCCGAACCGAACCTGGGACACCGCTCGCTCGTTCAGCTTGAGAGCGCCGGCGCCATTGCCGGAGTGATCACCCAGAATGTCGACGGCCTGCACACCCGCGCCGGTTCACGCCATGTGGTCGAATTGCACGGTTCCCTCGACCGGGTGATCTGTCTGGCCTGCGGTCAGGCCTTCGGCCGTGACAGCATTGCGGCGCGGCTGGAAAAGGACAACCCCGTGCTCCGCGACCCGGAGAGCATTCGGATCGCTCCCGACGGCGATGCCGATGTGGGGAATATCGACGACTTCGTGATTCCGGCGTGCACGGTTTGCGGGGGAATGCTCAAGCCGAACGTGGTGTTCTTCGGCGAACTCGTTCCGACGGAAACGTTTCTGGAGGCATCCGCTTTGATCCAGAGCGCTGACGCCCTCATCGTGGCCGGGTCCTCGCTGGCGGTGAATTCCGGCATCCGCTTGGTCGAACAGGCACGCCGGCGCAAGCTGCCGATCATTGTCATCAACCGTGGCGTGACCAAGGGTGACGGGCGTGCCCTGCACAAGCTCGAGGCCGGCACCTCGGAAACCCTCGCCGCACTCGCCGAACGTCTGCTGGGCTGACCGCGCGTGTCTGCCCAGCGAAGTCCCGATCCGTCGGGTGAATCCGCGACGACCACGTTCTCGATCGTGCGTCATGGCCAGACGGACTGGAACCTGCATCACCGCATCCAGGGCAGCACGGATATCCCCCTCAACGCGACCGGGCGAGCCGAGGCCGCTGCCGCTGCCGAGCGGTTACAGTCGCGGCGCTGGGACGCCATCGTGAGCAGCCCGCTCCTTCGCGCTTCTGAGTCCGCCCACATCATCGCGGCCGAGCTCGGACTGAGCGAACCACTCATCGTTCCCGCCCTCACCGAACGCCACCACGGGGCCATCGAAGGGCTCACCTTCGCCGAGCGTCAGCATCGCTTTCCCGATGGTGTCGTTGTTCCGGGATTAGAGACTCGGCGCGATGTCGTTGATCGGGTGCTCGCCGCCCTCGCGACCCTGGCGGCCGGGCGAGCCGGGCAGCGTGTGCTCGTGCTCAGCCACGGCGGCATCATCGGCACTCTGTTGCGCCATGTCACCGAGGGTGAGCGACCCCGGCACGGCGAATTCATCGCGAACGGGTCCGTGCACGATTTTCGGTGGCAGAACGACCAGCTGCTGCTGACCCACTTCGACGCGACCACCCGGTCTCCCGGCGACCGCGGTGAGACCGCAGCCTCCCCGGTGCTCTGACCTGTTCCTAACCGCACGGATGCCAGGCGTCACGCTGGACTTGCGCCAGTGCGCGGGAGAACAGGTCTGGCCACAACTCCAGCGCTACGCGAGGCGCTCGACCTGCGCCGCTGCGCGCGGGTTGCGCCTCCCGCGCAACTGCGCAGCTCCCGCGCGGCGTGAAATGCAGCTACGGAGTAGTCGGAACGGTTCCCTCGAGCACGTCGAGCAGGGTACGGGCCGACGCCGCCCAGGTAAAGCGGGCCGCCTGTTCGATCGACAGCGCGGAGCGCGTTGCCCACTCCCCCGGCTCCGCGAGATTCCGAACGGCCGCAGTAATGGCATCGGCACTGCGCGGGTCGAAGTACAGCGCCGCGTCGCCGCCGATCTCGCGAAAGATCGGAATGTCACTGACCACGACGGGGATACCCAAACTCATCGCCTCGACCAGGGGAATACCGAAGCCCTCATCGAGCGACGCGGTGACGAGGGCGGTAGCCGAGCGCACCAGGGCGTGGTACTCCTCATCGGTCACCCCGTCGTGAAAGAGCAGCCGGGATTGCGGAGCCAGGCGGGTCAGCCGGTTTCGCTCGGTCGCCGACACCCGGCTGAGCAGGTGCAGTTCGTACTCGGGCAGGTCGGCCAGGGCCAGCACGAGAGTGTCGAGGTTCTTGTACGGCATGAAGGAGCCCATATAGATCAGGCGGGTGGTTTCCGCGATGCTCCGATGACTCGGGATGCCCGGAACGGTGTCGGCGGCGTTCGGCACCACGGTGACCGGACGCCGGGTGAGATGGTGCTCATTGATCAGTGAACGGGTGGTCTCGGACACCGTCACGATGCCGTCGGCGCCGTTCAGCAGCATCCGTTGTGGCCACCAGGAGAGGTGGTAGACCCGCCAGAGCAGCCTGATAAACGGCGACAGATCACGCGGGGGCGTGCGATTGCGATAGTAGATAAGGTCGTGCACGGTCAGGAATAACCGGTACTTGCGGCCCCAGGAACCCATAGTCTGCATCGGGCTGAACACGACGTCGGGCTTCAGCCGGTTGACCGACAGCGCGACGAGTGGTTCGAGCAGGCTGGTCGGAGCGCGCACCAGCTGCCACGGCAGCGCAGGCAACATGTCGAGTTGACGATGGTCGCTGATGAGCATCATGAGCGGATGCAGGCGGCCCAGTTCGGTCACAAGCCCCGCCGTGTAGCGGCTGATGCCGTCGTGGTGGTCGAAGCGAACGTAACGGCAGTCGACGACAATTCTCATAACGCCAGCTCCTCAGCCATGAATTCCCGGATGAACAGTGCGGCCGGTTGTGGCTGTTCGTAGTGGATGAGGTGCCCGACGTTGTTGATAACCCGCAACCTAGCGTTGGGAAAGAGCATCTGCAGTCGATATTGCGCCGCGAGTGGCGTGATGTCGTCCTTGTCGGCCGCGATCAGCAGCGTCGGCTGAAGGATGCGGGCAGCGAACTCGCTCACGTCGTGACTGACCGAGGCCGTGAACGCATTCATGACGACCCGGCGGTTGGCAAAGGCACTGAAATAGCGGTCGTGCTGATTGTGGATCCAGCGACGCAGAGCCGGGTCGTGCGTCTTGGCCATGCTGACACTCATGATGCGCACGATGGTACGGTTCTGCAAGAGCGCGTAGCCCCAGCGCTCCGGCAATTTCGCCGCTGCCCAGTAGTAGAACACAGCAAGCCGGGTCAGCACTCCGCGCGGCCCCGACAGGGCCGGCGCGGCGATCGGATTGACCAGGATGATCTCGTCGGCGGTCAGCCCCGCTGCGGCTGCCGCAGCGACCACAATCGAACCGAAAGAATGGCCCAGTACCACTAGCCGCCCGGTCGGGGCGAGCACGCCGAGGAATTCCTCGAGCCAGCGGGCGTACGCCGAGAGGGAATGAACCCCGTCGTGGAGCGGGGCCGATTCGCCGAAACCCGGCAGGTCGGGTGCCAGGATGCGCAGCGCCGGCGAGTGTGGGTCGCCGCTGAGCAACTCGGCCACGACCAGCTGCAGACCGTGGTGGTCGCCACGAAAGCCATGCACCAGCACGAGCGTTGTGGGCGCGGTGGGGTCGCCGTAGTCCCAGTACCGCGTGTCACTGCTCTGCCCGTCGGTGCCGGGAACGGATGCGGTGAGCGCGAGTACCGGGAGGCTCTGCAGAAGCTTGTCGTAGGGAGAAGAAACGATCATCGGCCCTAGTTTAGGCGCGTGACTTACGCAAGGCTGGACGTGCACCGGGGTGGTCGATCTAGACTCTAGCCACCACTTGCATCGAGAGAGCCCTTTGCCGGGACGGAAGGAAAGCCGTGAGCTTTACCGCACCCATTCAGTTGCCCGGTTTGGCCCTCGATCCGCGGTGGTATCGCCGAGCCGTCTTCTACGAGGTGATGGTGCGTTCGTTTGTCGACAGCAATGCCGACGGCTCCGGCGACCTGTCCGGCCTGGTATCGAAGCTTGATTACCTGCAATGGCTGGGCATCGACGCCCTGTGGATTCCGCCGTTCTTCAACTCCCCGCTGAAAGACGGCGGCTACGACGTTTCCGATTACCGAACCATTCTTCCGGAATTCGGCACCCTCGAGGAGTTCAAAGACCTCGTCACCAAGGCGCACGAACGCAATATGCGCATCGTGATCGACTTTCCGCTCAATCACACCTCCGACCAGCACGAGTGGTTTCAGCAGTCCCGCGAGGATCCCGACGGGCCGTACGGGGACTTCTACGTCTGGAGCGACACCGACGAGCGGTACCCGAATATTCGCATCATCTTCACCGACACCGAAGAATCGAACTGGGCCTTCGACCCGGTGCGGCGCCAGTTCTTCTTCCACCGGTTCTTCTCGCACCAGCCCGACCTCAACTTCGAACTCCCGGCCGTGCAGGATGCCATCTTCGATGTCATTCGCTTCTGGCTCGATCTCGGTGTCGACGGCTTTCGGCTGGACGCGATCCCGTACCTGTTTGAATCCGAGGAGGGCAACGGCGAGGGCGAACCGCCGACGCACGAATTCGTCAAGCGGCTCCGCGCCATGGTCGATCGTGAATATCCCGGCCGGGTCATGATCGCCGAGGCCAATCAGTGGCCGCGCGAAGTCGCCGCCTTCTTCGGCACCGAGGACGAACCGGAATGCCATATGGCGTTCGACTTTCCGGTGATGCCGCGTATCTTCTATTCCCTGCGCTCGCAGCAGGCCAACGAACTCGTGCGGGTGCTCTCCGAGACCACCGACATTCCCGACGGCGCCGGCTGGGGCGTGTTTCTCCGCAACCACGACGAGCTCACCCTGGAAATGGTCAGCGAGGAATACCGGCAGGCCATGTACGGCTGGTACGCCTACGACCCACGGATGCGCGCCAATATCGGCATTCGCAGGCGGCTGGCACCGTTGCTCGACAACTCGCGCGCCGAACTGGAGCTCGCCCACGCCCTGTTGTTCGCCCTGCCCGGCAGCCCGTTTCTGTACTACGGCGACGAGATCGGCATGGGCGACAACATCTGGCTTCCCGACCGGGACAGTTCCCGCACACCGATGCAGTGGACCCCCGACCGCAACGCCGGCTTTTCCGATGCCGACCCGGGCAAACTGTTCCTGCCAATCGTGCAGTCTCTCGTCTACAACTTCACGCAGACCAACGTGGAATCCCAGCTGGCCCAGTCCGGTTCGCTGCTGCACTGGATTCGCAATGTCATCCACGTGCGCAAGGCCCATCCCACCTTTGGACTCGGCAAGATTCGTGTTCTCAAGACCGCCCACGAATCGGTCCTCGTGTTCACCCGCAGCTACGCCGGCTCGGGCTCCATGTTCGGCGACCAGCCGGAAACGGTGATGTGCGTGTTCAGCTTCTCGCACAACCCGGTCGCCTTTACCATCGAGGATGTCGACATGGCCGGAACCCGGCTGTACGACCTGTTCGGCGGTGCGGTGTTTCCCAGCTTCAACGAGGAAGGTTCGCTCACACTCACCCTCGGCGCCCAGAGCTTCTACTGGTTGCACTGCGGCTGAGGGCGTGGGTCATTCCGCACCGTGACGAACTTCGCGTGAACGGTCATTGTCGCGCTTGCGCGCGCGACGTAGGCTTGGGATAAGCAATCCGTCGCAAACGCTCTGGAGGCCGGTCGTGGCTGAATGGTCTAGTTCAGAAGGCGGAGTCGAGGACACAGCCCTGTGCGCCCATTTTCTTGACCTTTTACCCGTGAATGGTGCTGCTGTCTCCGTTTTCGGCGGTGCGATGCCCGAATCGATCGTGTGTGCGACCGATCGCCTTGCTGCTCGCCTCGACGAGCTGCAGTTCGATCTCGGGGAAGGTCCCCGTTGGGAGGCGGCTCGCACCCGGCTGCCCGTTTTGGAGCCTCGAGTACGTGAGGCAGAGCATCCGCTGTGGCCGGTTTTTCACACCGCGCTGATGGAGACGACGGTCGAGGCGCTGTACGTTTTCCCGCTCACTCTCGGAGCGCTCGACGTCGGCATCGTCGAGCTGTACAGCACGACAGCAGGGGTACTGGATCGCGCGGACCGCGCCAAAGCGCTGGTCCTGGCCACCGAGACCGCCTGGAACCTGCTCGACCACTTGTTGCGGGTGCAGTCGGCCGAAGCAGGCGAAACGTCCGTGACGTCAACGGCATCCCAGGCCTCCACGGGGTCGCCCCTGTCGCGACGGGAAATTCATCAGGCCATCGGCATGGTGCTGGTGCAGATGAACGTCACACCGACGGATGCCCTGTTGCTGCTTCGCGCGCACGCCTTCGCCCACGGAATAACGGTGCGCGCCGTCGCGGGAGACGTGGTCGCAAGGCGGCTGCAATTCAGCCAGGAAACTGACTAGGTAAAAACTGACGAAATACCACAAAATGTCTTAGAATTTTTTCATGGTCACTATGACTCGCGCGTCACTGGTGAGCGCCGCCTTCGTGAGATTGACGGACACTCAGGTGAGCGAATATGACGTTCTCGACGTGCTGCATACCCTCGTCGAAGAATGCGTCGAGTTGCTCGACGCGACCGCGGCCGGCCTGCTGCTGGCCGATCCGAGCGGAGAATTGCAGGTCGTCGCCTCGACCAGTGAAGAGAGCTACCTGGTCGAAGTTATGCAGCAGCAGGCTGGAGCTGGACCGTGCGTCGACTGCTTCCTCACTGGAAAAGTCGTCACGATCGGCGATCTTAAAGATTCCGGCGACAAGTACCCCGACTTCACGGAAGCCGCGTTGTCCCAGGGCTTCCGTTCCGTGCATGCCATTCCGATGCGGGTACGCGATCGCACGATTGGCGCACTCAACCTCTTTCGCACCGATACCGGTGACGTCACGCCTGAAGACGCCGCCATCGGGCAGGCGATGGCCGATGTCGCAACCATCAGTATCCTGCAGGAACGCACCGTGCGCGAAGACCCCGTCGTCAACGAGCAGCTGCAACGAGCGCTGAACAGCCGCATCCTGATCGAACAGGCCAAGGGCGTCATCGCGCAGATCAGCACGGTTGACATGGACCAAGCCTTCAAGCGACTCCGAGCGGATGCACGCGCCCGCAACCAGACAATGCGGGAGAGCGCTGAGAACGTCATCAACCGGCGTATTCAACTCTGATTTCGCACGCGTGACCCCGCCGTTCGTCACAGCGCGGCCCGCACCGTCGGGTGGCGCGGAAGAATGTCGGTGGTCCCCCCTAGGGTGGAAGTATGAGCACCTGGAGCGATCACCTCGCCGTATTCGACCTTGAAACCACCGGAATCGACGTGGAAACCTGCCGCATCGTGTCGGCCACCGTCGCCGTTCTCGACGCGAGCGGCACCGCCGTGGAACGCATCGATTGGCTGGTTGATCCGGGCATTGACATTCCGGCCGGAGCGACCAGCGTTCACGGCATCACGACAGAGCAGGCCGTAGAACACGGTCGGGTCGCCGCGGAGGCTGTAGCCGAGATCGTCACAGCCCTGCGCGGGCATCTGAGCGACGGCCTGCCCATCGTGGCCTACAACGCCCCCTACGACCTCACCCTGCTCGATCGTGAAGCCGTGCGCTACGGCATCGCCCCGCTGGACTCCCCCAGTCCCGTCGTCGATCCCCTGGTCATCGACAAGGCCGTCGATAAGTATCGCAAGGGCAAGCGCACCCTCGAGGTCACCAGCGCGTTCTATGGTGTCTCACTGGACGATGCCCATGATGCCGGAGCCGATGCGATCGCCGCCGGTCGTGTCGCCCAGGCCATTCACCGGGCCCACGAGGGCGCTCTGCCCGCCACTCTCGACGAGATGCACGCGCTGCAGGTCACCTGGTACCGCCAGCAGGCCGAAAGCTTTCAGGAGTACATGCGGCGCGGTCGCGACCCAGAATTTCTAGCGGACACCGCCTGGCCCCAGCGCTGACGCAGATCGGAACAGACACAAAAAAGCGACCAGCCTGGGCTGGTCGCTTTTCTTGCAGTACCTAGTGCTTGCAGTACCTAGTGCTTGCAGTACCTAGTGCTTGCAGTACCTAGTGCGTGCAGTACCTGGTGCTATTTGCCGAAGCCCTTGTAGCGCGAGTTGAACTTCTCCACGCGGCCGGCGGAGTCCATGATGCGCTGCTTGCCCGTGTAGAACGGGTGCGACTCGGAGGAGATTTCCACGTCGATAACCGGGTACGTGGTTCCGTCTTCCCACTCGATGGTCTTCTTGCTGGAGACCGTCGAACGGGTCAGGAAGGTCGCGCCGGAGGCGAGGTCGCGGAACACGACCGCAGCGTACTCGGGGTGGATGTCAGACTTCATGAAGATTTCCTTTTGCACTTCTGGTGAACAGACTTGTAACTGGTCACAGTGCTGTTCGATTGTTGGGCCCCGCCGTCTGGGACGACGACAAGCTGGTTGGCCAGATGGCCAGCCACTAACTTTAGCAGAAAGAGCGCGTGATCGACGGCCCTCGCGCGGAGTCTAAGGTCAGACCGCACGCGCAGAGTAGCGGCCGTCGGTCTCGGACAGTTCGACCGCGAGGCCGAAAGTCTCGGTCAGGGCTTCGGCGGTCAA
Organism: Cryobacterium sp. TMT1-2-2; assembly: GCF_004403505.1. NCBI lineage: Bacteria > Bacillati > Actinomycetota > Actinomycetes > Micrococcales > Microbacteriaceae > Cryobacterium > Cryobacterium sp. TMT1-2-2. The sequence continues at coordinate 295,695 of NZ_SOGS01000002.1, read as the reverse complement.
CGCTTCGGCAATGGGCCCGGCGGAGACGACCTTGCCGCCCGACAGCAACAGCACGTGGGTAAATCCGAGCGGAATCTCTTCGACGTGGTGGGTGACCATGATGATGGCCGGGGAGTTGGGTTCCTGGGCAAAACCGCTGAGCAGCTGAAGAAGCGATTCCCGGGCGCCGAGATCGAGGCTCGCAGCGGGCTCGTCCAGCAAAAGAATTTCGGGGTCGGTCATGACCGAGCGGGCAATCTGCACCCGCTTCTGTTCGCCGTCACTCAGCGTGCCGAACTTGCGGTCAGCGAGGTGGTCGAGATTCCACTCCTGCAGCACGCGCTGGGCTCGTCGCTCGTCGATGGTTTCGTATTCCTCGTTCCACCGGCCGGTGACCGAATAGGCCGCCGTCATGACAACGTCGAGGACCTTTTCTTGGACCGGGACCTTGCGAGCCATGGCGGTCGAGGCGAACCCGATGCGGGGCCGCAGCTCGAAGACATCCGTTCCACCGAGCGTCTCATCGAGCACTTCGGCCTGACCGGTCGACGGGTGCATGAAAGCCGCGGCGATCTGCAGCAACGTGGTCTTGCCGGCTCCGTTCGGGCCGAGAATGACCCACCGTTGGTCGTCATCGACGCTCCAATTCACTGAGTCGAGGATGGTGGTGCCACCCCGGACGACCGAGACGTCGGTGAAATGCAGAACGTTGACCATACAGCCATGTTATCGGGCGGGGCCAGTGCAGAAAGACGCCGGGCCCGCCCCAATGGCGAGCCCGACCCCCCTACGGCCCGTCAGAGCAGCGAGGCGTAGATCTCCCGGGTGCGGGTGGCGATCTGGCTCCAGCCAAATTCCCGCTCGGCGCGCAGACGACCGGCGCGTCCCATTTCGGCGGCGCGGGCCGGGTCGCTCACAACTTCGGTGAGTGTTCGGGCGAGGTCGGCGACGAACTGATCGGGGTGCAGCGGGGTGCCCGTGCCGTCGGTGAGCTGCTCGATCGGTACCAGCCGCCCGGTCTGGCCGTCGGCGACGACCTCGGGGATACCGCCGGTTGCGGTACCGACGACTGCAAGTGAGCAGGCCATGGCTTCGAGGTTGACGATTCCGAGGGGTTCGTAGATGGACGGGCAAACGAAGACCGTGCCGTGGGTGAGTACCGCAGCAAGCTCGGGCTGGGCGAGGAGCCGGTTGATCCAGACCACACCGGACCGCTCGCGTTGCAGGGCCTCGACACCGGCCGACACTTCAGCCAGGATCCCCGGGGTGTCGGGCGCACCGGCGCACAGCACGAGCTGCACCTCGGGCGGCAGCAGGGCGGCGGCGCGCAAGAGGTAGGGCAGCCCTTTCTGCCGGGTGATGCGACCGACGAAGACAACGGATGGCCGGTTAGGGTCAATCCCCAGGCCCCGCACAAAATCTTCGTTCGGGGTCGGCTTCCAACGCTCGAGGTCGATGCCGTTGTAGACGGTGTGCACCCGTCTCGCATCGAGTGCCGGATAGCTACGCAGGATGTCGCGACGCATGCCGTCGCTGACGGCGATGACGGCATCCGCTGCTTCAAAGGCTGTTTTTTCGATCCAGCTCGACACTCGGTAGCCGCCGCCGAGCTGCTCCGCTTTCCACGGGCGCAGCGGTTCAAGACTGTGGGCGGTGACGACGTGCGGAATACCGTGCAGCATCTTCGCGAGGTGTCCGGCCGCATTGGCGTACCAGGTGTGAGAGTGCACCAGATCGGCTCCAGCGGCGTCCTGGGCCATTTGCAGGTCGACGCCGAGGGTGCTCAGTGTGGCGTTGGCGTCTACCAGCTGCGCGGGTACCGCATAGGCAAAGGTGTCGATATCCGAGCGCGGCGCGCCAAAGCACCGCACCGACACGGCAATGTCTTCACGGAGCGCTCGTACGAGCTCTGTGACGTGCACGCCCGCTCCCCCGTAGATCTCCGGGGGGTATTCCTTGGTCATCAGATCCACTCGCATGGAGCAAAGGTAGCGCAGCCGGGCCCGACCCACACCCCGCGGTGCTAGTCGACCTGCCTGGTTGGCCCTACTCTGTACACATGAAGGCCAAGAAGATCTTTGGAATCGTTCTCGCCGGTGGCGAGGGAAAACGGCTAATGCCGCTGACCGAGGACCGGGCCAAGCCCGCCGTCCCCTTTGGCGGGCATTACCGCCTGGTGGACTTTGCCCTGTCCAATCTGATCAATTCCGGCGTCACCCAGATCGTAGTGTTGACCCAGTACAAGTCACACAGCCTCGACCGCCACGTCTCCCAGACCTGGCACGTCTCCGGCGGGTTGTTCAACTCGTACATAGCCTCCGTGCCGGCGCAGCAGCGCCTTGGCAAACGCTGGTTCAGCGGATCGGCCGATGCCATTTTGCAGAGCCTGAACCTCATTCATGATGAAAAACCCGACATCGTCGTCGTCGTCGGTGCCGATCACGTCTACCGCATGGACTTCAGTCAGATGATCGACGCCCACATCGCGTCGGGATTGGCAGCCACGGTCGCCGCCATTCGCCAGCCGATCGGCCTGGCCGACCAGTTCGGGGTCATCGAAGTGGATGCCGCCACTCCCGATCGCATCCTGGACTTTCGCGAGAAGCCCAAGGATGCCGTCGGGCTCGCCGACGCCCCGCACGAAGTGTTCGCCTCGATGGGCAACTATGTCTTCAACACCGATGCCTTGATCGAGGCGGTGCTGCGCGATGGTGAGCGTACCGACTCGAGTCACGACATGGGCGGCGATATCATTCCCGATTTCGTTTCTCGCGGGGATGCCGGCGTGTACGATCTGCAGCGCAATGAGGTCCCCGGTTCCACCGATCGCGACCGGTACTACTGGCGCGATGTCGGAACCATTGATTCGTTCTTCGAAGCCCACCAGGACCTCATCTCGGCCCTTCCGGTATTCAACCTGTATAACCAGCAGTGGCCGATCTTCAGCATGCAGCTGAACTCTCCGCCGGCGAAATTCGTCCGTGACGGACGGGGCGCCCTCGGCACCATGATCGACTCGATCGTCTCCCTCGGCTGCGTCATCTCGGGTGCACACATCGAGCGCAGCGTTCTCGGGCCGTGGACCTCGATCGGTTCGGCCTGCGAAGTCGTCGACTCCATCGTGTTCGACCGCGTGCAGATCCGCCCGGGAGCGATCGTGCGCCGGGCAATCCTCGACAAGGAAGTCATCGTCGAGCCCGGTGCCACGGTCGGTGTCGATCGCGATCGTGACCTGGCACGCGGCTTCAGCGTGACCGAATCCGGCATCACCGTCGTCGGTAAGGGCGTGCTCGTTACTCCGTGATCCTCAGCTCCGCATCAACTTTTCTGGTCGTGCTCGACGCCGACTCCACCCTGATCCAGGACGAAGTGATCGAACTGCTGGCGGATGCCGCCGGCTCACGTGAACTCGTCGCCGACGTCACCGAGCGCGCGATGCGCGGCGAACTCGACTTCGCCGACAGCCTGCGCGAACGGGTTTTGACCCTGGCGGGGCTTCCGGACACCGTTTTCGCCGAGGTGGGGCGGCGCATCCGCCCGACCGAGGGAGTGCACGAACTGATCGCCGGCATTCACGCTGTCGGGGGCGTCGTGGGGGTGGTCTCCGGCGGTTTTCATGAGCTGCTCGACCCGCTCGCGGCCGACCTGGGCCTGGACCACTGGCGGGCCAACCGACTCGAAGTGGAAGGCGGCTACCTGACCGGACGGGTGCTCGGCCCGATCATCGACGCCGAGGCAAAAGCCGTCGCCCTGCGTGAATGGGCCGCCCAGCGCCGCATCATTCTGTCGCAGACGATCGCCGTCGGCGACGGCGCGAACGACCTGCGAATGATGGACGCGGCCGGACTCGCCGTCGCGTTCAATGCCAAGCCGCGGGTGAAGCGTGAGGCCGACCTCGTAATCGAGAACTGCAATCTCAGCCAGGTACTGCCGCTGCTCGGTCTGCGCGGCTGACACGACCGTCGCCATGCATGGGCTGGGCCTAGTGGCCCATGCCCAGGCCGCCATCCACAGGAATGACGGCACCCGAAATGTACGCGGCGTCATCGCCGGCCAGCCAGGTGACGACACGAGCGACTTCTAACGGAGTGGCAAAACGGCCGGCCGGGATATTGCGCTTGTAGTCAGCCTGCTGTGCTTCGGGCAGGGCGGCGGTCATGTCGGTCTCGATGAAACCGGGAGCGACGACGTTGGCCGTGATCCCACGGGCACCGAGCTCACGGGTAACCGAGCGGGCCAGGCCAACCAGGCCGCTCTTCGACGCCGAGTAGTTCACCTGCCCGGCAGAGCCATAGAGACCGACAACGCTCGAGATGAGAACGATGCGTCCGAAGCGAGCCTTCAGCATCCCCTTGCTGGCACGCTTGACGACGCGGAATGCGCCGCTGAGGTTGGTGTCGATGACCGAGGTGAAGTCATCCTCCGACATGCGCATGAGCAGGGTGTCGCGGGTGATCCCGGCGTTGGCCACGACGACCTCGACCGGGCCGTAGGTCGCTTCGATCTGGGTGAACGCGGCATCGATCGACGCGGCATCCGTTACGTCGGCACGTACGGTGAGGCTGCCGGCCGGTCCGTGCCCGGACCGCGAAGTGACGGCCACGCGGTGTCCCTGGGCGAGGAATTCTTCCGCGATGGCAAATCCGATGCCGCGGTTGCCGCCGGTGACGAGCACTGTTCGAGCCGTTGTCATGAAGTTCCAAGTCTGTTGATTGCTGTGATGTGGGGGTTGCAGGGTGCAACGCTACGAAATACCCGGCAGATTCAAGTTTAAGGCGTGCGACAATCCGGCCGTACAGACGTAGGCTTATTGAGGTGGATTTTCCCCCAGTGAAGAAACCGACGACGAACCCGATGGACCTATGAAGCAGCAGTCGATCACCTCGCTCCCCGCCTCCCCGGAGGTCGAACGACGCAACCGGATGATCAAATATTCCATTGCAATGGGCGTGCGTGTCATTTGCATTGTGCTGATGCTTTTTGTGCAGGGCTGGTGGCTGGTGATCTGCGCGCTCGGTGCCATTCTTCTTCCGTACTTCGCCGTCGTGGTCGCGAACGTGAAGATTGCGCCCCGCGGAGCCGAAGTATTGCGGCCTGGTGGCGTCGAGATCTATACCGGCACCGACACCCGTTCCTCCGACGACGAGGTCAAGTGAGTGCTCGCGCGGCTGCTTCACCCGGCCCCATGATCGGGCTGGGCGCGCCCCTGCAATCCTCAACCTGCTCGCGGGCCGACTGCCGCAATACGGGAACGTGGCGGCTGGACTGGCGCAACCCGCGCATCCACTCGAGCGATCGGGTCAAAACCTGGCTGGCCTGCGATGAGCACGTCGACTACCTGCGGGAATTTCTGGCCGCGCGCGATTTTCCCCTCACTGTGAGCCCGCTTGACACCTCACCAGAGCCCGCCGGAGATGCGCGATGACGGGCTGGAAGTTCGCCTTCAGCCGCCGCTGGGCCGGGTATCTCGCGCTCACCATACTCTTTGCGGCGGTGTGTTCCGGCCTCGGCGCGTGGCAGCTTGCCCGGCGCGACGAGGCCCTCACCGAACTGTTCAAGATCGACTCCAACTTCGACTCAAACCCGGTCCCGGTCACCGAGGCGCTGCCCGACCTGACCGCCTTTGACGAATCCCAAAAGTGGATGCCGGTTGAACTGAAAGGCACCTACGTCACCGCCGACGAGATGCTCGCGCGGAACCGCCCGCTCAACGTCAATCCGGGCTTTGAGGTGCTGACCCCGCTGCTGCTCACCGACGGCACCATCTTCATCGTCGACCGCGGCTGGCTGCCCACCGGGCAGGAACAGGACGCACCCGACACGGTGCCGGCTCCGCCGAGCGGAACGGTGACCGTTGTCGCCCGGCTCAAGGCCAGCGAACCCGACCTCCCAGGCCGTACCGCCAACGGCGACCAGGTCGCGACGATCAATCTCACCACCATTGCCGCGCGGCTCGACCAGCCCACCTATACCGGCGCTTATGGCCTGATGGACACCGAGAGCCCGGCCGCTACCGAGAAGCGCCCGGCCGCCGTCGTGAAGCCGATCCGCGACGAAGGCCCGCACCTCTCGTATGCGTTCCAGTGGTTCGTTTTCGGCCTCCTCGCCTTCATCGGCCTCGGTTGGGCGCTGCGCGAGGAATATCGCAGTGTGAACGCCGAAGATCCCGACGAACGCGAACGCGCCGATGAGCGTGCCCGCAAACGGGCGGCGAAACCGCGCAATGACGCCGAGATCGAGGATGAGCTGCTCGACCGGCAGCTGACCTAGAGCACTTCAGGCGACTGCACGGTCGTGCTGCCGGGTCTCGATCGGCTCATCGAGAAGTGCACGGTAGACCCGGACCAGAGACGCTGCCGAGCGAGTCCAGTCCAGCCGAAGCGCATGCTCGCGAGCGGCCTGGGCCAGTTCGCCCGCCCGCGTCGGGTCGGTTAGGATCTGCGCCATCGCATCGGCCCAAACCTGCGGATCGCGGGAGTCCAGAACGAGTCCGGTGATTCCGTCGACGACCGCCTCGCGCAATCCCCCGGCCGCCGAAGCAACGACCGGTACGCCGCTCGCGGCCGCTTCCAGTGCCACCAGACCGTAGGTCTCCGAGTGCGACGGTACGAGCACCAGCCGGGCACCGCGAAACAGTTCTGCCAGGTTCGCGTGGGACTGTGCACCGACAAATCGAATGTCGGATAGGCCGGCCCCTTCAGCGAGCTGGCGGAGCTCCTCAACGTAACCGGCATAGTCGACCGAGGCATCGCCGGCAATTACCAGCTCGGGTCGGCGGTCCTGTGGAAGCGCTGCGATGGCGTGAATGGCCAGATCAAGGCCTTTCAGCGGTTGTAGCCGTGCCGCGACGACGACGTAGCCATCGGTGGTCGCACTGGCCGGCGGCTGGCGAAGACGCGCTGGTGAAAACAGCCGGCTGTCCACTCCCGGGAGCACGATGCTGGTTCGGTTAGCCCGGCCCCCGAGCCGCCCGGAAATCGTAGCGGCCTCGGCCGCACTGATCGCGACCAGGGAATCCGATTCGCGAGCGAGCCAGGCCTCGCCGAGCATCCGTCCCGGCGATTCGGCTCGTTCGCCGGCCGACAGCGGGCTACCGTCCTCGGCGGCGATGCTGTGAAAGCTTTGCACGTGCGGAATGCCCCAGGTTCGCGCGACCGGCAGCGCGGCCATGCCGGAGAACCAGTGATGCGAGTGGATGATGTCGTACGGTTCGAGGGCGGCCAGTTCGGCCGAGAAATCACCGATGAACGCTTCGTGCTCGCCCTTGCTCACCGGAACGGCCGGGCCAGCATCGAGAAACTGCAGGGTCACGCGCGGCGCAAGCCGCTGCCGGTGGGGCTGCGCGGCGGACGACCGTCGGGTGAGGATAGTCACCGTGTGACCGAGCGCTCCGAGAGCCTCGGCCTGGTGACGCACCACCACGTTCATTCCGCCGGCGTCGCCCGCGCCCGGATCGGTACCCGGCGAGGTGTGCAGGCAGACCAGCGAGATGCGCAATGGTTTTTCGAGCGGGAACACGCACGGGTCCTTTTCTTCAGGCGAACCGGCACCACCCATGCCGAATCAGTGTGGGTGGTTAGGACAGCTCGATCAGGTCGAGGTAGTCCTTGTTCCAGTGGTCCTCCGTGCCCTCGGGCATGATCAGCACGCGCTCGGGGTTGAGAGCCTGTACGGCACCCTCATCGTGGCTGACCAGAACGACGGCGCCGGCATAGTGCGCGAGGGCGTCGAGGATCTCTTCGCGGCTGGCCGGGTCGAGGTTGTTAGTGGGCTCGTCGAGCAGCAGCACGTTGGCGCCGGAGACCACGATCATGGCCAGGGCCAGTCGGGTCTTCTCGCCACCGGACAGCACACCGGCGGGCTTGTTGGAGTCGTCACCGGTGAACAGGAACGAACCGAGTACCCGGCGGGCTTCCATCTCGGTGATGCTGGGCGAGGACGAGACCATGTTCTCCAGCACGCTGCGCTTGACGTCGATGGTCTCGTGTTCCTGCGCGTAGTAGCCGATGCGCAGGCCGTGGCCGGGTTCGATCGAGCCAGTATCGGACTCGTCGACACCGGCGAGCATGCGCAGCAGCGTGGTCTTGCCTGCACCGTTGAGGCCGAGGATGACCACCTTGGAGCCACGGTCGATCGCGAGGTCGACGGCCGTGAAGATCTCGAGCGAACCATAGCTTTTCGACAGGTCCTTGGCCATGAGCGGTGTACGACCACAGGGTGCCGGCTCTGGAAAGCGCAGCTTGGCGACGCGTTCGACGGCACGCACGGCGTCCAGCCCGGAAAGGAGCTTCTCGGCGCGCGCCACCATCTGGTGGGCGGCGGCGGCCTTGCTGGCCTTTGCGCCGAACTTAGCGGCCTGAAGTTGCAGGGTCGAGGCCTTCTTCTCCGCGTTGGAGCGTTCCTTCTTGCGACGGTCGGCATCCGCCGTGCGCTGGAGCAGGTAGTTCTTCCAGTTCATGTTGTAGATGTCGATCATCATGCGGTTGGCATCGAGGTAGAACACTCGGTTAACCGTTTCGCCGACGAGCTCGATGTCGTGGCTGATGATGATGCAGCCGCCCTTGTAGTTCTTGACGAATTCGCGCAGCCAGGCCACCGAGTCGGCGTCGAGGTGGTTGGTCGGTTCGTCGAGGATCATCATCTCGGCGGCCGAGAACAGAATGCGGGCGAGCTCAATACGACGACGCTGACCACCAGAGAGAGTGCTGAGGGCCTGGTCGAGAATGTGGTCCGGCAGTTTCAAGTTGCTGGCGATCGAGGCGGCTTCGGCCTCAGCGGAGTAGCCGCCCAGTCCGTTGAACTCGTCGGTCAGCCGACCATACTTCTTCATGGCGGCTGCGGCGATCTTGGGATCGGGGTCGGCCATGGCCATGCTGGACTCGTGCATGCCGAGGGCGATGGTACCGAGGCCACGGGCATCCAGAATTCGGGTGCGGGCGAGCATGGACGGGTCGCCGGCGCGCGGGTCCTGGGGCAGGTAGCCGATCTCCCCCGAGTGACTGATCGAACCCTTGGTCGGGTTTGTCTCCCCCGCGAGCGTCTTCGTCAGGGTCGTCTTTCCGGCGCCGTTACGGCCGACGAGGCCGATCTTGTCGCCGCTCGCGACGCGGAAGTTGACGCCCTCCATGAGCACGCGGGCTCCAACGCGGATTTCGAGATCTTGCACGTTGAGCACAGCAATAGTCCATTCGAAGTGTTTGTACAGGTGTGAAGTGTGAGTTGGCCGAAGCGGTCCAACTCACTAGTATATTTGCCTTCAGGCTGTGCTCGGCACACAGGTGCCTACAGCAGGGCAGCCAGGAGCGATTTTTCCAGCCAGTTCAGGTAGGCCTCGGTCGACCAGCCGAGCGACAGAACGAGCGAGCGATAAGTGTGCGGATGGGCCAGCGCCCACATCGTCGCCGCGGCTTCGTGATCGCTCAGCCCTCCTCGCAGGCCGCGCTTCTCACGCAGTGCTGCCGCCACCTCGCCGAAGCCGTGCAGCCGTGCAGCATCGCGCTTCTGCTCGAATTCCCCCACATCCGGATCGACCACGGCAGCTTCGCTGACGATGCGCAGAATGCCCGAGGTGCGCTCATTCACGAGTGCGCTCGACCGCGCCAGAATACGGATGACCTCGGTCGCGGTACGCGCCTCGGCAATGCGTTCCCGGGTCGTGCCCGACAACAGCGCCGGTGCCCCCGGCTCAGCGGCAACCCGGTCGAGAACCGCGGCCAGCAGTTCGGCCTTCGACCCCACCGAGTTGTAGATCGTCTGTACGACCACGCCCGCCTCCCCCGCAATCGCCGCCACAGACGTACCGACATAGCCGCGCTCGAGCATGAGGCGCCCGGCCGCCATGACGATCTCCGCCCGCGTACTGGCCGCCTGGGCCGCGCGCCGCCGTATCGCTCCGTTTTCCACTGTATTCATACAACTAGCATACCGTTCTAGTCACTAGATCTAACTGCCAGTGAGGATGCTGTTTTGGGAATTCGTCGTATGGTCGAGCGGCCCGATACTCTTACCGCGCTCCGCACCGGGGCATCTCCCTCCGCCATGCCCGCCGGCTGCTCGACCAGCTCGGTTCCGTGCCGCGGCCCGCCCGCAGCCAGCATCGTCCATCGGGCAGGCAGTCGGGTGGTCATGCTCAGGGGCGCGTGATCTTGCGACCGAAGGCCGCGAACGCGCCAAGTTCGGCACCGATGGCGGCGAGCACGTGTGCCGAAATGCTGAGACCGAGGGCCAGCCCGCGGTCCTCGACGACCTCGCTGTGATCAGCGCCAAGCCACGGGTGCATGAGACGCAGCCGCAACAGGCATCAAGAGACTGGCGGCTACCGTTGCCTGAAGGAAGGACCCCGTCCTCGTCACCGTCACCTCGACCGCGCCCGCCGCATCCAATCTGAGCCACCTGCTTCGCAAGCACCCGGATCGAGCGCAGGCATTTCCGCTGAGTGTCGGAACAGCGCACGTTTTCTACCCTGAGGTGTCCGATGAACGTTGCACGGTGGCGCTGATCCTCGAAGTCGACCCCATCGGTCTGGTGCGCGACAAGCGCTTCCGGGGAAGCGACGCGGCCACACTCGCCCGTTACGTGAACGACCGTCCATATGCGTCCTCCTCCATGGTCGCCGTCGCGCTGGGCCAGGTCTTCCGTACGGCCATGAACGGGACGAGCGAGTCGTTTCCCGAGCTCGCAGCATCCGCTTTGCCCCTCGAGATCACCGTGGCGGCCGTGCCGGCCAGGGGCCGCGACACCGCCGGCCTCGTCACGCGACTGTTCGAACCGCTCGGCTGGTCCGTCACTGAGACGCCGATCCCGTTGGACCCGGCGTTCCCGGAGTGGGGCGATTCCGTCTACGTCGACCTCGTGCTGCGCGGTGAGGTCCGGCTCAGCGACGCGCTCCGGCACCTTTATGTGCTGCTGCCCGTGCTCGACGACGCCAAGCACTATTGGGTGTCGGACGATGAAATCGGCAAGCTCCTGCGCGCTGGCGTTGGCTGGCTGCCTCACCACCCCGAGCGCGAACTCATTACGCGCCGCTACCTGGCGCATCAGCCGTCGATGGTCAACGAGGCCACAGCACGGCTTTCCGCGGACACCCGGTTGAACGACCTCGACGACTTGCCTGCGCCCGACCTGGCAGAGCCGAGCGAGCAGTCCGGCTCGGCACCGCTGGCCCAGCAGCGCGCCGAGGCCGTGCTCACTGCCCTGCACGACGTCGGAGCGCACACGGTGGCCGATGTCGGATGCGGCGAAGGCGCCCTACTGCGGCGGCTCACAGCGGATGCTGCCTTCACGACGATCGTCGGTTGCGATGTCTCGGCGAGCGTTCTGGTCAAGGCTGCGCGAACGCTCAACCTGCGTGAGGCCAGTGATAGACAGCACGAGAGGGTGCACCTCGCGCAGTCGTCGGTGACGTACCAGGACGACCGCATCGCCGGCCTCGACGCGATCGTGCTGATGGAGGTGATCGAACACCTCGACCTGGAGCGGCTCCCGGCGCTCGAGTCGGCCGTGTTCGGAGCAGCCGCTCCCGGCGCGGTTATCGTGACAACGCCGAACGCCGACTTCAATGCCCGGTATGAGTCCTTGCCCGCCGGCTCGTTCCGGCACCGCGATCACCGATTCGAGTGGTCCAGGGCCGAATTCGCTGCCTGGGCGGCTGAAGTCGCGGCTCGCCGCGGCTACTCGGTCGAGTACCGCACGGTCGGCGACGTCGACGTCGACGTCGAACTCGGCTCCCCGACCCAGCTCGCCCTGTTCCGCAAGACCACCAACCTATGACACGCCTACCTCTTCCCAACCTGTCGCTCGTGGTGCTCGTCGGTGCCTCCGGCTCAGGAAAGTCGACCTTCGCCGCCACGCACTTCGGACAGTTCGAGACACTGTCGAGCGACTTCTTCCGCGGGCTCGTCTCCAACGACGAAAACGACCAGGCTGCGACGTCCGCAGCGTGCGAGGCGCTCCGGTTCGTCGCGGGAAAACGCCTCGACGCTGGGCTCCTGACCGTTATCGACGCCACCAACGTGCAAGCGGATGCTCGCCGCTCACTCGTAGCGCTCGCGCGAGCACACGACGTCCTACCGGTCGCCGTCGTGCTCGACATGCCGCAGAGCGTCTGCGTCGGGCGCAACGCCGCGCGCGCCGACCGCACGTTCGGGGCATCCGTCATCAAGCGTCAGCGCGATCAGCTTCGACGTTCCCTTAAACAGCTCGGCAAGGAGGGCTTCCAGCGGGTCCACATGCTATCCGGGCTGGACGAAATCGCGGCCGCGGAGTTCGTTCGGGAACCCCTTCTCAACGACCGTTCCGACGAAAGCGGCCCGTTCGAAGCCATTGGCGACGTGCACGGCTGCCGCAGTGAGCTCGAGGCGCTACTGGGCAAGCTCGGCTACGAGCTCATGCGCGATGACGAGGATCGCCCCATTGACGCCGTGCACCCTCAAGGGCGCCGCGCGATCTTCCTGGGCGACCTCATCGACCGCGGCCCCGATACCCCCGGAGTACTGCGACTCGCCATGGGCATGGTCGCGGCCGGCCACGCCCTGGCCGTGCCGGGCAACCACGAGGCGAAGCTCGTGCGCGCGCTAGACGGAAAGAAGGTGCAGACGAGCCACGGCCTCGCCGAGACGGCCGCGCTGTGGTCGGAATTCTAGACATCCTGGTTGCTCTTCGATGCCGAGCTGCTTCCTTGGTCGCTCAAAGCGGGGCCAATGATCCGAGAGCAGTACGCGAGCGTCGCAGCCGCGGCAACGAGCGCTCTGCCGGCCGCGTCGCGGGTTCTCCAGGCCGCCGTCGACCGGGGTGTCGACGTGACCGACCTGCTCGCCCGCACGCAGCACCGCGCGTCTAACGCCGAGGCCTACCGAGACTCCCACCGGCGTTACAGCCAGCCGGTGTCTGGGCTGGACGGCGTGCAGCTTGCCCCGTTCCAGCTGCTCGCCTCAGAAGGAGCAAGCCAACTGGGGCAGGATCACTCCTGGCACCTCGCTATCGCCGACCGTCTCGCCGCCGCAGACGAGGAGCTCATCCGTCGCACCCGGCACATCGACGTCGACCTGACCTCGGATGAATCGGAGGCCGCGGCCACGACCTGGTGGGAAGATCTGACCAATGCCGGTGGTGAAGGCATGGTGGTGAAGCCGGTCGCCGGCCTCGTTCGCGGAACGCGATCGCTCGCGCAGCCGGGCATCAAGGTGCACGGGGACGAATACCTGCGGATCATCTACGGACCTGATTACCTCGATCCAACCAACCTGGTGCGCCTGCGCGACCGGGATGTCGGGCACAAACGCTCAATGGCGCTCCGCGAGTACGCACTCGGCGTCGAAGCGGTCGAACGGTTTGTCGCCGATGAGCCGCTCTGGCGCGTGCACCAGGCCGTCTTTGGCGTGCTTGCTATGGAATCAGAACCGGTCGACCCCCGGCTCTAAACCAAAACCAAAGGCCCCACCAGCGTGTGCTGGGGGGCCTTCAGGACGAACACGTGCTACATGGCGAAGCCGAGGGCTCGCATCATGTCGCGACCGTCGTCGGTGATCTTCTCCGGACCCCACGGCGGCATCCAGACCCAGTTGATGCGAAACTGGTCGACGACACCATCGAGGGCCTCAGCCGTCTGCTCCTCGAGCACATCGGTCAGCGGGCAGCCGGCCGAGGTGAGGGTCATGTGGATGATGAGCGCGTTGTTCTCGTCGTCCCAGCCGAGGTCGTAAATGAGCCCGAGGTCGACGACGTTGATGCCGAGTTCCGGGTCCATGACGTCTTTGAGGGCCTCTTCGATTTCGTCGAAGCGAGCCGGACTGAGTGTTGAGGCCATAGGACTAGCCTACGTTCGACGGGACAAGAAAGCGATCGTAGCCCTCGTCCTCGAGGCGGTCGGCGAGCTCGGGGCCGCCCTGTTCGGCGATGCGTCCGTTGACGAACACGTGCACGAAGTCGGGGTGGATGTAGCGCAGGATGCGCGTGTAGTGCGTGATGAGCAGAAGTCCGAGGCCGGTGTTGGCCTTGGCGCGGTTGACGCCCTCGGAGACGATCTTGAGTGCGTCGACGTCGAGTCCGGAGTCGGTCTCGTCGAGCACGGCGAACTTGGGCTTGAGGAGTTCGAGCTGCAGGATCTCGTTGCGTTTCTTCTCGCCACCGGAGAAGCCCTCGTTGACGTTGCGCTCGGCGAAGGTCTTGTCCATGCGCAGGTTGGTCATCGACTGGCGAACATCCTTGATCCAGGTGCGGATCGGTGGGGCTTCACCCTCAATGGCCGTCTTGGCCGTACGCAGGAAGTTCGTGACGGTCACTCCGGGAATCTCAACCGGGTACTGCATGGCGAGGAAGAGACCGGCGCGGGCGCGGGCATCCACTGTCATTTTGAGTACTTCGGCGCCGTCGAGCAGGATGGAGCCGCTCTCGACGTGATACTTCGGGTGGCCGGCGATCGTGTAGGCGAGGGTGGACTTGCCGGAGCCGTTCGGGCCCATGATGGCGTGGATTTCGCCCTCGTTGATGGTGAGGTTGACGCCGCGCAGAATCTGCTTGGTGCCCTGGTCGGTCTCGACGCTGACGTGCAGGTCTTTGATTTCAAGAACAGACATGAATGTCTAATCCCTTTCTAAATTCTTTAAGTTGGTGGGGGCGGTACTGCCTGAGCAGGCCTATACCGCGACGGTGACGGACGGATCGACGAAGACGAACCCGTCGATGAGTTCAACGTTGTAAACCGGGACCGGATCATACGCCGGCAGGGACAGCGGCTTGCCCGTGGTGAGGGAGAACATCGAGCCGTGGGCCCAGCATTCGAGCGTCTGGCCTTCCACGAATCCCTCGGACAGGGAGATGTCACCGTGCGTGCAGGTATCACCGATGGCGAACACGTCGCCGGCGGCGTCACGCACGAGGGCGATAGCCACCCCGTCGATTTCGACCTTGACGGCCTGGTTTACTTCGAGCTCATCGAGAGCGCAGATCTTCGTTGCGGCCATGCTTACTTGTCGTCCGTTCCAATAAGTTCGGCTTCGATTGCGAGCTGCAACCGAGCTTCAAGTTCGGGGGAACCAATCTGCTGCACGACCTCGGTGAGGAATCCGCGCACGACCAGGCGCCGCGCTTCTTCCTCGGTGATGCCGCGAGACTGAAGGTAGAACAACTGCTCGTCGTCGAAACGTCCGGTGGCACTGGCGTGACCGGCTCCGACGATGTCGCCGGTTTCAATCTCCAGGTTGGGGATGGAATCGGCGCGGGTGCCCTCGCTGAGTACGAGGTTGCGGTTCTGCTCGTAGCTGTCGGTGCCAGCAGCCTTGTTGCCGATCAGCACATCACCGATCCAGACCGTGCGGGCGTCCTGGCCCTGCAACGCGCCCTTGTAGTTGACCCGGCTGCGGCTCTTCGGAGCGTCGTGGAAGACGTACACCTGCTGTTCCAGGTGCTGGCCGGCATCCGCGAAGTACAGGCCGAGGAGCAACGTGTCCGAGCCGGGTCCGGCGAGACGTACCGACGGGTTGACCCGCACGATACTGCCGCCGAGCGAGACGACGACGTGCTTGAGCCGCGCGTCACGACCGATGGATGCGAAATGGTTAGCCAGGTGCACCGCCGAGTCGTCCCATTCCTGCAGGGAAACGACCGTGAGGTTCGCGGACTCGCCGAGGATGATCTCAACGTTTTCGCTGAGCCGGGCGTCACCCGTGTTCGCCAGGATGACCGTGGCCTGGCTGAACGGCTTGGCCTCGATGATCGTGTGGGCGCCGCGGGCAGTGTTACCGAGGGCCGATCGGGTAACCGTGATCTCCTTGGCTTCCTCGCCGCTGACCGTGATGGCGAGGGCGTCATCGAAGACGCCCCAGGCGTTGGCTGCGGCGCGTTCTTCCGGCAGACCGGCAGTCCCGATGCGGGCATCCGTTCTGGGCACCCACTCAACCGAGATATCGGCCGACGGGGTTGACTCGATGAGGTAACGCGAGCCGTCGAGATCGCCGGCGGTGAGGTCGGTGAATTTAGCGACGGGCGAGTGCTTCCAGACGGCTTCGCGGCCGGTGACGGCCTGGAAGTCGGCAACGTTGACGCTTTTGAAACGGTCAGAACGGGTTTGCACCGGCACGTAGCCGAAACGTCCGTCGGAGTGTTCTTTGATTCCGTGCTGGCCGACCGGAAGAGTCGACGCGCTGGCAGCAGGTGTGGATGGTTCGGGCACAGTTTTTGAAGCGCTCTTCGAAAGCGCTGAAGCGGCGGACATTTAGCCGACGGATCCTTCCATGCCCATTTCAATGAGCTTGTTGAGTTCGAGGGCGTACTCCATCGGGAGCTCCCGGGCGATCGGTTCGATAAATCCGCGAACGATCATGGCCATGGCCTCGTCTTCGGGCATACCACGGCTCATCAGGTAGAACAGCTGCTCTTCGCTGACGCGGGAGACGGTGGCCTCGTGGCCGAGCTGCACGTCATCTACACGGATGTCGATGGACGGGTAGGTGTCGGAACGCGACTGGGTGTCGACCAAGAGAGCGTCGCAGCGCACGGTGTTGGCGGAGTGGTGCGCGGAGGCATCCACTCGAACCTCACCGCGGTACCCGCTGCGCCCGCCGCCACGGGCGATGGACTTGGAGACGATCGACGACTGCGTGTACGGAGCCATGTGGATCATCTTCGCGCCGGCATCCTGGTGCTGGCCGGGGCCGGCGAAGGCCACCGAGAGCGTCTCGCCCTTGGCGTGCTCGCCCATCAGGTAGATGGACGGGTACTTCATGGTGACCTTGGAACCGATGTTGCCGTCGATCCATTCCATCGTGGCGCCTTCGCCGGCCGTGGCCCGCTTGGTGACGAGGTTGTAGACGTTGTTCGACCAGTTCTGGATGGTCGTGTAGCGAACGCGAGCGTTCTTCTTCACGACGATCTCGACCACGGCGGAGTGCAGCGAGTCAGACTTGTAGATCGGGGCGGTGCAGCCCTCGATGTAGTGCACGTAACTGCCCTCGTCGGCAATGATGAGCGTGCGCTCGAACTGGCCCATGTTCTCCGTGTTGATGCGGAAGTAGGCCTGCAGCGGAATCTCGACGTGCACGCCGGGCGGCACGTAGACGAACGATCCCCCCGACCAGACGGCCGTGTTGAGCGCGGCGAACTTGTTGTCGCCGGAGGGGATGATGGTGCCGAAGTACTCTTCGAAGAACTCCGGGTGCTCCTTGAGCGCCGTGTCGGTGTCCATGAAGATGACGCCCTGGGCTTCGAGCTCCTCGTTGATCTGGTGGTAGACCACTTCAGACTCGTACTGGGCTGCAACGCCGGAGACGAGGCGCTGACGCTCAGCTTCTGGAATTCCGAGCTTCTCGTAGGTGTTCTTGATGTCGTCGGGCAGGTCTTCCCAGGTCTGGGCCTGCTTCTCCGTTGAGCGCACGAAGTACTTGATGTTGTCGAAATCGATCTCGGAAAGATCGGCGCCCCAGGTGGGCATGGGCTTGCGTTCGAACAGCTGCAGAGCCTTGAGCCGTCGCTGCAGCATCCAGTCCGGCTCGGATTTCAGGTTCGAGATGTCAGTGACAACCTCGGGGGAAATACCACGGCGAGCGGATGCTCCGGCCTTGTCTGAATCGGCCCACCCGAATTCGTAGGTGCCAATCCCCTCAAGGTCGGGACGGTCTAGCAGGACATCCGACATTATTACCTCTTCTCTACCCATCACAACCCGGATATTAGTCCGGTCATTCCCGCACGGCCGCCGTACTGATCAACTCGATGGAGCAGAATTCAGTGGAGACCACGAGGAACGGGTTGTGTGGACAGCTACGTTGCGTACCTAGAATATTCATGGAACTAAAGATTGATCTCCATGGAGTTCCCAATTCTACAGGTTGATCAGCAACATACGCGTTCTTGCGGTCGATTCACATTTGTACAGGGCACGATCAGAGGGCGCGCGTTCATAAGTTTTACAGAGAGAGCAGAACCGGTGAATCCGAAGTACCTACGGCTACCCAGTGTTATCGACGGACGGATTCGGGTGGTCGCCTGGCTGTCGCTCGTGACGGAAATTTTGATTGTGGGAACCGGCGGGGCCGTTCGTCTCACCGGCTCCGGGCTCGGCTGCCCCACCTGGCCGACCTGCGTAGCCGGCTCGATCGTGCCGACAGAGGAAATGGGGATACACGGGGTCATCGAGTTCGCTAACCGCTTGATGACCGGTCTGATCGGCATTATCGCCATCGCGGCCATTGTTCTGCTCTGGCGCTTGCGCACCCAGCGCAAGGATCTGTTCACTCTCGCAGTGATTCTCGCCGCCGGCGTTCTCGCCCAGGCACTCGTCGGCGGGGTCACCGTGCTGACCGGGCTGAACCCGTTCATTGTCGGTTTCCACTTCACGGTGTCGCTGATCATGGTATGTATTGCCACCGTTCTCGTGCACCGGGTCTACCTTGCTCCGGGGCCGCGTGCCCGTGTTGTTCCCGCTGGTTTTGCCAGGCTCGCCCACGCTACGAGTTTCGTCGTCGCACTCACCGTGCTGATGGGGGTACTGACCACAGCCTCCGGACCGCATTCCGGCGATGCGGACGCCGGACGTACCGGCTTCAACGCCGAGTTGCTCGAACACCTGCACGCCTGGCCGGGCTACGCGACGCTGGTTTTGACGGTCGTGCTGCTCGTGGCGTCCGTTCGCGGCAAGCTGCCGGTGCGCTCATTCGTCGTCACGCTCCTGATGATCGAGCTCGTGCAGATTGTGGTCGGGCTCCTGCAGGCCAACCTGGGACTACCGCCGCTGTTGGTCGGCCTGCACATGGTTCTGGCCTGCGTGCTCGCGGCCGCCATGACCCTGGTTGTGCTGAACCTCAGGGCTCCCAGAGAAGTCACGGCCGAGGTTCCGGAAACGGCACACGAGCAGGTTCGTAGCTAACAGATCACGACCCCGAAACGACAACTTCCGCGCCATGAATATGACTCTGCAGGGGTGAGAAGACAGCTTTGGCCCCCTCAACTGCTTTGATGGGGCCGAGCGTGTCGTCTCGCGCGGCTGATGGGGCCGAAGGTGGCAACTCGTAGGGCCTAGACCTCCAATTAGCAATTGCCGCGCGGCACTCCCCGGACGAGAGCCGCCGGTGTACTCTCCAGACATGCATGTCGCACCGGGAGCCAAATCGAAGCCGCCAGACGACGCGGCGCACCTTGCCCTGTACGGCCCTCCGGTATTCGGTTTTGTGCGTCAGCCGCGCCTGCAGGAACGCGGCTGGAGCTGGTACGGCAACCACGGCCGCACCCTCGAAGCGCAGGCACACTACTGGCTCGCTGACCCCTCCGGCAATTTCTGGTTCGAGGATTCCCCGTCCGGTCCGGTTGGCATCGCCGAACTGCGCGGCTTCGTCTTCACCGATGTGCCGGGCTCCACCAATCGCGGCGGCGACCCCATCCGAGATGCACTCAACCAGCATCTGCAGTACATCGTGATGAACTACGCCAAGAACCCGTACGACTTCGGGTCGCAGTTGTGGGCCGAACGGCACATGCATCAGCAGTCGGAGATTGAACTCGCCCTGGCACACCGGTCGAACCTGGTCATCGACGACACGGCGCTGGCAGCTATCACCGTGACGGCCTTCGACTTCACGGCAACGGCGATGGCCCTGGCCGGACGGGTGGTCACTGTCGTGATCCATTCGGCCGACGTCGGCAAGATCGATACCCGACTCACCCGCAGGGTCTAGCGCCACCTAGAACGGAAGCAGCGGATCCACTCCGACGGCCACGAACAGCAGCGTCAGGTAGGCGATGGATCCGTGGAAGACACGCATCGGTGACACATGCTCGTGCCGAATCGCGAGGCTGTACAGGCGATGCGTCTCGTAGATGAACCAGCCACCCGTGACCAGGGCCGTAAAGCTGTAGAGCAGGCCCATGTCGCCGATCGGAATCAGCAGAAGCGAGCAGGCGACCGTGGCCCACGCGTACAGGATGACCTGCAGGCCGACCTGAGCCCGACCACGCACGACGGAGAGCATCGGAACGCCAGCGGCCTGGTAGTCGGCTCGGTATTTCATAGATAGCGGCCAGTAGTGCGGCGGTGTCCACAGGAAGATGATCATGAACAGAATGACCGGGGGCCAGGACAGTTCACCGGTCACCGCCGCCCAGCCGATGAGCACGGGCATACAACCGGCCACACCGCCCCAGACGATGTTCTGCGGGGTACGACGCTTGAGAATGATCGTGTAGAACACGACATAGAGCAGAATCGCGCCGAACGACAGCGCAGCGGCCAGCCAGTTGGTCAGTAGACCCAGCCACAAAATGGATGCCGCGCCCAACGCCCACGCAAAGATCAACGCCTCGCGGTCGCTGAGTTCTCCAGTAACCAGGGGGCGATTCTTGGTGCGCTTCATGAGACGGTCGATATCGCGATCGAGGTAACAGTTGAAGGCACCAGCGGACCCAGCGCTGAGCGACCCACCGACGAGCGTCGCGAGAATCAGCCAGAGACTGGGGATACCGCGCTCGGCGAGCAGCATCGTGGGCGCGGTCACCACCAGAAGCAACTCGACCACTCGCGGTTTAGTGAGAGAGATGTAGGCCTTGAGGGTGCGGTTCAGTGTGCGCGGTCCGCTCCGGACCGGGGTCTTCAGGGCGACGTCCATTAATCCTCTAACGCTAGGCAAGTCCTCTCATTCTAGGACACGCCCTGAGCAACGCTCCACCGAGGACCAATCCGGAATGTGTCGTCATGTCACGTCATTTCGAGCGTCCCCTGACATTCGTCCGTATACTTGTAGTGCTCCCCACAGTGAATCAGTAGTTCGGCGAGCCCCCGGGTGGGAGATGGCTGCACCAGTAGGCCAACTCGCTGGGGGTGATGTTTCGCCTGCAGTCCGCTTCAGATGGCGCGACCGGCCGGTGACACGACTGCCGACACTTGCACAACTATCAAAGGATGGGTTGAGCTCAACCCGCCTTCGCTTCAATGAAGGGTTACGTGACGTGGCAGCTTTCCAATGGGATTCCGTTGACGATCAGGCGGTTAACACCGCACGCATTCTGGCGGCCGACGCCGTGGAGAAGGTTGGGAATGGGCATCCGGGCACCGCGATGAGTCTCGCTCCCGCTGCCTACCTTTTGTTTCAGAAGATCATGCGCCGCGACCCGGCCGACAACGAGTGGATCGGTCGTGACCGGTTCATTCTCTCGGTCGGCCACAGCTCGCTGACGCAGTACGTGCAGTTATACCTCGGCGGCTACGGCCTCGAGTTGGAGGACCTCAAAGCCCTGCGCACCTGGGGTTCAAAAACCCCCGGCCACCCGGAATACGGCCACACCGACGGCGTTGAAATCACCACCGGCCCGCTCGGCCAGGGGCTGGCATCCGCTGTCGGTTTCGCCTACGCGTCGCGCTTCGAGCGCGGTCTGTTCGACCCGGATGCCGCCACCGGCGCCAGCCCGTTCGACCACTTCGTCTACGTCATCGCTGGCGATGGCGACCTGCAGGAAGGAATCACGAGCGAGGCATCCTCTCTCGCCGGCCACCAGCAGCTCGGCAACCTGATTGCCATCTACGACAGCAATCAGATCTCGATCGAGGACGACACGAACATCGCTTTCACCGAGGATGTCGCCGCTCGTTACGCCGCCTACAACTGGCACGTGCAGACGGTGGACTGGAAGAAGACCGGCTCCTACGTCGAAGACGTCGCCGAGTTGAACGCGGCCATCACGGCCGCCCAGAACGAAACGGGTAAGCCCAGCCTGATTATCCTCAAGACCATCATCGGCTGGCCGAGCCCGAAGAAGCAGAACACCGGCAAAATCCACGGTTCAGCCCTCGGCGCCGAAGAACTCGCCGGCGTCAAGGCCGTTCTGGGATTCGACCCGGAAAAGACCTTCGATGTCGCCCCCGAGGTCATCGCCCACACCCGCCTGGCCCTGGAGCGCGGCGCGGCCGCACACGCCGCATGGACCGTGCAGTTCGACGCCTGGGCCGCCGCCAACCCGGAGCGCAAGGTTCTGCTCGACCGGGTACTCTCCGGCCACCTGCCGGACGGCGTCGACGACGCCCTCCCGGTCTTCCCTGGCGGCACCGCAGTCTCCACCCGTGCAGCCTCCGGCAAGGTGCTCACCGCGCTCGGCGGTGTCATCCCCGAGCTGTGGGGCGGCTCGGCCGACCTCGCGGAATCGAACAACACCACCATCGGCGGCGCAGCGTCGTTCATTCCGAGCGAGCACTCCACCGGTGAATGGACCGGAAACCCCTACGGTCGGGTATTGCACTTCGGTATTCGGGAGCACGCCATGGCCGCCATTCTCAACGGCATCGTGCTGCACGGAAACACCCGCCCGTTCGGCGGCACGTTCCTCATCTTCAGTGACTACATGCGCCCGGCCGTTCGTCTGGCCGCTCTCATGAAAGCGCCGTCGATCTTCGTCTGGACCCACGACTCCGTCGCGCTCGGCGAGGACGGCCCCACCCACCAGCCGATCGAACAGCTCGCGACCCTGCGTGCTATTCCGGGACTCGACGTGGTGCGCCCCGGCGACGCCAACGAGACCGCCTGGGCCTGGAAGACCATCCTGGAACGCCGGGGCGGCCCGGCCGGCATCGCCCTGACCCGCCAGAACATTCCCGTCTACGAGCGTGGCGAGGGCGCAGCATCCGCTGAAATCTTCGCCTCCGCGAAGAACGTCGCCCGGGGCGCATACGTGCTGGCCGAAGCAGCCGGCGGCACCCCCGACGTGATCCTGATCGGGACCGGCTCCGAAGTTCAGCTCGCCGTCGACGCCCGCGCCCAGCTCGCCGCCGAGGGCATCAACGCCCGCGTCGTCAGCGCTCCCTGCCTGGAATGGTTCGAAGAGCAGAGCAGCGAGTACCGCGAATCGGTACTGCCCGCCGCGATCACCGCCCGCGTCTCGGTCGAGGCCGGCCTCGCGCTGACCTGGCGTGGCTACGTCGGCGACGCCGGCCGCAGCATCTCGATTGAGCACTTTGGGGCATCCGCTGACTACCAGACGCTGTTCCGCGAATTCGGCATCACAACCGAAGCCGTCGTCGCCGCCGCCAAGGAATCAATCAGCGCGGCCTGATGTTGCCCCTTACGTCTCCACTAAACCGCTACAGCATCGCTGCCTGAAGGCAGCAGTATTAGGAGAATTTGACAATGACTACCCCCTCCCCCCTCGCCCAGTTGTCCGCCGCCGGCGTCAGCATCTGGCTAGACGACCTCTCCCGTGAGCGCATCAACTCCGGCGGGCTGCAGGACCTGATCAAGAACAGCAACGTCGTCGGTGTCACCACGAACCCGACTATCTTTGCCGGCGCCCTCGCCAAGGGTGAGGCGTACACCGAGCAGGTTGCGACCCTGGCCGCTGCCGGTACGAACGTGACCGACGCGGTCTTCGCCATCACCACGGACGACGTTGCCGCCGCATGCGACATCTTCCGCCCGGTCTACGACTCGACCAACGGCCAGGATGGCCGCGTCTCGATCGAGGTCGAGCCGAGCCTCGCCCGCGATGCAACTGGCACGGTTGCTGAAGCCCAGCAGCTTTGGAAGAAGGTCAACCGCCCCAACGCGATGATCAAGATCCCCGCGACGGTTGAAGGACTGGAAGCCATCACGGCGACCATCGCTCTCGGCATCAGTGTCAACGTCACCCTGATCTTCAGCCTGGAGCGTCACCGCCAGGTCATCAACGCCTATCTGGCCGGACTCGAGCAGGCCAAGGCGGCTGGCATCGACCTCTCCACGATTCACTCGGTTGCGTCGTTCTTCGTGTCGCGCGTCGACTCCGAGATCAACGCCCGCCTCGAGGCGATCGGCACCCCCGAAGCCCTCGCCCTGAAGAGCAAGGCCGGCGTCGCCAACGCCCAGCTCGCCTACCAGGTCTACGAGCAGGCATTCAGCAGCGAGCGTGCGCTGGGCCTGATCAAGGCCGGCGCCACCAAGCAGCGCCCGCTCTGGGCGTCGACCGGCGTCAAGGATGCCAGCCTGCCCGACACCCTCTACGTGACCGAGCTGGTCGCCCCCGAGGTCGTCAACACCATGCCGGAGAAGACCATGCAGGCCGCCGCCGACCACGGCGTCATCCCGGCCGACTCGGTCACCGGCTCCTACGCCGCCGCGAACGCCGTCCTCGACGCGCTGGCGGCCCAGGGCGTCTCCTACGACGACGTCACCCGTCTGCTCGAAGAAGAAGGCCTGTCCAAGTTCGAGGTGTCCTGGAACGAACTGCTGGACACCGTGCAGACCGCTCTCACCGCCGCGTCGACCACCGTGGTCCCGACCAGCTCGGCAGTCTAATGAGCTTTCGCATCTCGGTGAGTGGCGCTGCAGCTGACGCCGTTCGCGTCACCGTGCCCACCCTGGTCACAGACCTGGTCGCCTCCGGCATCACCGCCCTCGACCCCTCCCTCTGGGGACCGGAAGCCGAAGCTGAGGCCGCGTTGCGTCTCGGCTGGACGGAGTCCGTCGCGGTGTCCCGCCCCCTCGTGGCCGAGATCGTGGAGCTGCGGGCAACTCTGCAGGCTCGCGGCGTCACCCAGATTGCCCTCGCCGGCATGGGGGGCTCGTCGCTCGCGCCCGAGGTCATCACCCGCACGGCCGGCGTGAACCTCACCGTGCTCGACGCGACTGACCCCGGTCAGGTGTTGTCCGCGCTGAAGGACAACCTGGCCGAAACGGCCCTGGTCGTCTCGTCCAAGAGCGGTTCGACCGTCGAGACCGACAGCCAGCGTCGCGTGTTCGAGCGTGCGTTCCGCGCCATCGGCATCGACCCGGCTGAACGCATCATCGTGGTGACCGATCCGGGGTCGCCGCTCGAGGCATCCGCTCGTGAAGCCGGCTACCGCGTCTTCAACGCCGACCCCACCGTCGGCGGACGTTACTCCGCGCTGACCGCCTTCGGCCTGGTGCCATCGGGCCTGACCGGTGTTGACGTCGGTGCGCTTCTCGACGAGGCCGAGTCCGTCGCGCTGGCTCTGGCCGTTGACTCGCCGGAGAACCCGGGACTCGTTCTGGGGGCGGCGATCGCCGCCACCAGCCCGCGCCGCGACAAGCTCGCGATCGTCTCGGACGGCACGCACATTGTGGGCTTCGCTGACTGGGTCGAACAGCTGATCGCGGAATCCACCGGCAAGCTCGGCACCGGCATCCTGCCGGTCGTGCTGGAGCTGGATGCTCCGGAACTGACCGAAACGCTGCCCGACCTGCAGCTCGTGCGCGTTGTGGCTGACGCCGGCACCGAGCTGTTTAGCGAAACGGGCGACGAGATTCGCGTCAGCGGAACCCTCGGCGCGCAGTTTATGGTCTGGGAATACGCCACGGTCGTTGCCGGCCGTCTGCTGGGGATCAACCCGTTCGACCAGCCCGACGTGGAGTCGGCGAAGATCGCCACGCGTGGTCTGCTCGACGCCCGCCCCGCACCGGAGCCGGCCGCGTTCATCGCGGACGGCATCGAAGTGCGCGGCACGCCGCACGTCATCGGAGCGGCAAGCGATCTCGCCTCGGCGATCGACGCCCTGCTCGAAGAGCTCGGCCCCGACGGCTACGTCGCCGTCCAGGCCTACGTCGACCGTCTCGCGCTGCCGGAACTGGCCGAGATTCGCACCAGGCTCGCCACCCTGTCGAAGCGTCCGGTTACCTTCGGTTGGGGACCGCGCTTTCTGCACTCCACCGGGCAGTTCCATAAGGGCGGACCGGCAACGGCCGTCTACCTGCAAATTCTGGCCACGCCGGCCGAGGATCTCGACATTCCCGAGCGTCCGTTCACTTTCGGCGAACTCATCCAGGCGCAGGCCAGTGGCGACGCGAGCGTGCTCGCCGAGCACGGGCGTCCGGTGCTGACGTTGACCCTGACCCAGCCCAAGCAGAACATCAGCACGCTGTTCGACGCCCTAGGCTAACCAACCGGGGTTCCTCTCCGCCACCGGCCGCGAGGAACCCCACCCGCTTCTGCACCACCTGCGTTTTTCGTGTCCTCAATTTTCTGCACTGTCCCGTCAAAGGAGCTGCATGTCCCCGGTGGAAATCACCCCGGAGTTTAATCCGCTCAGGTCGCCGTCCGACTATCGTCTGAATCGAATCGCCGGGCCGTCCAGCCTCGTGATCTTCGGCGTCACCGGTGACCTGGCGCGCAAGAAACTCATGCCCGCGGTTTACGACCTCGCTAACCGAGGGCTGCTGCCCCCCGGCTTTGCCCTCGTCGGCTTCGCTCGCCGAGACTGGGACAACGAGGACTTCATGCAGGTTGTGCATGACGCCGTCAAGGAACACGCCCGCACCGAGTTCAACGAGGACGTTTGGGGGCAGCTGGCTGAGGGCATCCGCTTCGTGTCCGGCACCTTTGACGACGATGAGGCGTTCACCCGCCTCACCCAGACGATCGACGAGCTTGACCGGGAACGCGGAACGATGGGCAACCATGCGTTCTACCTGGCCATTCCGCCGAAGGCATTCCCCCAGGTCACCGAGCAGCTGCGCCGATCCGGTTTGGCCGAGCAAAAAAACGGTCAATGGCGTCGCGTGGTCATCGAGAAGCCGTTCGGCAGCGATCTGAAGACAGCGCGGCAGCTCAACGACGTCGTCGAGTCGGTCTTTCCGCCCGACTCCGTCTTTCGGATCGACCACTACCTCGGCAAAGAGACGGTGCAGAATATTCTGGCGCTGCGCTTCGCCAACGAAATGTTTGAACCGCTGTGGAACGCCAACCACGTCGAGCACGTGCAGATCACCATGGCCGAGGACATCGGTGTTGGCGGCCGCGCCGGCTACTACGACGGCATCGGTGCCGCGCGCGACGTTATTCAGAACCACCTTCTGCAGCTTCTTGCCCTGACGGCAATGGAAGAACCGATCTCGTTCGACGCCGCCGACCTGCGCGCCGAGAAGGAAAAGGTGCTCGCTTCGGTTCGGCTGCCCGCCGACCTCGGTCTGGGAACCGCGCGCGGCCAGTACGCCGGCGGTTGGCAGGGCGGTGAAAAGGTTGCCGGTTTTCTCGAAGAAGACGGTATGAACCCGGAATCGGTCACCGAGACCTACGCCGCGATGCGCCTGACCATCGACACGCGCCGCTGGGCGGGAGTGCCGTTCTACCTGCGCGCCGGCAAGCGTCTCGGCCGTCGCGTCACCGAAATCGCCGTGGTGTTCAAACGCGCCCCGCAGTACCTCTTTGCCCCCGGCCAGACGGCCGAACTAGGCCACAATGCCCTGGTGATTCGGGTGCAGCCCGACGAGGGTGTTACGATCCGGTTCGGATCGAAAGTGCCCGGCGTGGTTATGCAGGTACGGGATGTGACCATGGACTTCGGTTACGGCCACGCATTCACCGAGGCCAGCCCTGAGGCATATGAGCGGCTCATCCTCGACGTGCTGCTCGGCGACCCGCCGCTGTTCCCCCGTCACGAAGAGGTCGAACTGTCCTGGAAGATTCTCGACCCGATCGAGGAGTACTGGGCCACGCAGGGGCAGCCGGAGCAATACCGCCCTGGAACGTGGGGCCCCACATCCGCTGATGATCTACTGGCCCGCGATGGCCGCACCTGGAGGCGTCCATGATCGTCGATCTGCCCAACACCACGACCGCGAAGATCTCGAAGGCGCTCGTGCGTATTCGGGAAGAGGGTGGCGCTGTCGCCCTCGGCCGTGTGCTCACCCTGATCATTGCCTCGACTCTCGGGCACGAGGAGGAGGCCATCGAGGCCGCCAACGATGCCTCCCGCGAGCATCCGATGCGCGTCATCGTCGTGTCGACCCAGGAGCCCGGCTCCACCGCGGCCACACCCGACGCACGCGTGGACGCAGAAATTCGAGTGGGCGGTGACGCTGGCGCGAGCGAGGTCATCGTTCTGCGTGTGTACGGCGATGCCGCCAACGACCCGGAGAGCCTGGTCACCGGTCTGCTGCTCTCCGATGCTCCCGTCGTCGCCTGGTGGCCGGGTACCGCTCCGGCCGTTCCCGGCGACTCACCGCTCGGACGCATCGCCTACCGCAGAATAACGGATGCGTCGGCGCAGCCGGATCCGCAGGCAGCCCTGCATCACCTGTGCGGAAGCTACCGCCCCGGCGACACCGACTTCGCCTGGACCCGTCTGACCCTTTGGCGCGCCCAGCTGGCGGCCGTGCTGGACCAGCCCCCCTATGAACCGATCGTCGGGATTCGGGTCGCCGGTGCTGCCGCTTCGCCGTCGACCACGCTGTTGGCTGCCTGGCTGCAGATGCAGCTCCAGGTGCCCGTGGACTGCGAGCTGACCACCGGCCCTCTCGCCAATGGTGTGCACGGGGTTCATCTCACCCGCGCATCGGGAACGATCTCGCTCGAGCGTGAAGTGCCCGACATCGCCACGCTCAGCCAGCCGGGGCAACCGGTGCAGGATCTGACGCTCAAGCGTCGCAGCCTGCGCGACTGTCTGGCCGACGAACTGCGGCGGCTGGATCCCGACGACCTGTATGGTGAGGTCATCACGCGCGGACTGCCGCAACTCGATGACGTGGTGTCCCAAGGAACCGGAGTGTGACCGTGACAAATGATCGACGCGTGCTGGTGCACCAGAACAAGCAGGCGCTGGCCGGGTCGGTCGCTGCACGTTTCCTGACGAACATGGTCGATGTTCTGCAGGAGCAGGACGCGGCCAATGTTGTTCTGACCGGTGGTTCCGTTGGTATTGCCGTGTTGGCCGCCATCAATGAGTCGGCCGCACGCGACACCATTGACTGGTCCCGGGTTAATTTTTGGTGGGGAGATGAACGTTGGGTGCCCCGCACCGATCCCGAGCGTAACGAATTGCAGGCCCGGGATGCTCTCCTTGACCATATCGACGTTCCGAAGGAAAACATCCACGCGTTCGGTGCTTCGGACGACCCGATCGATGTCGGTGCCGGTAACGACGCCCTGGAAGCAGCGGCGGCCCGGTACACGGCAGAATTACTCTCCCACGCACCGGAGGGTGCCCGGTACCCGCGCTTCGACGTGACGTTTCTCGGGGTTGGCCCGGATGGCCACATTGCGTCGCTGTTCCCCCACCGATCAGGTATTCGGGAGCGTGAGGCGAGTGTCATCACCGTGCACGACTCCCCCAAGCCGCCCGCTGACCGCTTGTCGCTCACGAGACCGGTACTCAACTCCTCTGACCGGGTTTGGCTTGTTCTGGCCGGCTCAGACAAAGCCTCAGCGCTCGGGCTGGCGCTGGCGGGCGCGAGCCGTGACGAGGTCCCCGCTGCCGGCATCAAGGGTCGGTACCGAACGATGTTCTTCGTCGACAGTGACGCTGCCGCCCAGGTTCCTGAAAACCTCATCGCGCCCACGTACTAGGCGACCCGACGAAAAAGGACCGGCCCTCGATCTCTCGAGGGCCGGTCTTTGCTGTGTTACACGTCAGTTCGTGGGTGACAACTTGCCACGACGAACGCGCAGCTGGTTGAGGGCCTCCTCGAGGAGCGACTCTGCTTCCTCCTCGGTTCGACGTTCCTTGACATAGGCCAGATGCGTCTTGTAGGGCTCAAGCTTCACCACGGACGGAGGATTCTCTTTATCGCGGCCGGCGGGAAGCCCGGACGATGGGCAATCGATGGTGACCGGGATTTCCTCGTCGGGAAGGCTCGCGGCAAAGTACCGTACGGTCTCATTGCCGAGTGCGTCCCAGTAGGAAACCTTGATGCGATCCGCGTGAAAACCGCGGTCCTGCTCGCCCATGGGGCCTGCGCCGACACGCGAGCCACGAATTGCGCTTCCGCCTGATGCCATCTTGTTCCTCCGTATATCCGTGCAGTTGTGTGCTGCAGTCGAGCTCTTATTGCTGCTGCTGGTGCTGAGATGTGCTGGTGAATAACTGTGCCCAGAATTCTGGGTGACTTCGCTTCAGGGTAACTCCGCACAGGGCGAAAAGTTAAGCCCCTGTATCAAACTTGGTGATCAATCCAAGAACGACGATGCAGGAGATCCACAGCAGTCCCAGAATGACAGTAATGCGGTTGAGGTTGCGCTCGGCAACTCCCGATGCGCCGAGGTTGGAGGTTACGCCGCCACCGAACATGTCCGACAACCCACCGCCCCGCCCCTTGTGCAGCAAAATGAGCATGGTGAGCAGGAGGCTCGTTATACCGACGAGCACCTGCATGACGACCTGGAGAATCTCCACACGAAACCTTTCAAAACACGGTGGGCGCAACTCTGGCGCCTAGACAACGTAATTATACCTTCACGCCGGAGCGAGGCGGTTGCCAGCGGCAACCGCCTCGCTCCGGCGATGTCAGGAACGCGTCGGTTTAGACGCCGACGTGCTTGTGATACCGAATGATGCTGGAGAACTCCGGAATATCCAAACTGGCACCGCCAACCAGGGCACCGTCCACGTTGGGTTCCCGCATGAACGCGGCAATGTTACCGCTCTTGACCGAACCGCCATAGAGGATGCGGGTCTTGTCGGCTACGTCCTGGCCGAGAGTCTCGGTGAGAACGCCACGCAGCGCCGCGGCGACCTGTTCGGCCTGCTCCGGCGTGGCGGCCTGCCCGGACCCGATGGCCCACACCGGCTCATACGCGACGACGATGTCCGCCGCGTTGGTGACACCCGCGAGGGCGGCCCGCAGTTGGGCGACCGGAACGGCGCTCGGACCGTGCGTCGCGAGGTCTTCGGCACTCTCGCCAACGCAGATCAGCGGCACAAGGTTGTGCTTGAGCGCGGCGGTCACCTTTGCGGCGACCTGCTCATCGGTCTCATTGTGCAGGGTACGGCGTTCGGAATGCCCGATGATGACGTACTGGCATTCCAGCTGGGCCAGGAAAGCACCCGAGATCTCGCCGGTATACGCACCGGAATCCTGGGCCGACACGTCCTGCGCGCCAAAGGCCAGCGGAAGTTTGTCGGCCGATACCAGAGTCTGCACGCTGCGCAGATCGGTGAACGGGGGAAAAACTGCCACCTCGACCGCGGCAAAGTCGTGGTTGGCGTCTTTGAGGTTCCAGGCGAGTTTCTGCACGAAAGCGATGGCCTGAAGGTGGTCCAGATTCATCTTCCAGTTGCCCGCAATCAGCGGAGTACGCCGAGGGTTAATGTTCACTGCCATCCGAGGACCTCCAGTCCTGGTAGACGCTTGCCCTCGAGGAACTCGAGGCTCGCGCCACCGCCGGTAGAAATATGACCGAATTGGTCGTCGTTGAAACCGAGGATACGCACGGCAGCAGCCGAGTCGCCGCCACCAACCACGCTGAGGCCGGTGACCTCGGTGAGAGCGGCGGCTACCGTGCGGGTGCCCTCCGCGAACGGTGCGAGTTCAAATACGCCCATCGGGCCGTTCCAGAACACGGTGTGGGACGCACGAATGATTTCAGCAAAAGCCGCCGCCGTGTCTGGCCCGATATCCAGGCCGAGACCGGAAGCACCGAACGGGGTGTTCTCGATGCCGTCGGCCGGGGTGATCACGTGTTCGGCATCTGCACCGAACTTCGAGGCCACGACGACGTCCGTGGGGAGCACGATCTTGACGCCGAGGCGATCGGCCTCGGCCAGATATCCGCGCACCGTCTCGATCTGATCGCTTTCCAGCAGGCTTGCGCCAACCTTATGGCCCTGGGCGGCGAGGAAGGTGAAGAGCATGCCGCCGCCGATCAGCAGAGAATTCACGCGCGGAAGCAGGTGTCCGATGACGCCGAGCTTGTCGCTGACCTTGGAACCGCCGAGGATGACGGTGTACGGCGCTTCCGGCTTCTCCGTGAGACGATCAAGCACGTCGAGCTCGGTCGCAATGAGGAGGCCAGCCGCGCTCGGCAGCAGCGAGGCCAGATCGAAGACGCTGGCCTGCTTGCGGTGGACTACGCCGAAGCCATCCGAAACAAGGGCGTCACCGAGCAGCGCGAGCTGCTGGGCGAACGCGACGCGGTCGGCATCCACTTTGCTGGTTTCACCGGCGTTGAAGCGCAGGTTTTCCAGCACGACGATTTCGCCGTTTTCCAGTGCTGCGACAGCCGCGGTGGCCGAGGCGCCAACGGTGTCGGTGGCGAAGGCAACCGGGAGGTTGACCAGTTCGCTCAGCCGGGAGGCCACCGGCTCGAGGCTGTACTGAGGATCAACGGCCCCGTCGGGGCGCCCGAGGTGAGAGACAATCACCACGCGGGCGCCCTGAGCGACGAGGGCGTTGAGGGTGGGCAGTGACGCCCGCACTCGTCCGTCGTCGGTGATCTGCCCGCTTTTTAGCGGGACATTCAGGTCGAAGCGGACAATAACCCGCTTGCCGGTAAGCGAACCTAGCGAGTCAATCGTGCGTAACGTCACCGCGCGGCCGTTAGAGTCGCTCGGCGACGAACTCGGTGAGGTCAACGAGGCGGTTGGAGTAACCCCACTCGTTGTCGTACCAGGAAGCGACCTTGACCTGGTCGCCGATCACCTTGGTGAGGCCGGCGTCGAAGATCGAGGAGTGTGGGTCGCCGACGATGTCGCTCGACACGATCGGGTCCTCGGTGTAGCTGAGGATGCCCTTGAGGGAGCCCTCAGCTGCAGCCTTGTAGGCAGCGTTCACTTCTTCGACCGTGACCGGGCGTGATGCGGTGAGCGTGAGGTCGGTGATCGAGCCGGTCGGAACCGGAACGCGCAGCGCGTAACCGTCAAGCTTGCCGATACTCTCCGGGATGACCAGGCCGAGGGCCTTGGCGGCACCGGTCGAGGTCGGGATGATGTTCAGCGCAGCGGCACGGGCACGGCGGAGGTCGCTGTGCGGGCCATCCTGCAGGTTCTGGTCCGCGGTATAGGCGTGGATCGTGGTCATGAGGCCACGCTCGATGCCAAAGTTGTCGAGGAAGACCTTGACGAGCGGCGCGAGGCAGTTCGTCGTGCAGGACGCGTTCGAGATGATGTTGTGGATCGCGGCGTCGTAGGTGCTTTCATTCACACCGAGCACGAGCGTTGCAACATCGGCACCGGTCGCCGGGGCGGACACGATGACCTTCTTGGCGCCGGCCTCGATGTGCTTCTGGGCATCGACGGCCTTGGTGAAGCGTCCGGTGGACTCGATGACGATCTCTACGCCCAGGGCGGCCCAAGGCAGGTTGGCCGGGTCGCGCTCGGCGAGAACCTTGATGGGCTTGCCGTTGACGACGATGTTGTCACCGTCGACCTCGACAGTCGCGTTCAAGCGGCCGGCGACGGAGTCGTACTTAAGCAGGTGAGCGAGCGACGCGGGGTCGCTGAGGTCGTTGACGGCGACGATTTCGATGTCGCTGCCCTTGGCGAGGGCTGCGCGGAAGTAATTACGGCCAATACGGCCGAATCCGTTGATGCCGATCTTTACGGACACAAATAACTCCTGTTAGAAAAGGGCGCCGAGTGGCGCGATGAAAAATAGTACTGGAGGAAAACAGCAGTGCCCCGCCCGCGCACCGAAATGCGGGGGTGGGGCACCGGCAGGCTATGAGAGTAGCAGCAGGCCGTTGGTCTTCTCGCGTGCCACGGTGAAACGCTCCTGAACGTTCGCCCAGTTGGCGATGTTCCAGAATGCCTTGACGTAGTCCGCCCGCACATTGCGGTAGTCGAGGTAGTAGGCGTGCTCCCAGACATCGAGCATGAGTACCGGAACGGTACCAGCAGCGAAGTTGGACTGCTGGTCGAAGAACTGCTGGATGATGAGGCGCTGGCCGATGGAGTCCCAGGCCAGAACTGCCCAGCCGGAACCCTGCACGCCCAGGGCGGCAGCGGTGAAGTGCGCCTGGAACTTGTCGAAGGAACCGAAGTTGTCATCGATCGCTGCGGCGAGCTCGCCAACCGGCTTGTCTCCGCCGTTCGGGGAGAGGTTGGTCCAGAAGATGGAGTGGTTGACGTGGCCGCCGAGGTTGAAGGCGAGGTCCTTCTCCAGCTTGTTCACGTTGGCGAGGCTGCCGCTGTCGCGGGCCTCGGCGAGCTGGGTCAGCGCGGTGTTTGCGCCGGTGACATACGCCTGGTGGTGCTTGCCGTGGTGAAGTTCCATGATGGTGCCGCTGATGCTGGGCTCGAGAGCGGCATAGTCATAGTCAAGGGTGGGCAGGGTGTATTCGGCCATTACTTATCTCCTTGTGAGTTGTGCCACCGCACCGGGTGCGGCAGCGTTGTAAGTGACTATTTAGTCTACCCGCGAGGCCTGCGCGGCACAGAATTCGTGACTTCGCGCGTCGCGATCGCGCGATTTACCGGGGTGAAACGTCATCGGGGTGAACCGGGTAGTCAACGTCGGTTCCTTCGACGCCGAGCTCGACCGCTTTCTTGTCGGCCATGGCCAGCAGGCGACGAATTCGACCGGCGACGGCATCTTTGGTCATGGGCGGGTCGGCGTGATGGCCGAGCTCGTCGAGGCTGGAGTCGCGAAAGTTGAGGCGCAGGTCTCCGGCGTAGCGCAGGTGCTTGGGAATATCTTCGCCGAGAATGTCCATGGCACGCTGCACCCGAGCGCAGGCGGCGACGGCCGCCTCGGCGGAACGACGCAGGTTGGCGTCGTCGAAGTTGACCAGGCGGTTGGCGGTGGCGCGCACTTCGCGACGCTGACGCAGGGTTTCCCAGTTGAGTACCGTGTTGGTCGCGCCCATGTGCACGAGCATGGCGCCAATGGCGTCACCGTCGCGGATCACGACGCGGTGCACTCCGCGCACTTCGCGTGCCTTGGCCGCGACGCCCAGCCGGCCGGCCGCTCCAACCAGTGCCATGGCCGCCTCGTTGCCAGGGCAGATCACCTCGAGGGCCGCAGAGCGCCCCGGATCGGTCAAGGTGCCGTGGGCGAGAAAGGCACCGCGCCAGACGGCTGCGATCTCTTCTCGCGAGCCCGTGGTCAGCCGGTTCGGCAGACCACGAATCGGTCGGCGACGGGCATCCAGCAGGCCGGTCTGGCGTGCGAGCGTCTCCCCGCCCTCGATCACCTGCACGAGGTAGTGGCTGGACTGACGGATGCCGGTGGCGGCAATGACCTGCAGGGCGCTGCGCACCCCGTACAACTCGGCGAGATCTTTGCGAACCCGGCGAGCCAGAATGGCGGTATCGAGTTCGGACTCGATCGCGATGCGGCTGCTGATCATGTGCAATCCGCCGGAGAATCGGAGAATCGTGGCCAATTCGGCCGCGCGCACGGTGGTCTTGGAGACCTCCACGCGCGAAAGTTCTTCTTTAACGTCGGCGGTGAGTGCCAATCGCTTTTCCATTCTGTTGATCAGTTGCGTTACGTCTGAGTGATAAAAGCCCGGGGAGCCGGATGCTGCGCCCGGGCTCGCTTATTCGCGTCCGAGGTCGCGGTGCTTGATATTGACCGCGACTCCGGGAAGTTGTTCGAGTCGAGAAGCCAGTTCTCTAGCCATCGCAACGGAGCGGTGCTTGCCCCCGGTGCAGCCGATGCCGATAGTGGCGTGACGTTTATTTTCCCGCTGGTATCCCGCCAGCACCGGCGCCATGGCGGCGGCGTAGTGGTCGATGAAATCGAGGGCACCAATTTGGGCAAGTACAAAGTCTCTCACCTCCGGGTCAATGCCGGTGTGCGCGCGCAACTCGGGGATCCAGAAGGGGTTCGGCAGGAATCGGGCATCCGCCACCAGATCGACGTCGGTCGGCAGCCCGTACTTGAAGCCGAAGCTCAAAATGGTCAGCTGCACACCCGCTCGCCCCTCGGCCGCAAACCGTTCGGTGATCGTCGTCGCGAGCTGGTGCACGTTGAGATCGGAGGTGTCAATGACGAGGTCACTCGACTCCCGAACGGCGAGCAGCCGGGAGCGCTCGGCCGCAATGCCGTCGAGCAGGGTGCCATCGCCCTGCAGCGGATGCGGGCGGCGCACGGATTCAAACCGGCGCACCAGCGCGTCGTCCCTGGCTTCCAGAAAGATGACCTGGACCTGGGTGTTGCTGCGGAGTTGTTGCACGGTTTCGAGGAAATCGCCGAACAAATCGCGGCCGCGAATGTCGACGACTGCGGCGATTTTGGGCAGATTCGTACCAGCCCGTTCGACCAGATCAACCAGGGGCCGCAGCATTTGCGGCGGAAGATTGTCGACGACGTACCAGTCCAGGTCTTCCAACGCGTTGGCTACGGTGGAGCGTCCCGCCCCGGACATTCCCGTGACGATCAGCACTTCCTGCTTGTCGGGGTCCGTAGTCATTCGTGGAAATCGCCTTAATGAGAAATTGGTGGATAGTCAAGCCTACCGAGCGCCGGACGGTTTCGGTTGCGTTCAGGCGTTCAAGTGTTTAGGAGCGCAGGTGCGCGTGGATGGACTCGGCCAGCACGGGGCCGATGCCGCGGACATCCGCTATTTCGGCCGCCGAAGCGACCTTGAGGCGCGCCACCGAGCCGAAATGTTGCAACAGAACTTTCACCCGGGCCGGCCCGAGCCCCGCGATTTCGCCGAGAATCGAGCTGATGTCTTTCTTGCGCCGAATGCGCTGGTGGGTGATTGCGAACCGGTGGGCTTCATCACGAATGCGCTGGATCAGAAACAGCGCGTCGCTGTTGCGCGGCAGGATTACCGGGTAGTCGGAATCGGGGAGCCAGATTTCTTCAAGCCGTTTGGCGATTCCGCACAGTTGAATTCCGGTGACGCCCGATTCGGCGAGGGCCCGTTTGGCGGCGGCAACCTGCGGCTGGCCTCCGTCGACGATGAGCAGGTTTGGCTGGTATTTGAATTTGGCACGCTTCTGTTCGACCTGAATAATGTCGGTCGTAGCGGCGTCAACGACCACGGCATCCGCCGCCAACGTTTCGGGCTTCAGGTAGGCCAGTCTTCTGGTGAGGATCTGGTAGATCGAGTCGGTGTCGTCGGTTGATTCGGGAATGTTGAAGCGGCGGTATTCGTCCTTGCGCGGAAGCCCGTCTTCGAAGACGACCATGGACGCGACGATGTTGGTGCCGCTGAGGTGCGATACGTCGTAGCATTCCATTCGCAGCGGGGCGGCTGGCATTTCGAGAGCGTCCTGGATGTCTTCGAGCGCTTTGGAGCGTGCCACGAAGTCCGAGCTGCGACGGGTTTTGTAGAGCATGAGCGCCTGCTTGGCGTTGTTGCCGGCTGTGACCAGCAGGGCAGCCTTTTCCCCGCGCTGCGCTGCCACGAGGCGTACCTTGCGACCGGCGAGGTCGGCCAGCCAGGTTTCGAGGGCTTCGGCATCGTCGGGCAGTTCGGGGAGTACGATTTCGCGCGGCGGCAGGGCGTCGTGGTTGTAAGCGGTCTGCATCATGGAATCGATGAGTTCGCTCCTGGTGACGTCGAGTTCTTTGTCGACCATCCAGCCACGCACACCACGGATGCGCCCGCCGCGCACGATGAACAGCTGCACGGCGGCCGCGAGTTCGTCCTGCTCGACCGCGAACAGGTCGATGTCGACGTTGTCGCGCAGCACGACGGCGCTCTTCTCGAGCACGGCGTTGAGCGCTCGCACCTGGTCGCGTCGTTTCGCAGCGATCTCATACTGCTGCGCCAAGGCGGCGTCCTTCATCTGCTGGGTGAGTTCGTTGATGAGCTTCTTGTCGTGGCTGCCCATGAAGCTGACGAACTCGTTGACGATCGTGCGGTGGTCCTCGATCGATACCAGTCCGGAGCAGGGGCCGAAGCACCGCCCGATCTGGCCGGCGAAGCACGGCTTGCCGCTCTGCATGGCCCGCTTGTAATTGGCGTTGTTGCAGGTACGGATGGGGAAGGCCTTGAGCATGAGCTCGATGGTCTCGTGAACGGCCCAGACCTTGGGGTACGGCCCGAAATAGCGGGCACCCTTGATGCCCTCGGTGCGGGTGACCAAGGCCCGCGGCGCCTCGTCGGCGAGGGTGACCGCGAGGTACGGGTAGGACTTGTCGTCCTTGAACTGCACGTTAAACGGCGGATCGAACTCGTTGATCCACATCCATTCGAGCTGCAGGGCCTCGACCTCGGTGCCGACGACAGTCCACTCGACGCCGGTGGCCGTGGTGACCATACGGCGGGTGCGTTCGTGCAGGCTGTGGAGCGGGGCGAAATAGTTGCTCAGCCGAGCCCGCAGGTTCTTGGCCTTACCGACATAAAGGATACGCCCGGTCGCGTCGCGAAAACGGTAGACCCCGGGGGTCGTGGGAATCTCGCCCGTTTTCGGGCGATAGCTCAGGGCATCAGACATGGCCGTGAGGCCGCCTAGCCGGCAGCCAGGACCTCCTTCAGGAAGGAACCGGTGAAGCTCTTCTTGACCGTGGCGAGGTGCTCCGGCGTACCGGTGGCGAGTACCTTACCGCCGCCGGAACCGCCCTCCGGGCCGAGGTCAATGACCCAGTCGGCAGACTTGATGACGTCGAGGTTGTGTTCGATGACGATGACGGTGTTGCCCTTGTCGACGAGGCTGTTGAGCACGAGCAGCAGTTTGCGCACGTCTTCGAAGTGCAGCCCGGTGGTGGGCTCATCGAGCACGTAGACGCTGCGGCCGTTGGAACGCCGCTGCAGCTCGGTCGCGAGCTTCACCCGCTGGGCTTCGCCGCCGGACAGGGTGGTGGCGCTCTGACCGAGGCGTACGTAGCCGAGTCCGACCTCGACCAGGGTCTTGAGGAAGCGATGGATCGACGAGATCGGTTCGAAGAAGTCGGCCGCCTCGCTGATCGGCATATCGAGTACCTCCGCGATGTTCTTGCCCTTGTAGTGCACGGTGAGGGTGTCGCGGTTGTAACGGTCTCCCCCGCACACCTCGCACGCGACGTAAACGTCGGGCAGAAAGTTCATCTCGATCTTGATGGTGCCGTCCCCCGAGCAGGCTTCGCAGCGCCCGCCCTTGACGTTGAAGCTGAACCGGCCGGGGAGGTAACCGCGGGTCTTCGATTCGATGGTTTCCGAGAACAGGGTGCGGATCTTGTCGAACACACCGGTGTAGGTGGCCGGGTTGGAGCGTGGCGTGCGGCCGATGGGCGCCTGGTCGACGTGGATGACCTTGTCGAGCTGCTCGAGGCCGGTGACCCTGGTGTGCTTGCCCGGCAGCTTGCGGGCGCCGTTGAGCCGGTTGGCGAGCACCCGGTAGAGGATGTCATTGACGAGCGAAGATTTGCCCGAGCCGCTGACCCCGGTAACGGCAGTGAAGGTGCCGAGCGGGAAGGTCACCGACACTTTCTGCAGATTGTTGGCCTCGGCGCCGGTAACGCCGATCAGGCGTTCCGGGTCGATCGGGCGTCGGGTGGTCGGGATGGCGATGGACTTGCGCCCGGCCAGGTAGTCGCCGGTAAGGGACTTGGTGTTGGCCAGCAGGCCTTCGTAGGAGCCGGAGTGCACGACGTGCCCGCCATTAACGCCGGCGCCAGGGCCGATGTCAACGATCCAGTCGGCGGTTTTAATGGTGTCTTCGTCGTGCTCGACCACGATGAGCGTGTTGCCGAGGTCGCGCAGGGTCACGAGGGTCTCGATCAGGCGCCGGTTGTCGCGCTGGTGCAGGCCGATGCTGGGTTCATCGAGCACGTAGAGCACGCCGGTGAGCCCTGAGCCGATCTGCGTCGCCAAGCGGATGCGCTGCGCCTCACCGCCCGAGAGGGTCGCCGCGGCCCGGGACAGGTTGAGGTAGTTCAGGCCCACCCGAATCAGAAAGTCGAGGCGTGCCCGAATCTCGCGCAGCACCTGGGCGGCGATGGCGGCCTCCCGGTCGGTGAGGGTGAGCTTGTCCATGAACGCGCGAGCGTCGGTCAAACTGAGCGCACAGACATCCGCGATACTCGCTTCGTGAACGAGCACGGCGAGCACCTCGGGCTTGAGCCTGGTGCCGTTGCAGACGTGGCAGTCGACCTCACGCAGGTATTCGGACCAGCGCTGACGCTGGGTGTCGCTGTCGGCCTGCAGGTACTGGCGTTCAATGTAGGGCACAACACCCTCGAACCCGGAGGTGTAGCTCATCTCCCGGCCGTAGCGGTTTTTCCACTTGACCCGCACCTCGAAGTTGTCACCGCGCATGACGGCGTTCTGTACCTCGGTGGTGAGCTCACCCCAGGGCGTGTCAAGCGAGAAGTCGAGGTCGCGGGCGAGGCCGTCGAGTAGTTTCTCGTAGTACTGGAACAGGCCCTTGCCCTGGGTGGTCCAGGGCAGCACGACACCCTCGGCGATGCTCAGATCGGGGTCGCCGAGCAACAGGTCTTCATCGACGGACATGCGGGTTCCGAGCCCTGAACACTCCGGGCAGGCGCCGAACGGCGCGTTGAAGGAGAAGGTGCGCGGTTCAATTTCGGTGAGCTGAACCGGGTGGTTATTCGGGCAGGACAGCTTCTCGGAGTAGTTCTGCCAGGCCTTGTCGCCCTCTTCGTCGAGAAAATTGATCTGCACGAGCCCGTCGGTGAGTTTGAGGGCTGTTTCAAGCGAGTCGGTGAGGCGGGAAAGCAGCTCAGGGCCGGCGACGAGCCGGTCGACGATGACCGCGATATCGTGCTTCTGCTGCTTCTTGAGAATCGGCGGTTCGCTCAGCTGAATCTGGGTGCCATCGACAATCGCGCGGGAGTAGCCGCCGCCAGCCAGTTCCTGGAACAGGTCGACGAACTCGCCCTTCTTCTGCGAGACGACCGGGCTGACCACCTGGTAGCGAATGCCAGCCTTCAGTTCCATGAGCTGGTCGGCGATCTGCTGCACGGTCTGAGACTGGATGATCTCGCCGCAGATGGCGCAGTGCGGCACGCCAATGCGGGCCCAGAGCAGGCGCATGTAGTCATAGATTTCGGTGATGGTACCGACCGTGGACCGCGGGTTACGGTTGGTGGATTTCTGGTCGATCGACACGGCCGGGCTCAGGCCCTCGATGAAGTCGACGTCGGGCCGGTCGACCTGGCCGAGGAACTGCCGGGCGTAGGCCGAGAGTGACTCGACGTAGCGGCGCTGGCCCTCGGCGAAGATGGTGTCGAAGGCGAGCGACGACTTTCCCGACCCCGACAGTCCGGTGAAGACCACGAGCGAGTCGCGTGGAATCTCCAGATCCACGTTGTGGAGATTGTGCACGCGGGCTCCGCGCACACTGAGTTTCGGACCTGTTTCTACCTTGGTAATCGACACCCATCGAGTCTATGCAACGCCGCTGACAGTCTTGTACCGGCGACGCCTCTCACTTGCGGATTGCGCTCATGGCATGTGTTGTGCCGCCGCGAGGCCGTTGCACAGAGTCGTGACTTCGGCGACACCTGCAACGATTTCTTACCTCGGCTTGCCGGGTATGTATATACTCGGTAATTATTAGCAACGTCGAATTATCGGAGGTCTTATGTCCGTTCGCCAGAGTCTTCTCGCCATCCTGAACCAGGGGCCGTGCTACGGCTACCAGTTGCGGGCCGAGTTCGACCGTCGGACCGGGTCGACCTGGCCGCTGAACGTCGGCCAGATCTACAACACCCTGGACCGGCTCGAGCGGGACGGCCTGGTGCAGAAGGCCGACATTGACGCCGATGGTCAGAACTACGTTGAGATAACGGATGCCGGCCGCGCGGAGGTCGCCGAGTGGCTCGGCTCCCCCGTGGTGCGCACCATAGCGACCCGCGACGAGCTCGCGATCAAGCTTGCGATTGCGGTCACGCTGCCCGGCGTGGATATTGCCCAGGTGATTCAGGTGCAGCGCACCGCGACAATGCGCACCCTGCAGGAACTGACGCGCACCAAGAACGCGACCGCAGACCCGGAATCGTCGGAGCAGCTGGCCTGGCTGCTCGTGATCGATTCTCTCATCTTCGCGGCCGAGGCCGAGGCGCGCTGGCTCGATCACTCCGAAAGCCGGCTCACCCGGGCGCGAGCCGCCGGTCTCGCCGATCCCCTGCCGCTCAACACAGACGTTCCCAAGCGCGGACGACCGGCCAAGACGGTGCAGGCCAACGCATGACCGGCCACGCCGCTGACAGCGACATTCTGCTGCAGCTCGACGGTGTCTCGATGCAGTACGGCCGCGGCGAGACCGCGATCACGGCCCTGGCTGGCGTCGACCTGTCGGTGAGCCGTGGCGAGCTTGTGGCGGTGATGGGGGCATCCGGTTCGGGAAAGTCGACGCTGCTCACCGTGGCCGGCGGACTCACCCCACCGACGTCGGGCGAGGTCGTCGTGGAAGGGCACTGGCTCAGCCAGCTCTCGGCCCGCGAGCTCGCGACGCTGCGTCGCCGCAGCCTCGGCTTCGTCTTTCAGGACTTCAACCTGATTCCCTCGCTGACCGCGCTCGAAAACGTGAGCCTGCCGCTCGAACTCGACGGCTGGACAACGAAGAAGGCGCACCGCCCGGCCCTCGACGCCCTCACTATCGTCGAGCTCGGTGACCGGGCCGGGCATTTTCCCTCTGACCTGTCCGGCGGCCAGCAGCAGCGCGTCGCCATTGCCCGCGCGGTCGTCGGCGGTCGGTCGTTGATTCTCGCCGATGAGCCCACCGGCGCCCTCGACAGCACGACCGGTGAACTCGTCTTGCGGATGCTGCGCTCCCGAGTCGACGCCGGTGCCGGCGGCATTCTGGTCACCCACGATGCCCGCCACGCGGCGTGGGCGGACCGGATCGTCTTTCTACGCGACGGGCGCATCGTGGACGAGTCGCGGGCATCCGCTGTATCGAGCCTGTTGACCGGACTACAGGCATGAGTGGTGACGGGGGGTCGCTTGCGGGCAAACGCTCGGGCGGAACGCTCATTGCGTTTCGGATTGCTCGCCGCATGGCCGGGCAATCACGCGGTCGCAGCGCGTTGATCGCTCTGCTCGTGGCGATTCCGGTGCTCGGGATGGTCGGAATCACCACGGTAACCGCGAGCAATGTCGCGACCCCCGCCGAACGTGTCAAGCTCGAGCTCGGGTCGACCGAGGCGCGGGTCAGCATCGTCGCAGCGCCGGACGCGAAATTCACCCAAGACCCGCTGAACGACGGGCACTGGGGCTACCGCGACGAGGCGGCGCGTGCCGATGCCGCGCAGTCCATCGAGCCGCAGCCCGTCACGGCCGCTTCGCTGTTTACCGCCGACACCCGTTTGCTCTCCATCCGGTCGACCGCCGTCGTGGTGGAGACGAAAGACGGGCTCGGGTCGTTTCCGGCCGTGCAGGGACAGCCGTGGGACTTGTCCTTCGTCGGAAAATGGGAGGTGACGGCGGGAACACGACCGACCGCTGACGACGAGATCATGGTGACCGCTGCCGCCCTCGAACGGCTCGGAGCAAAGATCGGGTCGAAGGCCGTGATCACGGCACCTATCGCCGAATCATTCACCATTGTTGGCACGATTCACACCGCGAGTCTCGACGACGCTGCGGTGTCGTTCTACGGCATGCCCGCAGTCTTCGACGGCGTAATGCCCGACGATGACGACCTGCTAACTGAGTGGTACTTGCCCGACACCCCGCTCACCTGGAGCCAGATCGGCGAGCTCAACCCGCGCGGCGCCACCGTGCTGTCGCGCACCGTTCTGCTCGACCCGCCGCCGGTCGGCAGCTACATCTATAGCTATGGCGATACCTCGAACACCTCCATGAACTTGTTCATCGCCCTGCTCGGCGGATTCGCCCTGTTCGAGGTGGCCCTGCTCGCGGGCGCCGCCTTTACCGTCGGCGCCCGCACCCAGCAGCGCACTCTCGCGACCCTCGCGAGCGTCGGCGGCGACAAGCGGATGCTGTTTCGCGTCATGTCCTTCGGCGGCGTCATCCTCGGCGCCCTCGGAGCGGCACTGGGAACCGTACTCGGCCTCGCCGGCGCCTGGATCTTCATGCAGATTTCGGCGAATGGCAGCGCGGCCCGGTATCCGGGGTTTCACCTCGATCTGGTGTCGCTGCTCGTCATCGCGGTCTTCGCTGTGCTCGCCGGCTGGTGCGCTGCCGCGGTTCCGGCCCGGGCCGCCGGCCGGATCGACGTTTTGGCCGCCCTGCGTGGTGCCCAGCGCCCGCCGCGGGTCACGCGCCGCCGCCCGGTTGCTGGACTTGTTCTACTGGCCCTCGGTGCGGTCATCGCCCTCACCGGCGGAGTGGTCGAGCTCGCCGCCTACGCACCCGTTTACCAGATAACACTGGCCAACTTCGGGATCGCGCTCATTGTCGCCGGCCCTGTGATCATGCAGATCGGGGCGGTCTTCATCGCTCCCCTGATTCTGCGGTGGGCTGCCCGCGTGGCTTCCCGGTTCGGACCAGGCGCACGGCTTGCGACCCGCGATGTGGCGCGAAACCCCGGGCGGAGCGTACCGGCACTCGCGGCCATCATGAGCTGCGTCTTCGTGGCGACCTTTGCGATGAGTCTCATTTCAACGATGCAGGTGAATTCGACCAGTGGCTACACCTACAGCGCCCCGCTGGACACAGCATCGGTGAGTCTCATGACTACCCAGAATGAGCCGCCCTACGACCGAGTGTTGCAAACCACGGGGCCCGACGTCGTTGCCGCCGTTGAGAGCAGTTTTCCGAGCGCTCAGGCCAGACTGCTAAGAAGTGCAGAGGACCCGCCGATGGGCTTCGGCGACGCGGCTGCCGACGGGACAACCTCGGATGCGCCCACCTTCGCCTACCCACGGATCGACGCCGACACGGTGTGCCCGAGTGATGCAACTCGAATGGATGCCAGCCATGAGGACACGCCTACCGACATCCGCTGCCCTACTCCGTACTTTCTCGACACGATGATGAACTCGAGTATGAACGACCACATCTGGGTGGGCGATCTGGCGGACTTCGC
Organism: Cryobacterium sp. TMT1-2-2; assembly: GCF_004403505.1. Taxonomy (NCBI): domain Bacteria; kingdom Bacillati; phylum Actinomycetota; class Actinomycetes; order Micrococcales; family Microbacteriaceae; genus Cryobacterium; species Cryobacterium sp. TMT1-2-2. The sequence continues at coordinate 251,204 of NZ_SOGS01000002.1, read as the reverse complement.
CGCGATTCTCGGCGAACCCGTGTCGGCGGAGTCCCGAGCAACGCTCACCGCTGGTGGAGGTGTCGCTACCTATGAGCAGTACGTCGTTGACGGAGAAATCCGTATCGACTGGGTCACGGAGCTCAACTCTGTTCTGGAGCCAGGTCGCAGCGTGTCACTGGCCGGGAGCGTGCAGGAGCCCGAGCATCCGCTGCCCTACGCCGTTTTCATGCTGACGTCCACGGCTGACGCGTCAAACCTGAACTACCGGCCGTCAATGGTCGTCAGCAGCATCGGCGCGAGCCCGACCCAGGCAGAATATGATCATGCCCAAGGTGCGCTCGCCGCCATTTCGCCGGGGTTCAACCTGCAAACGGAGACGGGCCCGGAGGCGTATGGCGCGACCTGGACCTGGGCCCTGCTCGCCTTGACGGCAATCATCGCCCTGGTCACGGCGTCGATCACCATCGGACTCGCCCGCGCCGATGGGCACCGAGACAATGCCGTGCTCACCTCGCTTGGGGCATCACCGCGGGTGCGCCGGGCCTTCGGGTTCTGGCAGGCGGTGGTGATCGTGGGCCTCGGCAGCGTCATTGGGGTGCTGCTCGGTTTGGTGCCCTCACTCGCGCTGTCGCTGACCCGGGACACGGCGGGGCTCTCGCTGCTGCCGTTCACTCCCCCGTGGCTGCAAATTGCCCTGATCGTGGTGGCGCTCCCGGCGCTCGTGGCGGTCGGCGGTGCACTCACGGCCGGCAGTAACCGCACCCGCTTCAGCAACCGGGCCGCGTTCGACTGACCCGGCCGGCGGCATACGCTCTCGTGGCACTCGTTTGAGAAGTTGGCACGTGTTTGAACCAGTGCCAGCTTCCCAAACACGTGCCACGAGGGGTGTGCGACCGGCGGCTACTGCAGGTGGCCGGCCTTCTCCATCTGGCGGAGTTCGCGCTTGAGTTCAGAGAGCTCATCGCGCAGACGGGCGGCGAGCTCGAACTTGAGCTCTCCGGCGGCCTCGAGCATCTGTCCGTTAAGGTCGGCGATGATCGACTCCAGATCGTTGGCACCGTTGGCGGCTAGGCCGACCCGACGGTTGGGCGTCGACGTCTTGCGCCGGGCATCGCGGCCGGCCAGGAGCTCGGCGGTGTCGGCCTCCTCGCGAGCGAGCGCTTCAGTGATGTCGCCAATGCGTTTGCGCAGCGGGGTCGGGTCGATGCCGTGCAGGGTGTTGTACGCAACCTGCTTCTCTCGCCGACGGTCGGTCTCGTCGATCGCCTTCTCCATCGAGGCGGTGAGCCGGTCGGCGTACATGTGCACCTCGCCGGACACGTTACGGGCGGCACGCCCGATCGTCTGAATAAGGGACGTCGCCGAGCGCAGGAAACCCTCCTTGTCGGCATCGAGAATGGCGACGAGCGACACTTCGGGCAGGTCGAGGCCCTCACGCAGCAGGTTGATGCCGACGAGTACGTCGTAAATGCCGGCGCGCAGTTCGGTGAGCAACTCGACCCGGCGCAGGGTGTCGACATCGGAGTGCAGGTAACGTACCCGCACGCCGGCCTCAGTGAGAAAGTCGGTAAGGTTCTCGGCCATCTTCTTGGTGAGCGTTGTGACCAGCACGCGCTCGTTGCGTTCGGTGCGCTTCTTGATCTCTTCGAGCAGGTCGTCGATCTGGCCCTTGCTCGGCTTCACGATGATCTGCGGGTCGATCAGGCCGGTCGGGCGGATGATCTGCTCGACAATACCGTCCGCAATGCCCATCTCGTACTTGCCGGGCGTCGCCGACAGGTACACCGTCTGGCCGACCCGATTCTTGAACTCATTGAACTTGAGCGGACGGTTATCGAGCGCGCTCGGCAGTCGAAAGCCGTGGTCGACCAGGGTGCGTTTGCGCGAGGAGTCGCCCTCATACATGGCACCGATCTGCGGCACGGTCACGTGCGACTCGTCGATGACCATGAGAAAGTCGTCGGGAAAATAGTCCAGCAGGCAGTGCGGGGCCTCCCCCGGTTCGCGCGCATCGATGTGGCGGGAGTAGTTCTCAATGCCGGAGCAGAATCCGATCTGCTCCATCATCTCGAGGTCGAAGGTGGTGCGCATACGCAGTCGCTGGGCTTCGAGCAGCTTGCCTTCACGTTCGAGCACTTCAAGGCGTTCGGCCAGTTCGATCTCGATGGTCCCGATCGCCCGACGCATGACGTCATCGCTCGCAACGTAGTGCGAGCCAGGAAACACCGAGACCGAGTCGAGCTTCTTGACGATATCGCCGGTGAGCGGATGCAGGCTGTACAGGCCTTCGATCTCGTCGCCGAACATCTCGATGCGAATGGCGAGCTCTTCGTACATCGGGATGATCTCGATCGTGTCGCCGCGCACCCGGAAATTGCCCCGCGAGAAATCGACATCGTTGCGCTTGTACTGCATGGCCACAAATTTGCGCACCAACCAGTCGCGGCTGACCTTCTGACCGACCTGCAGGGCGATCATGGCATCGAGATAGCCCTGCGGCGTACCGAGACCGTAGATGCACGACACCGTCGACACCACGATCACGTCCCGGCGGCTCAGCAACGAGTTGGTGGTGGAATGCCGCAATCGTTCGACTTCCTCGTTGATCGAAGAGTCCTTCTCGATAAAAGTGTCGGTCTGCGGAACGTAGGCCTCGGGCTGATAGTAGTCGTAATACGAGACGAAGTACTCGACCGCGTTGTTGGGCATGAGGTCGCGGAACTCATTGACCAGCTGCGCCGCGAGGGTCTTGTTGTGGGCCAGAACGAGCGTCGGGCGTTGCACCTGCTCGATCAGCCAGGCCGTCGTGGCGGACTTACCGGTACCGGTAGCACCAAGCAGCACGATGTCGGTTTCGCCGGCATTGATTCGGGCAGCCAGGTCGGCGATCGCCGCCGGCTGGTCGCCGCTCGGCGTGTACTCACTGACCACTTCAAACGGATTCACAGAGCGCGTGGGTTCCATGCTTCCATTCTACAAAGGGGGTCTGACACTCAGCTTTGCGCGCTCGACCCCTGCGAGCGGATGCCGGCGCTCGCCGCACTCTTGTCGGCCTCGGCAGTGAGCACGCCCTCCCAGAGCGCGTCAACCTGAATCAGTGTCGCGTCGAGGCCACCCGTGTTGTCGATCACGACGTCGGCCAGGGCCAGACGTTCTGCGTCACTGGCCTGCGCCGAGATGCGATGGGTCGCGTCCTCGCGGGTCAGGCCGCGCAGGTCCACCATGCGCTGGATTCTGGTGGCAGCATCCGCGTGCACGACGACGATCACGTCAAACGTGACCAGGCCGCCGGCCTTGGCTTCGGCCAGCAGCGGAACGTCGTAGACGACGATGGCGTGCGGGTCAGCCAGAGCGGCTTCGGCCACCCGATCGCGGGTGAGCTGTCGCACCGCCGGATGCGTGATGGCATTCAGCCGTTCTCGCCGCACCGGGTCGGTAAAGATGATGGCGCCAAGCGCCCGCCGGTTCAGGCTGCCGTCGGGCAGCAACAGGTCGGAGCCGAACTCTTCAGCAATCGCCGCCAGTGCCGGGGTGCCGCGTTCAACAACTTCGCGGGCGAGACGGTCGGCGTCGATCCCGACGGCGCCCAGCTCACTGAGCCGCTGTGCTACGGTGCTCTTGCCCGAGGCGATTCCGCCGGTCAGCCCAATCAGATACATCCCGTCAGACTATCTGGTTCGCCCGCGGACGGCTCAGGGAGCATCCGCTCAGTCGAGAGCCCGTTTGATCTCTGCCAGGAGCGCGTCCCGATTGAAGTCGGGTTTGTTCATTGTCACGACGGGCTGGGCCGGGTCGCTGTCGATCGTGTCCTGTTCATCGTCGGTGATCTTTCCCGCCGACAGGACCAGCACCGGAATGTACTGAGTACTGGCATGGTCCTGCAGCGCCCGCACAATCTTGAACCCGCCGAGGTGCTCCATCATGAGATTGATCAGAATCAGGTCGGGCGTCAACTTGAGCGCATCAGAGATGGCGGCCTCGCCCGACGACGAGGATTCGACGCGGTAAGCCGGCTCTTCCAAATACGAAGTGACCTGGTCGACGGTTTGGCGGTCTTCATCGACAATGAGGATGCACCGTGTATGTGCCCGGTCAGGGCGTAACCCAAGCAGGGTGAGCGAGTTCTGCAATTCGACCCGCTGAAGCGGCTTTTCGAGCACAGCCGCGGCACCGCGACTTAATGCCATACTCATGTCGGCCAATCCGGCAATGACCACGACGGGGATGGAGGCCAGTTCCGGAGAATCGTGGAGCTTCAGTAGAAACTTCCAGCCGTCCATTCCCGGCAGCTGCACGTCGAGGGTGATCAGGCTTAGCGGCACTCCCTGTGCGAGATCGAGCGCCTCCTCGCCGCTTGCCGCTGCAATCACCTGGAAGCCTTCTGCTTCCAGGAGCAACCGAACGAGCTTGGCGGATTTGGCGTCGTCCTCAACCACCAACGCCGTCGGGCTTCCGCTCGGGACGGTCAAACCCGCGACTGTCTGCGAGAGACCCTGACGGTCGACATTCGAGTCAGCATTGGCCGCCGCGATCAGATCCTGCGTGGCGTGTTGAAGCAGCGCGTCGCCATTGTCGTTCTCGGGCTCGCGGCCGGCGTCGGACTCTGCCCGTTCTGGTTCGAATGATGCATCGGAGTTCCCCGGGCGGATCTCTGCTCGCTCAGTATTGCTTTCCGCGGTCGGCGACGGTTGGGCCGTCGCTGCGGACAGGTCATGGCGCGGCAACCAGACGCCGAAGGTTGCGCCTTCGCTCAGAGATCCCTCCACACCGACCGTGCCCTCTTGCAGCTCGGCCAGCAACTTCACCATGGCCAGGCCTACGCCGTTGCCGCTTGACTTCCACGCGGCGTCGAATTCCCCGTGTCGCAGGGGAAGGAACAAGGCAGGCAGATCCGCCTCGGAGATTCCGACCCCGGAGTCCGTCACTCGAATTTCCAGAAACTCCGCAAAACCGGACTCTGGCAAAGGTGACGACCAGTGTGGGCGATGTCCGTCGAGGAAGCCGACGGAACTGCGCGGCACGATCCGCGCCTGCACGGATACGTCCTGGCCCTTGCTGGCAATAACGGCATTGCCCAGCAGGACCGCCAGAATCTGTCCGGTGGTGTGGGTGTCGAGCGGAAAGTCACCCACCTGCTCAGTACCGTTGACAGCGACCGAAACTGCGGGGTCTCCGCTCTGATCGACCAACGCGGCGCTGGCGACCAGCAGGCCGTGCACGGCGACAAGTTCATAGTAGAAGTCGACGTTGCCGGTTTCAACCGTGGACATGCTGATGAGTTCTTTGAGCAAGGACAGCAGGTGGGCGGTGTCAGCGCAGATACCGTCGACTCTGCGTTGCTGCACCTCGTTCAACAAACCGTCAACCCCGCTGCTCAGCGCCTTGGCCGAAGAAACGATCGCCTGCAGCGGTGTCAGCACCTCGACCTTCGCGCGAGTCAGATACTCGGCCCGGGCAACATTCGCCTGCTCCATGGCTAAATTCTTCTCGAGGAGGGCGCGCTCGAACTTTTTGCGATCGGTCACGTCTCTGGCTGCCGCGAAAACGCCCTGAACTCTGCGCTCACGATCCCGCAGAGTGGCCGCGTTGTACGAGACGACGGTTTCCGTGCCGTCAAAGGATCGCACCGTCAGCTCGTAATCAGTGATCCGGTCCTCCTTCAACACTCGAGCGATGGCGGTGTCGGCGCGCGTCGGATTGGTGAAGAAGTTGCGGCACGGAGCGCCGATGAGTTCGTCCCGGGTGCGCCCGGTCACGGCCACCATCTGGTGATTGACGTCGGTGATGACGCCTTTGGTATCGGTGGTCATGAGCGCATCAATGTTTGATTCGATCAGCGATCGAGTGTAAAACTGCTGGTCGCGCAATCTTTCATTGAGCACCTCAACCGACAACGATGCACCAGAACCGTCGGTGAAGCTCTGACTTCCCGACGGTGCCACAGGGGTTTGAGAATCGTCTTCGACCCTGTTGCCAGCGCTGTCTGCGGGGTGAAAGGTGTTCATGGGGCTCTCCGATGGGGCTGTGAAGCTGTCGTGCACGTTCCCACCAGAAACAGGTTGTAACTAGGGAAATCCACATCCGTTCGACAATTTTGTTCGTCGTGATGCTGACAAAAAGAGGACGTTTCCTCACTATCAGGTATAGCACGAAGAGTTCCGTGGGTCGTGATCCTGACCAATTACCAACGGATATTGCGCGCGGTCGCGAGACCGCCATCCGCTTGCGAACGTCGTACGAAAAAACGGGCCGCACCCCGAAGGATGCGGCCCGCCCTGCGCCGTTTACTGCGCAACTGTGAAGCTGTGCTGCTAGTTGCCGCCGGAGAGCTTCTCGCGGAGGGCCGCGAGTGCTTCGTCGTCGGCAAGCGTGCCGGCGCCAGCCGACTCGCTCGAGAAGGCAGAGCCGGCCGGTGCGACGTCGCTGGGGGCAGCGATTTCGTCGTTCGCGGTCGAAACCTGCTTCTTGTGGGCTTCCCAGCGAGCCTGGGCTGCAGCGTAGTCCTGCTCCCACTTTTCGCGCTGCTCGTCAAAGCCTTCGCGCCACTCGTTGGTCTCGGAGTCGAAGCCTTCGGGGTACTTGTACTGGCCCTTGTCGTCGTACTCGGTGAGCATTCCGTAGAGGGCCGGGTCGAACTCGGTGCCGTCGGGGTCGACGCCATCGTTGGCCTGCTTGAGGCTGAGCGAGATGCGGCGACGCTCGAGGTCGATGTCGATGACCTTGACGAAGACCTCGTCGCCGACCGAGACAACCTGCTCGGCGAGCTCAACGTGCTTGCCGGACAGCTCGCTGATGTGCACGAGTCCCTCGATGCCCTCAGCAACGCGAACGAACGCGCCGAACGGAACGAGCTTGGTGACCTTACCCGGTGCAACCTGGCCGATGGCGTGGGTGCGGGCGAATACCTGCCACGGGTCTTCCTGCGTTGCCTTGAGCGACAGGGAGACACGCTCGCGGTCGAGGTCAACTTCGAGGATCTCGACGGTGACTTCCTGGCCAACTTCGACGACCTCGCTGGCGTGCTCAATGTGCTTCCAGCTGAGCTCGGAAACGTGGACCAGACCATCCACGCCGCCGAGGTCGACGAACGCACCGAAGTTGACGATCGAGGAGACAACGCCCTTGCGGACCTGTCCCTTCTGGAGGTTGTTGAGGAACGTGGTGCGGCTTTCGCTTTGCGTCTGCTCGAGCAGGGCGCGACGCGACAGCACAACGTTGTTGCGGTTCTTGTCGAGCTCGAGGATCTTCGCTTCGATTTCCTGGCCCAGGTACGGGGTCAGGTCGCGAACGCGACGAAGTTCGATGAGCGATGCCGGAAGGAAGCCGCGCAGGCCGATGTCGACGATGAGTCCACCCTTGACGACCTCGATGACCGAACCGGTGACAACACCGTCGGACTCCTTGATCTTCTCAACGTCGCCCCATGCACGCTCGTACTGAGCGCGCTTCTTGGACAGGATGAGGCGGCCTTCTTTGTCTTCCTTCTGAAGAACGAGGGCCTCGACCAGGTCGCCGACCTTGACGACCTCGGAGGGGTCAACGTCGTGCTTGATGGAAAGTTCGCGGGAGGGAATGACACCCTCGGTCTTGTACCCAACGTCGAGGAGAACCTCGTCGCGGTCGATCTTCACGACGGTGCCCTCGATGAGGTCTCCGTCGTTGAAGAATTTCAGAGTCTTTTCGACCGCGGCAAGAAAGTCTTCAGCAGATCCAATGTCGTTGATGGCGACCTGCTTGGGTGCCCGTTCGGTCGTTGCGATTGTCATGTAGTAGTTGCTCCAGGATGGACATAATCGGGCCACACGCAAAAATTCGTTCAGGTGTTTTAGTTGTTCCGCGGTACAAAAACCCCGGGGAACGCTCCGCGCATGGCAGCGGATAGGGCGCCACAAATGTGACACTCTATCCTAGCCACCAGACTCCCCCGCAGGCAACTTGACCAGACTTCTCGCCTGACTACTCCAGCGGATGCCCTACTTCAGCAGGGCCGACCGCAGGGTGTCGAGTCCCACGCCGCCCAAATCAAGGGCAGTGCGGTGGAATTCCTTGATCGAGAAGGCATCACCCTGGCGCGCTTTCGCGGCATCGCGGAGTTGCTCCCAGATGCGCTGTCCGACTTTGTAGGACGGCGCCTGGCCCGGCCAGCCGAGGTAGCGGTTGACCTCGAATTTGACGAAGCTCTCGTTCATATTGACGTTCTGACCGAGAAATTCGAAGGCGTAGTCCGCGGTCCACGGGCCGGAACCGTCGGGCCGGGTCTTGCCCAGGTGCACGCCGATGTCGAGCACGACGCGAGCGGCGCGCATCCGCTGGCCGTCGAGCATGCCGAGACGGTCGGCCGGGTCGTCGAGGTAACCGAGCTGTTCCATGAGGCGTTCCGCGTAGAGGGCCCAGCCCTCGGCGTGGCCGCTGGTGCCGGCGAGCTGCCGACGCCAGGTGTTGAGCTTGGCCCGGTTATAGACGGCCTGGCCGATCTGCAGGTGGTGACCGGGGACACCCTCGTGGTACACCGTGGTGAGCTCACGCCAGGTGTCGAATTCCGTCACACCGACGGGCACCGACCACCACATTCGTCCGGGCCGGGAGAAGTCGTCGGTGGGTCCGGTGTAGTAGATGCCGCCTTCCTGGGTGGGGGCGATCATGCACTCGATGGTCTTGATTTCGTCGGGGATGTCGAACTGGGTCTCGGCGAGGTCCGCGACGGCCTTGTCGCTGGTGCGCTGCATCCACTCCTGCAGGGCCTGGGTGCCGTGCAATTTGCGGCTCGGGTCGGTGTCGAGGTAGGCGATGGCTTCGAGTACGCTCGCGCCGGGTTTGATCTGACCGGCGACCTTCTCTTGCTCGTCGACCATGCGGGCGAGTTCTTCGATGCCCCACTCGTAGGTTTCGTCGAGGTCGATCGTGGCACCGAGAAAACGGCGGGAGGCGAGGGTGTATAGCTCGCGGCCGATCGCGTCGTCGTCGGTGGCCTTGCCGTCGAGTTCGTCGCGGAAGAAGGTTGTCAGTTTGTCGTAGGCGGTGGCCGAGCGGCGAGCGCCGAGGCCGAGGTCTTTGGCGAGGGAAGCGGGCAGGGTGCCGCTATCGAGCGACGCGTTCGCTGAGAATTCGGCGAAGAAACCGTCATTGGCGGAATGGCGCTGGGCTTGGGCGAGCACCTCGCGTACCTGGCGGCGTGCCGGGGTCACCCCACGCTCGATGCCGAGCCGGAGCGTCTCGATGTACCCGTCGATGGCGGCCGGAAGGTTGCCCAACCTGCTTGAGATGTTGGCCCAGTCGTCGACGGTCTTGGTGGGCATGAGGTCGAAGATGTCGCGAATCTCCTGGGCCGGCGAGGCGATCACGTTGAGATCGCGCAGTTGCAGCTGCGCGTCTGAACTCTCGACGCCCAGCGACAACTCGCTCCGCAGGTCGGTCTTGGTGACCTCGTCGATGCTGTCAACCGGGCGGGCGGCATCCAGTTGGGCGATTGTCTTCTTTGCCTCGGCGACGAAGCGTTCATGGCCCGCCGGGGAGTAATCGCCGTAGCGGCCATCACCCTCGGTGCGGCCGATGTAGGTACCCACCGTTGGGTCAAGGTCGACGAGGGTGTCCACCCACTCTTCAGCGATCTGGTCGATGGCCGTGGGAGTGCGCAGAGTGTCATGTGTCATGCGTCGAGCCTAGAACACGACTGCTCGGCGTGAACCCCCCAATTGGGGAAACTGGCCGGTCACACCGCAGTGATTTAGTGGGCGGCGGCGTCCCAGTTGGGTCCACGGCCGACCTGAACCGTCAGCGGAACGAGCAGATCTGCGGCAGATTCCATGTTGTGGGTGACCACCTGGCTCAGGGAATCCCATTCGCCCGGGGCGACGTCGAAGATCAACTCGTCGTGAACCTGCAACAGCATGCGGGAGCCCATTGACGCATCCGTCAGGTCAGCGGCGATACCGTTCATGGCGATCTTCATGATGTCGGCCGCGGAACCCTGGATCGGAGCGTTGAGCGCCGCTCGTTCAGCGTTGTCGCGCAGTACCCGTTTGGGGCTGGCCAGGTCGGGGAACGGGCGGCGACGCCCGAAGATGGTCTCGGTGTAACCGTCGACCTTGGCCTGCTCGACCACGTTGCGAAGGTAGTCGCGCACCGCGCCGAACCGCTCGAAGTAGTCGGTCATGAGCTGCTTGGCCTCTTTGGTGTCGATGCGAAGCTGCTTGGACAGGCCAAAGGCGCTGAGCCCGTAGGCGAGCCCGTAGCTCATGGCCTTGACCTTGCTGCGCATTTCGGCGGACACGTCGGCGGGGTCCACGCCGAAGATTCGGGAACCCACGAACCGGTGCAGGTCTTCGCCAGCGTTGAAGGCTTCGATCAGCCCGGCATCTTCGGAGAGGTGTGCCATGATGCGCATTTCGATTTGCGAGTAGTCGGCGGTCAGCAGGCTCTCGCTGCCTTGGCCGGCCTGGAAGGCGGCACGGATGCGTCGACCCTCTTCGGTGCGCACCGGAATGTTCTGCAGGTTCGGGTCGTTCGACGAGATCCGGCCGGTGGTGGTGCCGATCTGCACGTAGGTCGTGTGGATGCGGCCGGTCGTGTCGATGGCCTTGTCGAGGGTTTCCACGATCTGGCGCAGTTTGGTGGCGTCGCGGTGCTTGAGCAGCAGATCGAGGAACGGATGCGGGTTGCTGGCCTGCAGATCGGCGAGGGCGCCGGCATCCGTTGAATACCCGGTCTTGTTCGCGCGTGTCTTGGGCATCTCCAGCTGCTCGAACAGCACGTCTTGCAGCTGCTTGGGCGACCCGAGGTTGACCTCCCGGCCGATCTCGGCGTAGGCGGCGGCGGCGAGGCTCGCCGTGCTGGCACCCAGCTCGGCGGACAGCTCGGCGAGTTGCTCATGCGAGACGCTGACGCCGGCGAGCTCCATGTCGGCGAGGGCGAGCAGAGTGGGCAGTTCGATATCGATCAGCAGTTTCAGCGAACCGGGGTCGAGGGCCTTCTCGACGGCGGCGAAGACACGGAGGGTAAACCACGCCTGGGCAGGGGCACCGGCCTGTTGGGCCTCGTCGGGAACGAGCTGATTGGGGTCGGCGACGGGCAACGTTTCATCAAGGTAGCGCGACACGAGGTCGGCCAGGGTCTTATCGGGGCCGCCTGGGCGAATGAGCCAGGCGCCGACCAGGGTGTCGAAGGCCAGACCGTTGAAGGGCAGACCGCTGCGGCGCAGCGCCTTCATCTGGTGTTTGGCGTCGTTCATGACCTTCGGAGCCGCACTGGCAAGCCACGCTTCGAGCGGGGCATAATCCTTGCGGCCCGGCTGCCACGGCAGGTTGACGGTCTCGGTCGGGCTGGCCAGGCCGAAGCCGATGGCTTTGCCGTCTTGCACCTCAACGGTGAGACCGAGGCCCGCCGGGTGGGCCACGGTGGCACGGTCGAGCCAGGACTGCAGCTCTTCGTCGAGGAGGTCCTGCGCGATGGGGGCCTGAATGGCGGGCACCTCGTCGACGACAGCAACGGTTGCTTCAACGGCCGGGTCTTCCCCGGCGAGCTTGAGTACCCGGTCGAGGAGGGACTTGAATTCGAGGCGGGTGAAGATGTCCCGCACCGCGTCGGTGTCCATGGCGCCGCGTTCCAGCGCGGAGACGGCCATCGGAAGGTCCAGGTCGGTGACCAGGCGGTTGAGTCGGCGGTTGCGAATCGCGTTCTCTTTCTGCTCGCGCAGGTTGTTGCCGACGACGCCCTTGATCTCCTCGGCGTGTTCCAGGATGCCGTCGAGGCTGCCGTACAGGCCAAGCCACTTCACCGCGGTTTTCTCGCCGACCTTACTGATGCCGATCAGATTGTCGCTGGTTTCGCCGACGAGAGCGGCCACATCGGGGTATTGCTCGGGTTCGATGCCATAGCGTTCGCGCACCCGAGCCGGGTCGTAGCGCGTGAGGGCTGACACGCCCTGGCTGGCCGGGTAGAGGAGGGTGACGGTCTCGTTGACCAGCTGAATGGCATCCCGGTCGCCGGAGACGACGAGCACGTTGTAGCCGGCGGCGGTGCCTTCGACCGAGAGGGTGGCGAGAATATCGTCGGCCTCGAAGTCTTCCTTGGTGATGGTGGTGATGTTCATCGCGGCGAGGGCTTCCTGCAACAGCGGGATCTGCCCAAGGAATTCCGGTGGGGTCGCATTGCGCGTGCCCTTGTACTCGGGGTATTCCCTGGTACGAAAGGAGGCGCGGGAGATGTCGAACGCGACCGCGAGGTGGGTCGGCTTCTCGTTGCGCAGCAGGCTGAGCAGCATCGACAGAAAGCCGTGGATGGCGTTCGTATGCTGACCGGCGTGGGTCTGGAAGCTATCCACTGGCAGGGCGAAGAACGCCCGGAATGCCAGGGAATGGCCGTCGATGATCATCAGGGTAGGCTTTTCGGAGTCCAACACTCCCCTAGCCTACAAGCGTCTTCCCGCGCGGGCTCCCCCGACCAAAGGTGATCATGTTCAATACAACTGACGACGCACTCGCCTGGGTTCAGCAGCGCGGCGGCGGAGATCTGGCCGACAAGATGGGGCTGGAGTTCACCGAGTTCACCATAGACCGGGCCGTGGCGCGGATGCCGGTGGCCGGAAACACGCAGCCGGCCATGCTCATGCACGGCGGCGCCTACGTCGTGCTCGGCGAGTCCCTCGGGTCGATGGCAGCAAATCTGCACGCCGGACCGGGAAAGCTCGCCGTGGGAATTGAGATCAACGCCTCACACAACCGTTCAGCGACGTCAGGGTACGTCACCGGGGTGTGCACCCCGATTCACCTGGGCCGCACCCTCACCACGCACGAAATCGTAGTCACCGACGAGGCCGGCCGGCGCTGCTCGACGATTCGCATCACGAACATCATCAAGGACCTGCCGCCGCAGGCTTAGCCCGCGTCGGGCTCGACCAGACTGATGAACGCGCTGAGCTCGGCGACGCCGGTTGGTGTTACGGGCAGGTAGTCGGTGAGCGCCGGCGAATAGACCAAGTAGGCGGCCCATTTCGCGCGCGAAACGGCAACGTTCAGCCGGTTCTTCAAAATAAGAAATCCCAGGCCGCGCGGTACGTCATCGGCCGAACTGGCCGCGAGGGTGACAATCGCAATGGCGGCCTCCTGACCCTGGAACTTGTCGACCGTTCCCACCCTCACCGTGGAGTAGCCGGCAGCCGCTAGTGCCTCACGTACGAGAGCCATCTGGGCGTTGTACGGAGTCACGACGATCACGTCGGCTTCGGTCAGGGGGTCATCGACAAGATCCATGGTCGGGTCTGTCCACAGCCGGCCGAGTACGCCGCGCACGAGTGCCACGACGGCATCCGCCTCTTCGGCTGATGAAATGGAATTGCCGGTGTGCACGACCGGCACGGCGTGCACACCGGGCCGAATTCCTACAAGAAAGCGGGTCGACGTAGTCGGATCGGCGCGCAACAGGCCGCCGTAGGACAGTCGGGAGACGGGCTCGGTGACCGCGGGGTGCATGCGGCGGCTCTCGGCGAGAAAGTAGCCCAGGTCGGCGGGAAGCACGTCGTGGCCGGCGGCGACCCAGCCCAGGGCAGACTGGTCGATCGGCTCGGGATGCCGGCCCTGGCTGACCTGCGGCAGTTGCTGCGGGTCGCCGAGCAGCAGCAGATTGCGGGCGCCGACACTGGCCGCGATGGTGGAGGCGAGCGAGAATTGGCCGGCCTCATCGACGACGAGTAGATCGAGGCTGTGTCGTGGCACGCGGGCCGGATTGCTGAAGTCCCACGCGGTGCCGCCGACGACGAATCCCGTCGCGGTGTGATCCAGTGCGAACAGAAGTTGCCCGTCTTTCGGCAGCACGGTGTAGGCGGGTTCCGCCGCATCGGCGCCGGTCTTGGCGACTTTGCCGACGAGAGCCGGCTCGAGCCCGGCGCTGACGACGGCGTCGAGCAGGTTCTCCACCACCGCGTGGGACTGGGCGACAACGCCGATCTTCCAGCCGTGCCGCTGCACAAGTGCGGTGATGACGTATGCGCCGAGGTAGGTCTTGCCGGTGCCGGGTGGCCCCTGGATCGCTAGGTAGGAGTGATCCAGATCGAGCAGGGTCGCGATGACGGCATCGATGGTGCTGCCGCCGGCCCGAGTGGCGGCCAGGTGCCCGCTTTCGGTGCGCGGCGGTGTGCGACGCAGAATATCGACCATCGAGTCGCGCGGCCAGCCGGGCTGGGCGTCGACGATAGCTTTGGCCCACTCGTCGATAGCGGGTTTCTGCTGCAGGGGCCGTGGCGGTGCGGCGGGTGCCAGGGCACTCGGCCGGTCGCTATAGCGAGCCGTGTCCTTGAGCAGTGTCTCTTCAATCAGGATGCCGTCATCGCTGACGTCCAGCACTTTGACGGTGCGATGGGCGCGTGCGCCGTCCGCACTGTCGGGGTTGACAAACGGTCCGGGGTATTCGTAGAGCAGGTACGGGCCAGCCTGGTCGCCCGGTTTAATGCTGCTGCCCGGTGCCAGGCGACCGCGCAACCAGAGGTGGCGACGGTCGACGCGCTGCATACCTTCTCGGAACCAGTCGCGCTCTACGTCGACGCCTTCGACGACGAGGACGTCGCGGGTGTCCTGCCATTCATCGATCGGGTACTCGAGCCGAAAATAGTGCCCCCACCAAAAGCTCTTCTGCTCTCGCCGGTGGTAGTCCATTGCGGCGGCGGCAAAGGCGGCCGCGGTCTGGTCGATGCTGCGCGGGGTGTGCGGTGTCGTTGGCGCAGCGCGGGCGAGCAGGGCGTCGCGCACCGGTGACGGCTCCAGCGGGTCGGCATCCGCTTCGGCCGTGCCACCGGCCGAGCGGATGCCCGCTCCGCGCGCCAGCGTGAGCAACCAGTCGCGCAGGCGCAGCGTTGAGACGCAGTCGTAGCGGTTGTAGTCGGCGATGGAGGCGAGCATGCGTTGCGCCTCGACCTGGTCGCCGTGAGCGTGCAGGTCGCGGGCTGCGGCGTATTCGGTGATGGAGTCCGCCGCGTTGGTGACCTCGCCGCCGCGCAGTTCCGCGCCCATGTAGAGCGGTTCGAGCTTTTTGATCGAGTACGAGCGCGACCCGACGCGCATGGTTTTGCGCACGAGCGGGTACAGATCGACGAGCACGTTCTCGCGCAGCAGCCGGTCGATCTGGTCTTCGCCGACGCCGTGCCGGGCGGCGAGGCTGAGCAGGTGGGTGCGCTCGTAGGCGGCGTAGTGGTACACGTGGAGGCCAGGAAACTGGGCTCGACGCCTCCCGAGGTAGGCCAGAAAGTCGGTGAGCGCGGCCTTCTCCTCGGCCCAGGTGTGCGCCCAGAAAGGGTGAAAGGATTCGTCGGTCTGCACCAGGCCGAACAGGTAGTCCAGGCCCCACTGCGTGGTCGAGCCGTCAGGGGCGTCGCCTTCGGTCGCGTTTCCCTCTGAATAGAGCGGGTCGCCCTCGAAGTCGAAGAAGATGTCGCCCGGGTTCGGTTCTGGCAGCACTGACAGCGCCCCTGGGTTGTACAGATCGACCGGCGGAGCTGTACCGGGGACCGCCTGAAGCTGTAGCCGCGCCTGCGTACGCAGGGCGGTGAGCGTCGAGTCCGACATGCCGTCGATGTCTTCGGTTAACGCCGCGAGATCGTCGATTGTGCCAATGCCGCCGGCCGCCAGCCGCGCCCGCTGCGACAGGCGCAGCCCGGCGACCAGCAAGGGATCGCGGTGCGCCTGCACCTCGGCCTCACAGGTAGTACAGCGTCCGCAGACCGTGTATCGCGGGTCTCCCCACGCTACCGGCTGGGTGTCGGCGAGTCGTTCCGTGATGATCTGCAGCAGGCGCTGCCTGCGTTTACGGTACACCGGGCGAATATCAGCGAGCGGATGCCCGCTCACGGACCCGTCACCGAGCCACAGTTCGACAGAGTCGGCCGTTGGTACGCCAATGCGGTCGAGCTGGTCGGCGTAGGCGGCGAGCTGCAGCAGCGCGGTCACTCGGGCGTGCCGGGCCAGTTTGGTGTCTTGTAGCAGCCAGGTGCCGTCATCCTGGCGCACGATGAAGTCAGCGAATCCGAGAAAGGCGATGTCTGCGGTCGGTGAGCCGAAGTGTGGGTCGAAGAACGTGGCCTGAAAGATGACCTCGGCGGTCGTGCCGAAAGCCAGCCGCGTTTGGTCGGCGGCAATCTCCAGAGCGGGGCGAGCCATCCGCTCTGGACGGGAAATTTCGACCACAGACTGGCCCAGCCGGTACCGCTCGAGCACCCGGTGCTCATGCTCGTCGCCCAGCCGCGAGGTGCGCTCCAACATCGCCTCGACCGGGTCGACCACAGCGTCGATGCGGCCGAGCTTCGCGTCGATGCGGCGCAGAAACGCAAACTCGCAGACGGATGCCGCGCTCAGGTCACTCGCGCTCGTCACCACGCTGCCGTCCAATAGGAACATGCGCCCGTCCTTCGTCTGTTCGAGCGTATCGGACACCTCCGACACGCCAGCCGATCAGATGTCCGGGTACAAAAAACGGCCCGGCAGGATCTGCCGCGCCGTTCTCTGAGACGTTTCTACTTCTTGGCGCTGAGCTGCTCGATAATCGCCTGCGACACGTCGTGCATGGTGAGGCGACGGTCCATCGAGGCCTTCTGGATCCAACGGAAGGCTTCGGGCTCGGTCAGGCCCATCTTCTCGTTGAGCAGGCCCTTGGCCCGGTCGACGAGCTTGCGGGTCTCGAACCGTTCGACCAGGTCGGCGACCTCGGCTTCGAGGGTGATGATCTGGCTGTAGCGCGAGAGGGCGATCTCGATCGCGGGCAGCAGGTCGTTCGGGGTGAACGGCTTGACGACGTAGGCCAGTGCGCCGGCTTCGGTGGCACGCTCGACCAGTTCCTTCTGGCTGAACGCGGTCAGCAGCACGACCGGTGCGATGTGCTCTTTGGACAAGCGTTCAGCAGCGCTGATGCCGTCGAGCTGGGGCATCTTGACGTCCATGATGACCAGGTCGGGGCGAAGCTCCCGCGCCAAGGCGACCGCTGTTTCTCCGTCACCGGCTTCGCCGACGACTTCAAAGCCGTTGTCGCGCAGAATCTCGACGATGTCGAGGCGGATGAGGGATTCATCCTCAGCGACGACAACGCGGCGCGGAGGGGTGGGGGTGCTGTCTTGGTCGGTCACGAGCAAAAGCCTACGGTATTCTGAACGAGTAGTTGTAAGCCGGTGTGGCGGAATGGCAGACGCGGAGCACTCAAAATGCTTTGTTCGCAAGGACGTGTGGGTTCGAGTCCCACCACCGGTACCAAATTCTCACAGCAAAATACCCGATCAGCGGGGTTTTTTGTTGTGTTCAAGCGCGCCCTGCACGTTCGTGCAGAATTAGGTCGATGCGCGGGCAGATGACACCGGCCAGTTTGTCTAGACACGAGAGGCCCCGCCCCAAACGTACGGGCGGGGCTTCTCGTGTTGACCGCTACTTCTTGACGTACGCCGGTGCGACCTCGTTGTGGGCGTCGCCCACGCGGTGCACGCGAATGTCGTTCGTCGAGCCGACGATTCCGGGAGGGGAACCGGAGATGACGACGACCTTGTCACCGATTTCGGCGAGACCCTGACCGATGAGAATATCATCGACCTGACCGAACATCGCGTCGGTGTGGGTCACCGGCTCCACCAGGTACGTCTGAACGCCCCAGGTGAGGGCCAGACGACGACGGATGCCCGGCTCCGGCGTGAAGGCCAGCATCGGGATCTTCGACCGCAGGCGGGACATGCGGCGGGCCGAGTCGCCGGACTCGGTGAAGATGCAGAGGAACTTGGCATCGACGAACTCGGCCACCTCGATGGCGGCGAGGGTGATCGCACCGCCCTGGGTGCGCGGACGGTTGGTCAGCTTGCCGATGCGCTCGAGGCCGTGCACCTCGGTGGATTCCACGATGCGGGCCATGGTCTGCACCGTGACAACGGGGTATTCTCCGACGCTGGTCTCACCGCTGAGCATGACGGCATCAGCACCATCGAGCACGGCGTTGGCGACGTCGCTGGTCTCGGCGCGGGTGGGCACCGGGCTCAGAATCATGGATTCGAGCATCTGCGTGGCGACGATGACGGGCTTGGCCATGCGGCGAGCGATCTCCACGGCCTGCTTCTGCACGATCGGCACGGCCTCGAGCGGAAGCTCGACGCCGAGGTCGCCGCGGGCGACCATGATCGCGTCGAAGGCGTCGACGATCTCTTCGAGGTTGTCGACGGCCTGCGGCTTCTCGATCTTGGCGATCACCGGAACGCGGCGGCCCTCTTCGGCCATGATCTCGTGCACGCGGGTGATGTCATCGGCGCTGCGCACAAAAGAGAGGGCGATGAGGTCGGCTCCGAGACGGAGGCCCCAGCGCAGGTCGGCTTCGTCCTTCTCCGACAGGGCCGGCACGTTCACTGCTACGCCGGGCAGGTTGATGCCCTTGTTGTTGGAGACCGGGCCGGCGACGATCACGCGGGTGGTGACGACGACGCCATCCGTTTCGACGACCTGCACCTTCACCTTGCCATCGTCGATGAGCAGAAAGTCGCCGGGGTGCACGTCGTGCGGCAGACCCTTGAAGGTGGTGCCGGAGAGCTCTTTGGTGCCGAGCACGTCTTCGGTGGTGATCTTGAAAATGTCACCGACGGCGAGCTCGTACGGGCCGCCCTCGAACTTGCCGAGGCGAATCTTGGGGCCCTGCAGGTCGACCATGACGGCGACGGCACGCCCGGAGTCGTTGGCAGCCTTACGCACGTTGGCGTAGACGCTCTCGTGCACCTGGTAGTTGCCGTGGCTCAGGTTCATTCGGCAGACGTCAACGCCCGCGTCGATGAGCGCTCTGATCTGCTCGTAGCTGGCAGCCGCCGGCCCGAGGGTGGCGACGATTTTTGCGCGTCTCATTCTGGTGAATCTCCGATTTCCGCGCTTTGTGAGCGCATTACGACGTGGTGCAGGAAGAGTAAGGGTTTAGAGGGCGAAGGAGCGGTCCGTGGGCTTAACGGGAGATGGCAGTTGGGTCTGGCCTTCCAGGAACTGGTCGACCGCAGCGGCCGCAGCACGTCCTTCGGCGATAGCCCAGACGATGAGTGACTGGCCGCGACCGGCATCGCCGGCGACGAAGACGCCCTCGTGGCTGGTCTGGTAGTTGCCGTCGCGTTCGACGTTGCCGCGACCGTCGAACGGAAGCTTTAGCTGGTGGCTGAGGTCGTCCGGCTCCGGGCCAGTGAAGCCCATCGCGAGCAGCACGAGATCGGCCGGAATCTCCATCTCGGTGCCGGCCTTGGGAACGCGGCGTCCGTCGAGGTATTCGGTCTCGGCGATGCGAATGGCACGTACCTCACCGAAATCGTTGGCCAGAAATTCAACCGTCGACGCGAGGTACTGGCGGGTGCCGCCCTCTTCGTGGGCGCTGGAGACCTCGAACAGGGTCGGGGACATCGGCCACGGCTGGTTTTCCGGCCGAGTGGTGCCCGGCTGCTTGCCGATCGCCAAGTTGGTGACGGATGCTGCCAGCTGACGGTGTGCGGTCCCGATGCAGTCGGCCCCGGTGTCACCACCACCGAGCACGACGACGTGCTTACCCTCGGCGGTGATCTGCGCTTCGATGGCTCCGCCGGCGCCGATCTTGTTCTGCTGCACCAGGTATTCCATGGCGAAGTGCACGCCGGGCAGGTCGCGCCCCGGAATGGGCAGGTCGCGGGGAACCATGGCACCGGTCGCCACCACGACGGCGTCGTAGCGGGCGCGCAGGTCGTCCCAGGTGATGTCCGCGCCGATGTTGACGTTGGCGCGGAACCGGGTTCCCTCCGCCGTCATCTGCGCCAGTCGCAGTTCGAGGTGCTTCTTCTCCATTTTGAAGTCGGGGATGCCGTAGCGGAGCAGGCCGCCTATGCGGTCGTCGCGTTCGAACACGGCAACGGTGTGGCCGGCGCGGGTCAGCTGCTGGGCTGCGGCCAGTCCGGCAGGACCGGATCCGACGACGGCGACGGTCTTACCGGTCAGGCGTCCGGGCGGCTGCGGTTGCACCCAGCCCTTGGCAAAGGCCTGGTCGATGATCGACACCTCGACCTGCTTGATGGTGACGGCGGGCTGGTTGATGCCGAGCACGCACGACGACTCACACGGGGCCGGGCAGAGACGACCAGTGAACTCCGGAAAGTTGTTCGTGGCGTGCAGGCGCTCGATGGCCGCACGGCCCTCATCGCGCCAGACCAGGTCGTTCCACTCCGGAATGAGGTTGCCGAGCGGGCAGCCCTGGTGACAGAACGGCACTCCGCAGTCCATGCAGCGGCCGGCCTGACGTTTGAGGACAGCGGCGTCACCCTGCTCGTAGACCTCTTTCCAGTCCATCAAACGGATGGCCACCGGACGGCGAGCAGGCAGCTCGCGGTCGGTGGTCTTCAGGAATCCCTTCGGATCAGCCATTGGTTACCTCCAGAATTCGATTCCAGACAACGAGTCCGTCGGGATCGAGTCCCTCGTCGACGGCCGTCTGCCTGGTCTCCAGTACGGCCGCGTAGTCGCGCGGCAGTACCTTGACAAATGTGTTCATGGTTTCTTCCAACTTCGACAGCATGCGCTTGGCGAGTGCTGAATCGGTCTGGTCCCGGTGTTGTTCGAGCAGGTCGCGCACGATCTCCCGGTCGACGCTCTCGAGAGCGAGCAACCTGAGCTCCCCCGAGGTCAGCGCGTCACGGTTGACCCGTTCGGCGGTCAGCCCGTAGACGTAAGCCGTACCGCCACTCATACCGGCGCCAAGGTTGCGTCCGGTCTCGCCGAGGATGAGGGCGAGGCCGCCGGTCATGTATTCGAGCGCGTGGTCGCCCACGCCCTCGACAACGGCGATCGCGCCGGAGTTGCGCACGAGGAATCGTTCCCCGACAATGCCGCGAATGAACATGCTGCCCTGCGTGGCGCCGTAGCCGATGACGTTTCCGGCGATGACGTTGTCTTCGGCCGGGAACTGACTGGCCCGGTCGGGGCGCACGATGATCTGCCCGCCCGACAGGCCCTTGCCGACGTAGTCGTTGGATTCGCCCTCGAGGCGCAGGGTGATTCCGCTCGGCAGGAATGCCCCGAAGGACTGTCCGGCTGAGCCGGTGAGAGTGACCTCGATCGAGCCGGCCGGCAGACCGTTCTCGCCGTGGCGCAGGGTGACCTGGTTGCCGAGCATGGTACCGACGGCGCGTTCGGTGTTGCGAATCGGCAGGTCGATCCTGATTGTCCCGCCGTGTTCGAGCACGCTCTGGCTGCGCCGAATCAGTTCGTTGTCGAAGTGCTTGTCGAGTTCGTGCTCCTGAGCGCGCGCCCACTTGCGCGGTTCTGCCTCCGAGAAGTCCGGGCCGCTCAGGATGGGAGAGAGGTCAAGCCCCTGCGCCTTCCAGTGAGTGAGTGCACGGTTCACGTTCAGCACCTCGCGGTGGCCGATGGCCTCATCGAGGCTGCGGAAGCCGAGCTCAGCGAGGTACTCACGCACCTCCTGGGCGATGAACTCGAAGAAATTCACGACGTGGTCGGCCTGGCCTGCGAAACGTTTGCGCAGTTCCGGGTTCTGAGTGGCAACGCCGACCGGGCAGGTGTCGAGGTGGCAGACGCGCATCATGATGCAGCCCGACACAACAAGCGGAGCGGAGGCGAAGCCGAATTCCTCAGCACCGAGCAGGGCACCGATGAGTACGTCACGGCCGGTCTTCAGCTGGCCATCCACCTGCACCACCACGCGGTCACGCATGCCGTTGAGCATGAGCGTCTGCTGGGTTTCGGCGAGGCCGAGTTCCCACGGGGTTCCGGCGTGCTTGAGCGAGTTGACCGGGCTGGCACCCGTCCCGCCGTCGTGGCCGCTGATCAAGATCACGTCGGAGAGGGCTTTGGCAACACCGGCCGCGACGGCACCGATACCGGACTGGCTGACCAGTTTGGTGTGGATGCGTGCCTTGGGGTTGGCGCGTTTCAGGTCGAAGATGAGCTGCTTCAAGTCTTCGATCGAGTAGATGTCGTGGTGCGGCGGCGGCGAGATGAGGCCGACGCCGGCCGTGGCGTGCCGGGTGCGGGCGATCCACGGGTACACCTTGGTGGGAGGCAGCTGACCGCCCTCGCCGGGCTTGGCACCCTGGGCGAGTTTGATCTGGATGTCGTCGGCGTGGGTCAGGTACATGCTCGTCACACCGAACCGGCCCGAGGCGACCTGCTTGACGGCGCTGCGCCGGGCCGGGTCGAGCAGACGGTCGAGGTCTTCGCCGCCCTCACCGGTATTGGACTTGCCGCCCAGACGGTTCATGGCGATCGCGAGAGTCTCGTGCGCCTCCTGCGAAATGGAACCGTAGCTCATCGCGCCGGTCGAGAACCGTTTGACGATCTGAGACACCGATTCGACCTCGTCGAGCGGCACCGGAGTGCGCTGGCCCGGGCTGAGCGTGAACATACCGCGCAGGGTCATGAGCGATTCGGCCTGGTCGTCGACCATTTTCGTGTACTCGCGAAAGATGTCGTAGCGCTTGGTGCGAGTGGCGTGCTGCAGCCGGAAGATGGTCTCCGGGTTGAACAGATGCGGGGCACCATCGCGGCGCCACTGGTATTCGCCGCCGGTCGCGAGGCGCTCGTGCGCGGTCACCGCAGCATCCATTGGGTACGCGGAGGCGTGACGCGACAGGTTTTCGACACCGATCACGTCGATGCCGACGCCGCCGAGCTTGCTCGTGGTACCGGTGAAGTACTGGTCGACGAAGGACTGGGATAGGCCGACGGCTTCGAAGGTCTGGGCGCCGGCGTAGGAGGACACGGTGGAGATGCCCATCTTCGACATGATTTTGAGCACTCCCTTGCCGAGGGCCTTGATCACGTTGCGCACGGCCTTTTCGGGCGTGACGTTGGTGATGATGCCGCTTCGCACGAGGTCTTCGCAGGTTTCCATGGCGAGGTAGGGGTTCACGGCTGATGCGCCGTAGCCCATGAGCAGGGCAATGTGGTGCACTTCGCGCACGTCGCCGGCCTCGACCACGATGCCGACCTTCATGCGGTTTTCGGTGCGAATGAGGTGGTGGTGCACTGCGGCGATCATGAGCAGCGAGGGGATCGGGGCGAGGTCCTTGTTGGAGTCGCGGTCGCTCAGCACGATGAACAGGGCGCCGGCCTCGATGGCCTCATCGACCAGGGCGCAGATCGCGGCGAGTCGCTTGGCCAGGGCGTCTGGGCCCTCTTCAAAGCGGTACAGGCCACGAATGGTCGTGGTGGTACGGCTGCCGACGGCCGGGTCGATGTGCTGGATCTTCGCCAATTCGTCGTTGTCGATGACCGGGAAGTCCAAAACGACCTGGCGGGCATGCTCCGGACCGGCGGAGAGCAGGTTGCGTTCCGGGCCGAGACCGAGCTTGAGGCTTGTGACGACTTCTTCACGAATCGAGTCGAGCGGCGGGTTGGTGACCTGCGCGAACTGCTGAGTGAAGTAGTCGAACATGAGGCGCGGGCGGTCGCTCAGCACCGCGATGGGCGTGTCGCTGCCCATGGCGCCGAGCGGTTCGGCTCCGGTGCGCGCCATCGGGGTGAGCAGAATGCGCACCTCTTCTTCGGTATAGCCGAAGGTGCGCTGGCGACGCACAACGGATGCCGGCGGGTGCACGATGTGCTCCCGCTCCGGCAGATCCTTGAGGTTGATGCGACCTTTTTGGAGCCATTCGCCCCACGGCTCACTGGCCGACAGTTCGGCCTTGATCTCCCGGTCGTCGATGATGCGGCCGGCCTTGGTGTCGACTAAAAACATCTGGCCAGGGCGCAGGCGGCCCTTGCGCACGACCCGGGCCGGGTCGATTCCGAGTACGCCGATTTCGCTCGCGAGCACGACGAGGCCGTCGTCGGTGATCAGGTAGCGTCCGGGGCGCAGGCCGTTACGGTCGAGGGTGGCGCCGACGAGGGATCCGTCGGTGAAGACGATCGCGGCGGGGCCGTCCCACGGTTCCATGAGCATCGAGTGGTACTCGTAGAAGTCGCGACGTTCGTCGTCGAGGTCGGTCTGGTTTTCCCAGGCCTCCGGCACCATCATCATGATGGCGTGGGGCAGCGACCGCCCGGACAGGCTGAGCAGTTCGACGACCTCATCGAACGAGGCAGAGTCGCTGGCGCCAGGGGTGACAATCGGCAGCAGGGGGGCGAGGTCGCCGAGCAGCTCAGACTCGAGCTGGGACTGACGCGCGCGCATCCAGTTGCGGTTTCCCTGCACCGTGTTGATCTCACCGTTGTGGGCGATCATTCGGAACGGCTGGGCGAGCGGCCAGGACGGGAACGTGTTCGTGGAGTAACGCGAGTGCACGAGGGCGAGCGTTGAGACGAAACGTTCGTCGGACAGATCGGGGTAGAACGGTTCGAGCTGCAGGGTCGTGACCATGCCTTTGTAGACCAGGGTGCGGCAGGACAGCGACACGAAGTAGATCTCGAGCTCGCGTTCGGCGCGCTTGCGCAGCCGAAAGGTCTGCCGATCCAGCGCGATGTCGGAGAACGGAGCGCCGGCTTCGGTGGTGCGAGTGCTCTGCACGAACAGCTGTTGGATGGCGGGCATGTTCGCGCGGGCCTGGCTGCCGAGGTCTTCCGGGTGTACCGGAACCTCACGCCAGCCGAGGATGCTGAGGCTTTCCTCGTCCGCGATCAGGCTGATGGCGCGTTTGATGGCGGTGCGAGCGGTCGGATCGGTTGGCAGAAAAACGTTGCCGACGGCGTACTGCCCCACCGGGGGAAGCGCGATATCCGTGACGGCACGCAGGAAGGCATCCGGTATCTGGGTGATGATGCCGGCACCGTCACCGGTTCCGGCGTCGGAGCCGACGGCCCCGCGGTGTTCCAGGTTACGCAGGGCGTCGAGGGCCTGCGTGATGATGTCGTGCCCGGCGGTTCCTCGCAGGGTCGCCACCATGGCCAGGCCGCACGCGTCGCGTTCGGCCGCCGGATCGTACAAACCGGATGCTTCGGGCATGCTGCTGAAGCGGGAGTAGAGAGGTTTCTGCGCCATTGAGACCGTCCTCACGAAATGACTGGCAGTAAGGGACGACGCTGGCCCGAAGGAGATGTGTGCGGAAAACCATAACGCTTGCCCGGTTCGGGTCAGGCCCGCATTCGGGCGGCGCTACGTGTGTGTTGGCTGGATGTCAGCGAACGAACTCTACAGACGCGAAGCGCTCGTGCTTGTGGCTGGAGCCTCGGGTGATTCGGTGCGTTCATCGGCATCATCGCTCTGATCCGCGGAGCTTTGATCAAGATCATCCGAATCGCTGTCCTCAAATTCTACCCCAGCGTCCGGACCAATCCATTCCCGACCGGGCACATAGGCGCTGGGCTCGAGGCCGGGGTGACGGTGACGCTGCACCAGAATAATGATCAGACCGACGGCAATGGCCGCCATGGCCGCCCAGACGTTAGTGCGGATTCCGAAGTAAATCTCGCTCGGGTCAATGCGAATCGATTCAAAAAAGCTGCGACCCAGTCCATACCAGATGAGGTAGGCACCCAGGGTTTGCCCGAAGCGCAGCCGAAACTTGCGTTCCAGATAGAGGATGACGGCAACACCGAGCAGGTTCCAAATGATTTCGTAGAGAAAAGTCGGGTGGAACAGCGTGCCGTCCGGCAGCCCCACCGGGAATGCCGGGTTGCTTGGGTCAATTTCCAGGCCCCACGGCAGGGTCGTCGGCAGCCCGAAAAGTTCGTGGTTGAACCAGTTGCCGAGCCGGCCGGTCGCCTGGGCGACGAGCAGCGCGGGTGCGACGGCGTCGGCGAAGGTCCAAAAGCGGATACCGGCCAGGCGGCAGCCGATCCAGGCACCGACGGCACCACCGATCAGGGAGCCGAAGATCGCGTTGCCGCCCTCCCAGATATACAGGGTGCGGAGCAGATCGGCTCCCTCGAAGAAGTAGTCGCCCGGGTGGGTGAGCACGTGGTAGATACGCGCACCGACGATGCCGAGCGGCACGGCCCAGAGGATGATGTCGAGTACGACTCCCGGCTCGGCGCCGCGCTTGGTGAGGCGGCGCGACGTGATGACCGTCGCGAGGATGATTCCGGCGAGGATGCACAGCGCGTAGGCGTGAATGCGGAACGGACCGAGGTCAAAGAAGCTCCACGCGGGGCTCGGGATGCTCGTGCTCAGAAGACTCAAAGACACCTGGGTACTACCTTTCATCGTGACTCACGCCACCTGGGGCGAATCGATCGCCTCGAACAATTTAGCGTAGAACGCGCCTGGATCTACCGAAGTGACAATTTACCGGGGCGGCGACGGCGGGCGAATATCGTTCGCGCCGGCGGCGAGTTCGAGCGCCAGGCGGGCAACGGCGGGTACTCCCCCGTCGGTGAGCGCTTTCACGAGCGCAGAGCCGACGATGGCGCCGTCGGCGTAGCCGAGAATCTCACGGACCTGCTCGGGGGTGGAGATGCCGAGGCCGACGCAGGCGCTCGTGCAGCCGGCGGCGCGCAGGCGTTCCACCAGGATACGAGCGGCGGCATCGACGCCCGCGCGAGCACCGGTGGTACCCATCGTTGAGACGGTATAGACAAATCCGCGGCTGGCTTCGATCGCCTGCACCAGGCGGGCATCGGACGAGGACGGCGCGGCCAGGAACACCCGGTCGAGTCCGGTGCGCTCGCTCGCGGCCATCCAGTCGGCGGCTTCATCGGGAATGAGGTCGGGGGTGATCAGACCCGCGCCCCCGGCGGCCCGGAGGTCATCGGCGAAACGCTCAGCTCCGTACTGAACGACCGGGTTCCAGTAGGTCATTACCAGAACGGGCGCGTCGACCTGCTCGGTGATGGCCCTGATCGCTTCAAAACCGTGGCGGAGTTTGAACCCGTTGGCCAGTGCCTGCTGGGTTGCCGCCTGAATGACCGGGCCATCCATCACGGGGTCGGAGTAGGGCAGGCCGAGTTCGATGATGTCGACGCCGTTGGCGACGAGGGCCACCGCCGCGTCGATGCTCTCGTTCAGGGTGGGGAAACCAACCGGCAGGTAGCCGATGAGGGCTCCCCCGCCCTCGGTCCGGCGGCGGGCAATGGTCTGTTCGACCGAGCTCACGATGCCGCTCGTCGTTCCATGTCGAAAAACGGGGGTGGTCATGACTGGTCAGCGCCTTCGTCGAGCAGATCGAAGTACCGGCCCGCTGTTTCCATGTCTTTGTCGCCGCGACCGCTGAGGTTGACCAGGATGGTCGCTTCAGGGCCGAGCGCACGGCCGAGTTCGAGGGTGCCGGCGAGGGCGTGCGACGACTCGATCGCGGGGATGATGCCCTCGGTGCGGCTGAGCAGGCGCAGGGCGCTCATCGCCTCGTCGTCGCTGATCGGCAGGTAGGTGGCCCGGCCGATGCTCGCAAGCCAGGCGTGCTCCGGTCCGACCCCCGGATAGTCGAGGCCGGCCGAGATAGAGTGGGAATCGATGGTTTGGCCGTCTTCGTCCTGCAGCAGCATGCTGCGGGCGCCGTGCAGTACTCCGGGACGCCCCTTGGTGATGGTGGCAGCGTGCCGCGGCGTGTCAATGCCGTCGCCGGCCGCCTCATAGCCGAACAGGGCGACATCCGGGTCGTCGAGGAAGGCATGAAAGATGCCCATGGCGTTGGAGCCGCCGCCGACACAGGCTGTGACAGCATCCGGCAGGCTGCCGGTCAGGTCGAGCACCTGCTGACGGGCTTCTTCACCGATGATCTTCTGAAAGTCACGCACCATGGCGGGGAACGGATGCGGGCCGGCCACGGTTCCGAAAATATAGTTGGTGGTCTCAACGTTGGTGACCCAGTCGCGCATGGCGTCGTTGATGGCATCCTTCAGGGTGCGCGAGCCGGTCTTGACCGGAACGACCTCGGCACCGAGCAGGCGCATCCGGGCCACGTTGAGGGCCTGGCGTTCGGTGTCGACCTCGCCCATGTAGACGACGCACTCCAGCCCGAAGAGGGCGGCGACGGTGGCCGTGGCCACGCCGTGCTGGCCGGCTCCGGTTTCCGCGATGACGCGGGTCTTGCCGATGCGCTTGGTGAGCAGGGCCTGGCCCAGGGCGTTGTTGATCTTGTGCGAGCCGGTGTGATTGAGATCTTCGCGTTTGAGGATGATGCGGGCGCCGCCGGCGTACTCGGCGAAGCGCGGAACCTCGGTAATGATCGAGGGGCGACCGGCGTAGTTGACGTGCAACTCCATCAGGGCCGCGGCGAAGGCGGGATCGTTCTTGGCGAGTTCGTATTCCGCCGTGAGTTCATCGAGCGCCGCCACGAGGGATTCGGGCACGAACCGGCCGCCGAAGCCGCCGAAATACGGGCCGGACTGCGCACGCAAGGATTCTTTTCGCAAAGACATTTAAACCGCCAAAAACTCGGAGAGGGTTCGGATGGGGTCGCTCGTGACGAGCGCTTCGCCGACCAAGACGACGTCGGCGCCGGCTGCACGGTAGTGCGCGACGTCGGCGGCAGTCTTGACGGCGGATTCGGCGACTCGGATGACGCCGGACGGAATTTTGTCGGCCAGAGTCTCGAAGAGGTTCTGGTCGAGTTCAAAAGTGGACAGGTTGCGGGCGTTGACCCCGACCAGGCTCGCACCGATGTCGAGTGCGCGGCTTACTTCGTCGCCGCTGTGCGTTTCGACCAGGGCGGTCATGCCGAGCTCACGAATGAGTTCGTGGAGGGAGACGAGGGTGGCCTGATCGAGCGCGGCCACGATCAGCAGCACGAGGTCGGCGCCGGCTGCGCGCGCTTCGAACACCTGATACGGGGTTCCGATGAAGTCCTTGCGGAGGATAGGAATGCTCACCGCAGCCCGCACCTGTTCGAGGTCGGTCAGTGAGCCGTGAAAGCGGCGACCCTCGGTTAGCACGCTGATAGCGCTCGCCCCGCCGGTCTCATAGGAGACAGCAAGTGCTGCCGGGTCGGTGATGGCCGCCAGGGAACCGCGGCTGGGGCTGGCCCGCTTGATTTCCGCGAGAATCTTGACGCGATCAGCCGGGGCCAAGGCCGCCAGCGCGTCGAGTGCGGGCGCGTGGGCGCGCGCCGCCGTCTCGACGGTCGCCAGCGGGCGAGTCAGGAGGCGTTGTTCGGCATCGGATACCGAGCCGGCGAGAAGTTCTTGAAGCACCAGGTCTCTTTGCAGCCGGTCAGTGGCCGGGCGACGTGGCATTGACGCCGTAGCCGACCTTGCTGAGTACGTAGCCGACGATGACGCCGGCGATGAGCAGCCCGAAGGACGCCCAGACCAGCCAGACCAGCTCGAAGAAGAAGGC
This sequence comes from Cryobacterium sp. TMT1-2-2, assembly GCF_004403505.1. Lineage (NCBI taxonomy): Bacteria > Bacillati > Actinomycetota > Actinomycetes > Micrococcales > Microbacteriaceae > Cryobacterium > Cryobacterium sp. TMT1-2-2. The sequence goes on along the minus strand of NZ_SOGS01000002.1, from coordinate 222,056 downwards.
TGTGGTGCCGATGGTGAAAGCGGCCAGCATGATGATGACCGCGGTCCAGGCCGCCGGGGAGTGGCCGTGTCCGGGATCTGACAGATCGATGCTCATGGTTCTCCTCGTAAATACGTTAACACTGTGTGCGTTGACCAGCGGGTCAAGTCTAGCGGAGCGACGGCCCGCCTTCAGCGAGCGGTCGGGTCTTCACCGCGACTGAGATCGTCCCAGTCGCCGACCGAGTCGCTCGCGGCGGTCGGTGCGGGCGGCGAGTCGCCGGCGAAGGGCGCAGCCGGCACGGAACCGTCGGCTGAGGCGACCGATTCAAAACGCACGGCCTGGTACTTGCGGGTCGGGCCAGGCCAGCGCGCGCTGGTCAGGATCACGATCACCCCGGTGGCGGCCATGAGTACCGCCGCCGCCATGGCGACGTATGGCCACGGCGTGACAACTGTGCCGAGCACGCTCAGCTGAATGGATTCATGTCCGGCGATGCCCGTCGCTGCGGTGACCGCAGCGGCACTGGCTCGCGATGGGTCGTCGACCGCGAGGAACGCGGCGAGAAACACCGACACCCCGAGCAATACCTCGAGGGCGCCGAGCACGATGCGAATGAGCCGACCGGCAATGGTGAGGGCACCGGCCAGGGCGAAACCGCAGAGCGCGAGTGCCGTCAGCGCCGGCGCGGCGATGGCTCCGTCGATCTGCAGCACCTGGGTGCCAGCGTCGGGAAGTCCCACTTCCGCGTGGACCCAGACCTGGGTCCACGCCAGCAATGCCAGTGCGCTCGCACCCAGAATGGTGAGGATGAGAATGAGTTTGAGCCGACGGGGCGACATCCGTTTGGCTGTTTCTGTCGGGGTATCGGGCACCATTAGAAAACCCTCCGCATCGCGTTGGCCACGGCGACCGCACGCAATGGTGCGGCGGCCTTGTTCTGGGATTCCTGGTACTCGGAGGCCGGGTCGGAATCGGTGACGACGCCGCCACCCGCCTGCACGCGGGCGATGCCGTCCTTGATCGTCGCGGTGCGAATGGCGATGGCGAGGTCGGCGTCACCAGCAAAGCCGAAGTAGCCGACCACTCCCCCATACACGCCGCGCTGGGCCGGTTCGAGGGCGTCGATGATCTCCAGAGCCCGCGGTTTCGGAGCGCCCGACAAGGTTCCAGCCGGGAACGTGGCGCGGAAGACGTCGATCGCGGTTTTGCCGGGCACCAGGTTGCCCTCGACCGAGGAGACCAGGTGCATGATGTGACTGAAGCGTTCGATGCGCATGAACTCGGTCACTTCAACGGATCCGGCCGTGCAGACCTTGAGCAGGTCGTTGCGGGCCAGGTCGACGAGCATGAGGTGCTCTGCACGTTCCTTGGGGTCACCGGCGAGTTCGATCGCGTAGTCGGCGTCGGCATCCGGTGTGGTGCCGCGCGGCTTCGAGCCGGCGATCGGATGGGTGAAGACACGTTGGTCTTGAACCTTGACGAGGGCTTCGGGTGAGGACCCAACGATCCAGTACGGGTCTCCGCTCGGTGTTTCCAGGCTCAGCAGGTACATGTACGGGCTCGGATTGAGGCTGCGCAGCACCCGGTAGACGTCGATTGGGTGCGCGGTGCAGACCTGGTCGAAGCGCTGGGAGATGACGACCTGAAAAACATCGCCATCGACGATGTGCTGCTTGCCGATGTTGACGGCGGCGAGAAAGTCTTCGCGCGTGGTGCGATTGCTCGGCGCGCTCGGTGCCTGCAGGTCGACCTCGGCTAGCCAGGCTTCCCCGGGGGCGGCGAGGCGCTTTTGCAGGGAATCCAAGCGAGCCGTCGCATCCGCCCACAGTGTGTCTGGCGTGTCGGTGCCGTCGTTCAGGACGTTGGCGATGAGCTGCACGGTGCCGTACTTGTGGTCGAGTACGACGAGGTCGGCGACGAAGCTGAAGGACTGGCCGGGTACGTCGTAGTCGGCCGGCGGCTGATGCGGCAGGCGTTCAATCTGACGGATCGCCTCCCACCCGATGAAACCGACGAGGCCACCGGTCAGCGGCGGGTGTTCGGGCAACCGCGGCGTCTGCCAGCGGTCGAACAGATAGGCCAGGGCTGCCAGCGGGCCCAGCTCTGCGGCGGAGCCCAAGGCCCGGTCGGCGGAGAGGCCGTAGTCGATCCACCGGGTGTTGTCGCCCTCCTGGGTGAGCACGCCGAACGACGACACCCCCACGAAGGAGAAGCGCGACCAGATGCCGCCCTGTTCGGCGGACTCGAGCAGAAAACTGCCCGGCAGACCGTTGGCCAGCTTGCGGTATATGCCGACCGGGGTCTCACCGTCGGCGAAGAGCTCCCGAATCACCGGGATGACCCGATGCGCGTCACGGAGGGCATCGAACTGGCCCCGGGTTGTGGAGCCGGCGGTGCGGGCGCCCGTTGCGGCCGGGGTGGTGGCTGTCATTCCGTGGGCCTTTCCATGGAGCTGGCACCGAGGTCGCGCCCGTCGAAACAGGTGCGCGAGCCGGTGTGGCAGGCCGCCCCAACCTGGTCGACCTGCACGAGCAGGGTGTCATTGTCGCAATCGAAGGCGGCCGAGTGTACGTACTGGGCGTGGCCCGACGTGTCGCCCTTTCGCCAGAATTCCTGCCGGCTGCGCGACCAGAAGGTGACGCGCCCTTCGGTGAGGGTGCGGCGCAGCGCCTCGCGGTTCATCCAGCCGAGCATGAGCACCTCGTGGGTGTCCCACTGCTGAATGACGGCGGGCAGCAAGCCGGATTCGTTGAAGACGGCGGCGTCAAGCTGGGTAGTGAGTTCGGCGCTCATCAGCGCACCAGCATTCCGGCGTCGGACAGCTCGCGCTTCACGTCGCCTACGGTCAGTTGTGCATTGTGAAAAACGGATGCCGCCAGCACGGCGTCCGCGCCGGCGCGGATAGCGGGGGGAAAGTCTTCGACCCGGCCGGCGCCACCGGAGGCGATCACCGGAACCCGACTGTTGGCCCGCATGAGCGCGATCAGTTCGGTGTCGAAGCCGGCCTTGGTGCCGTCGGCGTCGATCGAGTTGACCAGGAGCTCCCCCGCACCCAGCTCGATCGCCTGCCGAGCCCAGGCCACGGCATCCAGGTCGGTCTCGGTGCGACCGCCGTGGGTGGTGACGATGAAGCCGCTCTCGGTGCGATGGGAGCGCTTCACATCGAGGCTCAACACGAGTACCTGGGCGCCGAACCGGTCGGCGATCTCATTGATCAGGGCCGGTCGGGCGATCGCGGCGCTGTTGACGCCGACCTTATCGGCACCGCTCGCCTGCAGGCGCGAGACGTCTTCGACGCTGCGAATACCGCCGCCGACGGTGAGCGGAATGAACACCTGCTCGGCCGTGGCTCGCACCACGTCGTAGGTGGTCGCGCGGTTGTCGACCGTGGCCGTGACATCGAGAAAGGTGAGCTCGTCAGCGCCCTGCTCGTAGTACCGGCGCGCGAGTTCGACCGGGTCGCCGGCATCGCGCAGGTTCTGAAAGTTAACACCCTTGACGACACGACCGTTGGCCACGTCGAGGCAGGGAATGACGCGCACACTCAGGGTCATGCTGGTTATCCTCTCGCGGGGTTCTTAGAGGCGGGCGTTGTGAATGGTGGTGACCAGAATGGCCCGGGCGCCGAGGGCGTAGAGGGCATCCATCACGTTGTTCATGTCGAGGCGGGCGATCATGACGCGCACGGCGGCCCACTCCGGGTCGTGCAGCGAGGACACCGTCGGCGATTCGATGCCCGGAGCAAGCGCTGCCGCAGCGTCGAGCAGGGCGACCGGAATGTCGTAGTCCAGCAGCACATACTGGCGGGCCACGAGTACGCCCTGCAGGCGGCGCAACAGGGTATCGATGCCGGCCTTGTCGTTGGTGGAGCTGATCAAGACAGCGGTGGACTCGAGAATGACCGGTCCGAAGATTTCGAGGCCCGCCTTGCGGAGGGTCGTGCCGGTGGAGACGACATCGGCGACGGCATCCGCTACGCCGAGCTGAACGGCCGATTCGACGGCGCCATCGAGTTCCACGAGGTCGACGGTCACTGAGTGGGTGGCGAGGAAGCGTTCAACCAGGCCGGGGTAGCTCGTGGCGACACGCAGACCGTGGAGGTGCTTCAGCTCGGTGAAGCGGCCAGCCGGACCGGCGAAACGAAAGGTGGAATCGCCGAAGTCGAGACTGGCGATCTCCACGGCTTTGGAGTGCGAGTCGAGCAGCAGGTCGCGGCCGGTGATACCGACGTCGAGGGCGCCGGATCCCACGTAGGTGGCGATGTCACGGGGGCGCAGGTAGAAGAACTCGACCCCGTTGCGGGGGTCGGCGGTAACGAGGTCGCGCGGGTCGCGACGGCCGGTGTAGCCGGCTTCGGTGAGCATCTGCGCGGCGGTTTCAGACAACGAGCCCTTGTTGGGCACGGCAATTCTCAGCATGGGGGTACTTTCTCGGTTTTGGATCACGCGACTATTCACTGATTTCGAGCCAGCTGGTGCGCTGGCGCGGGTCACAGATGTCGGTAGATGTCGGCCGGAGAGAGCCCTTTGGCGATCATCATGACCTGCAGGTGGTACAGCAACTGGGAGATCTCAGCGGAGGTTTCGTCGTCGCTCTGAAACTCGGCGGCCATCCAGACTTCGGCGGCTTCCTCAACAATTTTCTTGCCAATGGCGTGCACGCCGGCGTCGAGTTCGCGTACGGTACCGGAGCCCTCTGGACGGGTGGCGGCCTTGTCGCTCAGTTCTACGAAAAGGTCATCAAATGTTTTCACGACTCTAGGTTACCCGCACCGTGACGGTGGCTGGCCGCGCTCTGGCGCAGCAGGGCGATCTGGGCGGCCGGATTCTCGGCCCCGAACACGCTGGAACCGGCCACGAAGGTGTCGGCGCCGGCCGCGGCTGCGATCTCGATGGTCTGCGCGGTGATGCCGCCGTCGACCTGCAGCCAGACGTCGAGGCCGCTGTTCTGCACCGTTGTTCGCAGCTGGGCAAGCTTCGGCATGGTTTCGTGCATGAACCTCTGGCCACCGAAACCGGGCTCGACGGTCATGACGAGCACCTGGTCGAATTCGGGGAGCAGGTCGAGGTAGGGCGTCACATCGGTGCCGGGCTTCAGCGCGAGACCGGCGCGGGCGCCGATCTCGCGCAATTTTCTCGCCAGCGCGACCGGTTCTGTCGTGGCCTCGGCATGAAAGGTGACCGAGTAGGCGCCGGCCTCGGCGTAGCCGGGCGCCCAACGCTCGGGGTCGTCGATCATCAGGTGGATGTCGAGCGGCAGCGGCGAGACCTGCTGCAGGCGTTGCACCATACCGAGTCCGAACGTGAGGTTCGGCACGAAGTGGTTGTCCATGATGTCGACGTGCACCAGATCGGCCGAGCGGATGCGACCCAGCTCGCTCTCGAAATTGGCGAAGTCGGCGGCGAGGATGCTCGGATTGATGCGGGTAGCCATCCACTCAGCTTATCGAGTGTGCGATCGGGCTAGGACTGTGCGGCAATCGCGGCGCCCGATGGCTGGGGGCGCACCCACGGGCGTGACCGCGCACGATCTGAGTGGCCGATACGGTAACGGGCCTAGCGCGCACCCGTTTCGGGGGTGCTCATCCGCTGGACGCAACGAGCCCAAAAGACGTGGGGCTAGGAGGCGCGCTGCAGCAGGGTGATGAACATCGCGTCGGTGCCATGGCGATGCGGCCAGAGCTGCACGCTTCCGGTGTCGGCGGGCAGGTCGAGGTTGGCGGCGCTGAAGGACTGCACGACGGCGGCGGTGTCGAGCGCGGTCACGCTGCCGCCGGCCTTGCGCACGGCGAGGGCAACGATCGCCCGGGTCTCGGCGGTGTGCGGCGAGCAGGTGACATAGGCCAGGATGCCGCCGGGCTTGAGCGCGAGCAGAGCCGCGTCGAGGAGCCCGGACTGCAGGCCGGCCAAGTCGGCGACGTCCTTGGGCTGCTTGCGCCAGCGGGCCTCCGGTCGGCGGCGCAGTGCACCGAGGCCGGTGCAGGGGGCATCGAGCAGGATGCGATCGAACGTGTCGGCATGAGTCTGACCGATGGTGGTGCCGTCGATCTCCCAGACCGGAACGGTCTCCGGCAGAGCCTGCAGGGCAGTGCGCACGAGCGTTGCCCGCGCGGGAACGAGCTCGTTCGCCACGAGTTCGGCTCCCCCGGCGCGCGCCTCGGAGGCGAGCAGGGCGGCCTTTCCACCGGGGCCGGCGCACAGGTCGAGCCAACGCTCCCCCGCAACGATCGGCTTGGCCCGGCTGAGCGCCAAGGCAGCGATCTGCGATCCTTCATCTTGCACCCGAACGCGACCCTCCGTGGCGGTCACCAAGTGGTACGGGTCTCCGGAATCCAGCACGAAACCGACCGGAGAGAATTCGTCGGCGAGGCCCAGTCGTTCACGGTCGGCGTCGGTGGCGAGGCCGGGCAGTGCGACCATATTGACCTTGGCGGCCATGTTGTCGGCAGCGAGCAGGTCGGCGAGCTCGTCTTCGTGGCCTTCAGCTTTGAGCGCCTGGCGGAAGGCGCGCACGATCCAGGCCGGGTGCGAGTATTCGGCGGCGAGCCGGTCGTCGACGTTGACCGCCCCTTCGAGCACGCGCTCGCGCCATTCCTCGGCACTCGACCGGGCGATGGTGCGCAGCACCCCGTTGGTGAAGCCGGTCGCGGAGCGGGAGCCGACCTGTTTGGCGAGCGAGACGGATTCGTTGACCGCGGCGTGGGTCGCGACGCGGGTGGCGAGCAGCTGGTGGGCGCCGAGACGCAGCACGTCGAGAATGGCGGGGTCGATGGCGCTCACCGGCCGGTTCGCGGCGAGGGCAATGACGCGATCGTAGAACCCCTGCATGCGCAGGGTGCCGTAGGTGAGCTCGGTCGCGAGGGCGGCATCCGCTGTGCCCAGGGCGGCGCGCTGAATGCGGGTCGGCAGCAGCAGGTTGGCGTAGGCGTCGGACTCGCGAACGGCGGCTATCACCTCGTAGGCGATGCGGCGGGCCGGCTGCACGTAGTCGGCCGGGGCCTGGCGAGAGCGGGCCGGCGTCGTGCCGGCCCGATCCATACGCGCGCGATCATCGCTCATGAAACCGTCACCGATTCTGCTCCCACTCCGCGCCACCAGTCGTTTGCTGTCATTGCTGTCTTTCCGGCCGGTTGCACGCGCAGCAGAACCAGCGGTTCGGTCTGCGTGCCCACGAGCACTGTTTTATCGAGCTGCAAAATGGTTCCGGCAGGCAGATGAGGTTCGAGGGCGCTCGGCGCGACCTCGAGAAGTTTCAGAACGGCGCCGTTCACGGTGGTGAACGCGCCCGGTTCGGGTGTCACACCACGAATGTGACTGTAGACGGACGCTGCCGGCCAGCCGAAATCGATACGCGCGTCCTCCCGCACCAGTTTGGGCGCGAGAGTCACCTCACCGGTCTGCGGGACGGCAACGGCGGTGCCGGCGGCGAGCTCGTCGACGACTCGCAGCAGCAGGTCCGCTCCGCTATGGCTCAGTTCCTCCAGAAGTATTCCCGATGTGGAATGTACTCCGACGGGGCGGGAGAAGCTGCCGAACACGGCACCGGCGTCGAGTTCGGGCACGAGCTGGAACACGGCAGCACCGGTGAGTTCATCGCCGGCCAGGACGGCACGCTGCACCGGCGATGCACCGCGCCAGCGCGGCAGGATTGAGAAGTGCAGATTGATCCAGCCGAGGCGGGGAACGGAGAGCAGCGGCTCGCGCACGATTCCGCCGTAGGCGACGATGACGCCGAGGTCGGGCTGCAGGGCGCTGATGATATCGGTCGCCTCCGCATCGAGCCGGTTGGTCTTCAGCATCGGGTAGCCCCGTTCGGTCGCAGCCTGCGCGACCGGCGACGGGGTAAGGGTGCGTTTGCGGCCGAGGGGGGCATCCGCTCGGGTGATCACGGAGACGATCTCATGATCGGTCCCGGCCAGGACAGTGAGGCTGGGGACGGCGACCTCGGGCGTGCCAGCAAAGACGAGTTTCATTTAGAGCAGCTCCGGGTCGTCGAATCGAACTCTAAGTGTAGGTGCCGGTGGGAACGAGCCGGACTTCGGCTTGCGACGCCTGGCCGCGTTGCGCACGACCGCCGCCTTGAGCGCGTGGGCGACCTCATCGCCTCGGGCGTAGCCGAACCGCACGACCGCCCGCACCAAGAGCGGCTCGGTGTCCACCGGACCGAGCACGTCGAGGCCGGCGACCGCAGCCAGATCGGCCAGGGCAGCATCGACGTCAGCGGCGGTTCCCGTCACGGACGCAACCCGCACCGCCGGCGGAAAGCGCAGCTGACGACGGTCGGCCAGCTCGCTCGCGGCGAACGTGTCGGGCCGCCAGGAGTTGAGTGCCCGGGCCAGGGCGCCGCCGACTCCGGTGAGCAGTACGGGCGCGCCGGGTGCGGCGAGGGCGGCGGCGTTGGCCCACCAGCGAAGGCAGTCTTCACCGACGCGAAGGGATTCGCGGGCCAGCATGCGTTCGCCGTCGAGAATGAGGATGGCCCGGTAGCCGCCGGTCGGCACCGGTTCGGCGCCGCGGGTGGCGATGATGAGGGCCGGCTGCGGGCCGATGGTCTGCACGGTGTGCTCGCCGTCGGCGACGATCACTCGCGCCCCCGGGAAGGCGCGGCCGAGTTCTTCGGCGGTGCGGCCGGTACCGAGCGTGACGACGCGCAGTTTGGTGCCCTCGCAGTGCAGGCAGGTCCAGCCGGCGGCCAGGGCGCCGCACCACCGGCAGGACGGCACGGCGGAAGCCGATTTGAGGCCGAGCGGTCCCTGGCAGTGCGTGCAACGGGCGGCCTTCTTGCAGCTCTGGCACGCGAGCATGGGCGCGTATCCGGGGCTGGCGACCTGCACCAGAACGGGGCCGTGTTGGAGCGCTTCGCGGGCGGCCTGCCAGGCGGCCGAGGGGATGCGGGCCGCACGAGCCTGCTGATCGGGCTCGGACTGAAAATCGGTCGGAATGATGCGCGGGTGCCGGTCGGCGGCGGGACTCACCTCGCTGACGTAGCCGAGCTCAACCAGGCGCTGGGTCTCGACACTGCGGGAGTGGCCGAGCAGCACGAGGGCGCAGTCGGCGTCCTGCTGGCGCACGAGGGCGGCGTCGCGAGTGTTGACGTAGGGGCTGAGCGGCTCGGTGTAGAGCGGGTCGCCGTCGTCCCAGAGAGCGATCAGGCCGAGGTCGTGCGCCGGGGCATACACGGCAGACCGGTTGCCGAGGATGATTCGCGGCGCGGATTCGAGGCAGGCCAGGAAGGCACGGTACCGGTCGGGGTTGGGCTGGCGGGCGTCGACCCGGCTCAGCGGAAGGTCGGGGGCAAGCTGGGCGAGGGCGGCCTGCACCTGGTCCTGGTCGCGAAAGTCGGGAACGCACAGAATGGCGCTCTGCCCGGTGCCGAGGGTGGCGACGGCGAGTTCGGCGAGAGTTTTCGCCCAGCGTCCGATGGAAGTGCCGTCCTCGAGCTGGGTGAGTTCGGGGATCGCAGCGACGGCGACCCGGTGGCGCTCCACGATGGCGGTGTCGAGGCGGCCGGTCGGGTAGCCGACGAAAGCCGGGTTGGCCAGGGCGATAAGGACGGGTGACGGTGCCGGAATGGCGGTCTCGACGGGCGCAGACATCGCGGCCAACCAGGCCTTTTCGACTCGCACCTGGCGGGGCGGAACAGCGAGACGGATGATGTCGCTCGCGTTCCCCGCCGCCCGATCCGCTAGGCGGCGGGCCAGTTTCCAGACGTCAGGCGTGAGCACGACGGCCGTGGACACGACCGAGTCGAGCTCACTGAGGGCGCCGCGGTAGGCGCCATCCGCTTCAAAATCGACAACCCCTCGCGGGGCGCGCGGATCGAATACCTCGATCACGTAGGCGTCGACGACGCGACCGCCGGAACGAAACGGCACCTTCACGCGCACGCCAGCGGCCACCTGCCCGACCAGTTCGGCGGGTATGCCGTAGTCGAACAGGTGGTCCAGTTGCGGCAGGGGGGAATCGATCAGCACCCGTGCGACGAGGCCGGTGTGCGTCATGACTGTGCCGGTTTCAGAGGCCGGCGGCGCTTCGCAGGTCGTCGACCTTGTCGAGCCGCTCCCAGGTGAAGTCGGGCAGCTCCCGGCCGAAGTGACCGTAGGTGGCGGTCTGCGCGTAGATGGGCCGCAGCAGGTCGAGTGAGTGGATGATCGCTGCCGGACGCAGGTCGAACACGTCCCGGATCGCCGCCGTGATCTCCCGGTCGGGCAGCACCCCGGTGCCGAAAGTCTCCACGTACAGACCGACCGGGGACGCCTTGCCGATCGCGTACGCGACCTGCACCTCGAGGCGTTCGGCCAGGCCCGCCGCAACAGCGTTCTTGGCAACCCAGCGCATGGCGTACGCGGCCGAACGGTCGACCTTAGACGGGTCCTTGCCGCTGAACGCACCGCCGCCGTGGCGGCTCGATCCGCCGTAGGTGTCAATGATGATCTTGCGCCCGGTGAGGCCGGCGTCACCCTGCGGGCCCCCGATTTCAAAGCGGCCGGTGGGGTTGATGAGCGTTGCCAGCGCGGAGGAGTCAAGGTCGATGCGCTCGAGCACCGGGCGAATAACAAGTTCTTCAACCTCGGCGCGCAGCCGCTGTGTGGTCACGGACGGCGCGTGCTGCGTCGATACCACGACGGTTTCGACGGTGCGGGGAATGATGCCGTCGTAGCCGATGGTGACCTGGGTCTTGCCGTCGGGGCGTAGGTAGTCGAGTTCGCCGCTCTTGCGCACGAAGGCGAGGCGCTCGGCCAGGCGGTGCGCGATCCAGATCGGGATCGGCATGAGTTCGGGCGTCTCGCGGGTGGCGTACCCGAACATGATGCCCTGGTCGCCCGCGCCCTGCCGGTCGAAGTCGTCGAGGCTGGACTGCTCACGCGTTTCGAAGGCGTTGTCGACGCCCTGAGCGATGTCGGGCGACTGGCCGCCGATGGAGATTTCGACGCCGCAGGATCGGCCGTCAAACCAGACGTCGGAGGAATCGTAGCCGATGTCGGTGATGCACTTGCGCACGATCGACGGAATCTCGACGTACGCCTCAGTGCTGACCTCGCCGGCTACGTGCACGAGGCCGGTGGTGACGAGGGTCTCAACAGCGACGCGGCTGTGCGGGTCGTCCGTGAGGAGAGCATCGAGGATACTGTCGGAGATCTGGTCGCAGATCTTATCGGGGTGACCCTCGGTGACTGATTCCGAGGTGAAGAGGCGAAGATCGCTCATCTGGCCCGTCTCTGTAGAAGTTGAATGCCGGTCGCAGCTGAGGCTAACCGATCAGGTCAAGTATGCAATTGGCCACCGACATCTTGCTGCCGGAGACCTCATTCACTATAACTCCGTGGCGATCGAGCACCGTCACGGTGTTACGTTCCGTGCCGAAACCGGCGTCCTGCCCCACCCGGTTCACGACCAGGTAATCGCAGCCCTTTCGGGTGATTTTGTCGCGACCGAGGGCCAGCAGCCGGTCGGCATCCGTTTCGGTTTCGGCGGCAAAGCCGATGATCAGTTGACCCGGCCGGCTGGCAGTAGAGAGCTCGGCCAGAATGTCGGGGTTCTTGACCAGTTCCAGCGTGAGGGTGTCCCCCACGTCTTCCTTTTTGATCTTGCCGACCTGCACGGACCGGGGCCGATAATCGGCGACCGCGGCGGCCATGATGATGACGTCGGCCGTTCCGGCGGCGCGCGTCATGGCCTCGTGCATCTCAAGGGCACTGCCCACGAGAACGGTCGTGATGCTGGTCGGAACGGCCACCTCGAGGTTGGCGGCGACCAGGGTGACCAAGGCCCCGCGGGCCAGGGCCGCCTGGGCAAGCGCGACGCCCTGCTTACCGCTCGAGCGGTTGCCGAGGAACCGCACCGGGTCGAGCGGTTCCCGCGTGCCGCCGGCGCTGATCAGTACTCGGCGACCGGCGAGATCCGGCACAGCGGATGCCGCAGCCTCACCAGCAGGCATCGCCCGGTCGAGCACGGCCAGCGCCACCGCGACGATGGTGTCCGGCTCTTCCATGCGGCCCGCGCCGGAGTCGGTGCCGGTGAGCCGACCGACGCCGGGGCCCACGATGGTGATACCGCGCGAGCGCAGCACGGCCACATTCGCGACCGTGGCGGGGTTATTCCACATCTCGGTGTGCATGGCCGGTGCGATCACGAGCGGCGCGGTGCTGGCCAGGATGGTGTTACCGAGCAGGTCGTCGGCGAGGCCGGCGGCGATTTTGGCGATGCTGTTGGCCGTCGCGGGAGCGACGACGATGAGGTCGGCACCCTGGCCGATGGCGACATGGCGCACCTCGGCGACTCCCTCATAGAGGTCGGTGTGCACCGGATTGCGGGAGATCGCCTCCAGGGTGGGCTTGCCGACGAAGCGCAGCGCGGCCGGGGTGGCGATCACGTGCACCGAGTCGCCGTTCAACACGAAAGCGCGCACGATGTTGACGGCCTTGTACGCTGCGATGCCGCCGGTGATACCGACGACAATCGTGCGAGGTGTCTTCATCCTGCGCGCTTAGTGGTGAGTGCTCTAGGCCTCGACGATGGGGCGGGAGACGAGCTTGTCGTCGTTGATCTCGCGCAGGGCTACCGAGAGCGGCTTGTCTTCGACGGTCGAGTCGACGAGCGGTCCGACGTTGTCGAACAGGCTGCCTTCGTGCAGGTCGGCGTAGTAGTCGTTGATCTGACGCGCCCGCTTGGACGCGAAAATCACGAGGGCATACTTCGAGTCGACCTTGGAGAGCAGGTCGTCGATGGGCGGGTCAATGATGCCAGTGGGCTTGTTCGCCATTGGTGTCACACTCCTAATAGAGCACGGCCTGAGGCGGCGTGCGAATCTGTTGTTGAACGGTACATGCGAGATGGATACGCGCCCTGAGACGCGCAAATCAGCAGATGCGGGCGCTACGGCATGCTGGATGCAGCGCGGATCTCCATCAAGTCTACGACCTCGCGGGCGGCGTCGGCGACATCGTGGTTGATCACGCGGTAATCGAACTCCCCCTGGGCGGCCAATTCCAGCTTCGCGGTCTCCAGACGGCGGGCCTGTTCCGCCGCGTCTTCGGTGCCCCGGCCGATCAGACGACGCACCAGTTCGTCCCAGCTCGGCGGCAGTAGAAACACCAGACGGGCTTCCGGCATGGCACGGCGAACGGCGCGAGCGCCCTGCAGATCGATCTCGAGCAGCACGCTGTTGCCGGCGGTGATGGCGGCATCGACCGGGCCGCGGGGAGTGCCGTAGCGGTAGGCGTTGTGCACTGTGGCCCATTCGAGCAGTTCGTCGGCCGCAATCATGCGGTCGAATTCGTCGTCGGAGACGAAGTAGTAGCTGACCCCTTCGGTTTCGCCGGGGCGCGGCGCCCGCGTCGTCGCCGAGACGGAGAGCAGCACGTCGGGGTAATTCTTGCGAATGTAGCCGGCAACGGTGCCCTTGCCGACCGCGGTGGGGCCGGCCAGGACGATGAGTTTGGAGTCGGCAGTGCTGTGCCGCAGGGCAGGTCGTTCGGAGAGAAAGTCCCGCAGCCGGTCGCGCTGGTGCCGGCCCAGGCCGCCGAGCCGCTTAGACGGCGAGATTTCGAGCCGATGGATGATGCGCTGCATCTTGGTCACACCGATGGCCGGAATGCTCACGAGCAGCTCGGTCACTCGCAGCCGCCCCTCGACCCCGATCGGGTCCTTGATCGCGGTGGCGAGCACCTCGAGGGCGGTTCGTTCGCCCGAAGCAACCTCGGCTTTGACCTTGGCGCGGGCTCGCCTGGCAGCGACGGCGGCGCGCGACGCAGCCACCCGGTCGACTTCGGGCGGGGTGGGACGGTTTTCAGCCACGAACGGCACCTACTTCGGTTACTCGGCGCTCAATGGCTTCTTCGATCCGGTGGGGTCCGGCCGAGAGCACGCTGCGCGATTCACTCACGATAACCCCTCCGGCGTATTCACCATATATCAAGGTCAGATCCATAATATTCCCTCCCTGGTGACCAAAACCGGGTGCGAGCACGGGAGTTCGAAATTCGGTCGGCGCCCGCTGCACGTCGATGCCGAAGGCGGCCAGGTCGAGAGTGGCTCCGAGCACGACGCCGATCGACCCGAGACCGGTCGCCAGACCAGCGGATGCCGCACTAGGGCCGGCCCGCGCGTTCCGCGCTCCCACGTCGTCGAGAATGGCCCGGGCGACGCTCGATCCCTGGAACGGACCGTCGGCCACGATGGCACGCTGAACGTCCGCGGCCTCGGGGTTGGAGGTCGCGGCCAGCAGAAACACACCCTTGCCGTTCGATGCGGCGAGGGTGAATGGTGAGTCGAGCGAACCGACACCCATGTACGCGGCGAGGGTGAGGGCATCCACTTCGAGCGGGGAACCGGGCGTGAACCAGGCCTGCGCGTAGGCTTCGACGCTCGTACCGAGGTCGCCGCGTTTGGCGTCGCCGATCACGAGCAGGCCGGCCGACCGGGCGTCGGCCAGCACGCGTTCGAGCGCCAGGAAGCCCGCCGAACCAAAGCGTTCGAAGAAGGCGACCTGCGGTTTGACGATACCCACCCGGCCGGCCGCAGCCGCGACGACGGCACGACCGAACGATTCGACGCCGGCCGCGGTGTCGGGCAGGTTCCACTCACCGAGCAACCAGGAATGCGGGTCGATGCCCACGCAGAGCTGGCCGTAAGTGGCAAACATCCGCTCGAGCCGGTCACCAAAGGAAACCGGGCTCACAGCACGGCCGCTGTTCACAGCAGAGCGGTTCGGGCCGTGGCGTATTCCTGAAGCGAGGTCACCTCGAACCCGTCGCGAATCGAGTCGATCGAGGCTACTGCGGCGCTGAGTTCGGCGATCGTGGTGAACAGCGGCAGGTCGCCGGCCACTGCGGCGGCACGAATCTCGTAGCCGTCGGCGCGGGCCGTGCTGCCCCCGGGGGTGTTGATGACGATCTGGATCTCTTCGCGGCGAATGAGCTCGACGATGGAGACGTCGTCCTCGCCGGTTTTCTCACTGAACTTGGTCACGACGCGGGCACGGATGCCGTTTCGCTGCAACACCTCGGCGGTGCCGATGGTTGCGGTGATCTCGTAGCCAAGCTGCTGCAGGCGCAGCATCGGCAGGATGATCGCTCGCTTGTCGCGGTCGGAGACCGACACGAACACGGTGCCGGAGAGCGGGATTCCGCCGTAGGCGGCGAGCTGGCTTTTGGCGAACGCCCGCGGGAAGTCGCGGTCGATGCCCATGACCTCGCCGGTGGAACGCATCTCCGGGCCGAGGATGGAGTCGACCACGAGGCCCTCGGGGGTGCGGAACCGGTTGAACGGCAGCACGGCTTCCTTCACGGCGACCGGCGCTTCGATCGGCACGCGGGAGCCGTCGATGAGCGGCAGCTTGCCCTCCGCCTTCAGCTCGGCGATGGTCGTGCCGACCATGATGAGCGCGGCGGCCTTGGCGAGGGTGATGCCCAGTGCCTTCGCGACGAAAGGCACCGTGCGCGAGGCGCGCGGGTTGGCTTCCAGCACGTAGAGCACTCCGGCGCCGATGGCGAACTGCACGTTGAGCAGGCCTTTCACGCCGATACCGCGGGCGATGCCGAGGGTCGCTTCGCGCACACGGTCGATTTCGGCGCGCCCGAGGGTGACCGGCGGCAGGGTGCAGCTCGAGTCGCCGGAGTGGATGCCGGCTTCTTCGATGTGCTCCATGACGCCGCCGATGTACAGTTCGTGGCCGTCGTAGATGGCGTCGACGTCGATCTCGATGGCATCGTCGAGAAAACGGTCGACCAGAAGCGGATGCCCCGCCCCGATGATTCCCTGTCCGGCCATGCGCTGAAAGTAGTCCGCCAGCGATGGGGAATCGTAGACGATCTCCATGCCGCGTCCGCCGAGCACGTAGCTCGGGCGAACGAGCACCGGGTAGCCGATTTCTTCGGCCACCACCACGGCGCCGGCAAAGTCGATCGCTGTTCCGTTGCGGGGGGCGAGCAAGCCGGCGTCGTCGAGGATCTCCGAGAACAGGCCGCGCTCTTCAGCCAGGTCGATGGCGTCGGGCGTGGTGCCAAGAATGGGGATGCCGGCCGCCTCGAGCCCGCGGGCCAGGCTCAGCGCGGTCTGGCCGCCGAGCTGCACGACCACGCCGACGAGTTCGCCGCTCTGGCTTTCGGCGTAGATGACCTCGAGCACGTCTTCAAGGGTGAGCGGTTCGAAGTACAGTCGGTCGCTGGTGTCGTAGTCGGTGGAGACCGTCTCCGGGTTGCAGTTGATCATGATGGTCTCATATCCGGCGTCCGACAGGGCGAAGGAGGCGTGTACACAGGAGTAGTCGAATTCGACGCCTTGCCCGATGCGGTTCGGTCCGGACCCGAGGATAACGACCTTGCGGCGGTCGCTGGCGACAACCTCGGTCTCGGTGTCATAGCTCGAGTAGTGGTACGGCGTGAGGGCCGGGAACTCCCCCGCGCAGGTGTCGACGGTCTTGAACACGGGGCGCACACCGAGAATGTGCCGCACCGTGCGCACATCCGCTTCGCCAAAGCCGCGCAGTTCGCCGATCTGCGCGTCGGAGAAGCCGTGGTCCTTGGCGAGGATCATGACGTCGCGGTCGAGTCGGTCGGCGGCTTTGACCTGCTCGGCGATCTCGTTGAGCAGCACGATCTGGTCGATGAACCACGGGTCGATCTTGGTCGCAGCAAAGACCTCGTCGATTGTCGCGCCGCGGCGCAGGGCCTGCTGCACGGTGACGATGCGGCCGTCGGTGGGAATCTCGGCGGCGGCGAGCAGTTCCTCGACAGAGCGGGCCTCCGCGCCCCAGTGAAAGCTCGAGCCGCGCTTTTCGAGCGAGCGCAGTGCCTTCTGCAGGGCGGAGGCGAAACTGCGACCGATGGCCATCGCCTCGCCGACCGACTTCATGGTCGTGGTCAGCCGCTGGTCAGCGGCCGGGAACTTCTCGAACGCAAACCGCGGAACCTTCACCACGACGTAGTCGAGCGTGGGTTCGAAGCTCGCCGGGGTGACTCCGGTGATGTCGTTGGGGATCTCATCCAGGCGGTAGCCGATGGCTAGTTTGGCGGCGATCTTGGCGATCGGGAAGCCGGTCGCCTTGCTGGCCAGGGCGGAGGAACGCGACACCCGCGGGTTCATCTCGATCACGATGACGCGGCCATCGACCGGGTTGATCGCGAACTGGATGTTGCAGCCGCCGGTGTCGACGCCGACGGCGCGGATGATGTCGATCGAGATGTCGCGCAGGTGCTGGAATTCACGGTCGGTCAGGGTGAGCGCCGGGGCGACGGTGATCGAGTCGCCGGTGTGCACGCCGACCGGGTCGACGTTTTCGATGGAACAGACGACGACCGTGTTGTCGGCCGTGTCGCGCATCATCTCGAGTTCGTACTCTTTCCAGCCCAAAATGGATTCTTCGAGCAGCACCTCGGTGGTCGGGCTGTGGTGCAGGCCGTCAGTGACGATGCGGCGCAGTTCCACCTCGGTGTAAGCGAAGCCGCTTCCGAGGCCGCCCATGGTGAAGGAGGGGCGTACAACGAGCGGGTAGCCGAGGTCATCGGCGTAGCCGATCGCTTCCTCGACGGTGCGGGCAATATACGAGCGGGCCACGTCGGCGCCAGCGTCGAGCACGAGCTGCTTGAAGATCATGCGGTCTTCGCCCTTGTTGATAGCGTCGAAGCTCGCGCCGATCAGCTCCACGTTGTACTTCTGAAGGATTCCGCGCTCGTGCAGCTGGATGGCCGCGTTGAGGGCGGTCTGCCCACCCAGGGTGGGCAAAATCGCATCCGGTCGTTCCTTCGCGATGATCGTCTCAAGAATCTCGGCGGTGATCGGTTCGATGTAGGTGGCATCGGCAAAATCGGGGTCGGTCATGATGGTGGCCGGGTTCGAGTTGACCAGGATGACGCGTACGCCTTCCTCGCGCAGAACGCGGCAGGCCTGGGTGCCGGAATAGTCGAACTCGCAGGCCTGGCCGATGACGATCGGGCCGCTGCCGATGACAAGAACGCTGTTGATATCGTCGCGCTTGGGCATTATTTGGTTTCTCCTGCATTGGCGCTCTGCGAAGCCAGCACAACGTCTCTGAATCGATCGAAAAGGTGGTTGGCGTCGTGCGGGCCGGCGGCGGCCTCCGGGTGGTACTGCACCGAGAAGGCGTTGATGTCGAGGCAGCGGATGCCTTCGACGACCTGGTCGTTGAGGCTGTAGTGGCTCACTTCAACCCGTCCGAAGCCGGCGCGGGAGTCGTGGATGCCCTCGATGGGCATGTCGACGGCGAAACCGTGGTTCTGCGAGGTGATCTCGACCCGCCCAGTGGTCTTGTCGAGCACCGGCTGGTTGATTCCCCGGTGGCCGAACGGCAACTTGTAGGTGCGAAAGCCGAGCGCGCGGCCGAGCAGCTGGTTGCCGAAGCAGATGCCGAAGTATGGGATGCCCGCGCGCAGCACCTCCTGCAGCAGGGTGACGTGGGCGTCGGAGGCGGCCGGGTCGCCGGGTCCGTTCGAGAAGAACAGGGCTGAGGGCTTCAGCGACAAAACGTGCTCTGCGGTCACCGACTGCGGCAGCACGAGCACTTCGAAGCCCCGCTCGGCCAGGTAGGTGAGCGTGCTGGTCTTCACGCCGAGATCGAGCACCGCGACGGAGCCGATGCGTTCTCCGACGGCGGGGATGGAGAAGGGTTCGACGGTCGAGACCTCGAGCGACAGGTTGCGGCCGCGCATGGCCGCGCCCGAGCGCACCCGTTCGAGCTGTTCGCTCTCGGACAGGCCGAACAGATCACCGGAAAAGATACCGCTCCTCATGGCACCCGCGGAGCGGATGTGACGGGTGATCGCCCGGGTGTCGATACCGCTGATCCCGACCACGCCCTGCTCTTCGAGATCATCGTCGAGGGTGCGAGTGGCGCGAAAATTAGAGGCGATACGCGCGGGTTCCCGCACGATGAAGCCGGCCACCCAGATCTGACGGGACTCCATGTCCTCATCATTCATGCCGGTGTTGCCGATGTGCGGGGCGGTCATGAGCACGATCTGCCCGGCGTAGGACGGGTCGGTCAGGGTCTCCTGGTAGCCGGTCATGCCGGTGGCGAAGACGATCTCGCCGAGAGTCTGCCCCTCACTGCCGTAGCTGCGGCCCACGAAGCGGCGACCGTCTTCGAGCACGAGTACGGCTGGGCCGGGCTTGTCCGTCACGGAGAAGGTGGCGTTCAGCGCAACGGATGCTGCGGGCTGGCCCGATCCGGCCACGCCCGAGACGGACTGCTCGGGGGTTGCCTGTTCGGCTGATTCGGTGGAATCTGCCTGGTCTGGTGCGGTGGAGTCGGGCACGTCAGGCCTCACTTTCGTCTTGATGGGCCGGATCTGTGCGCGCGGCGGTAATGGTTCGGATCGAGTCGACGAGGCGAGCGCGATCATTCGGATCGATGATGCGAAAGAAGCTGTCGACGGCACGGCGGTCGTCGGTGCTGGCGGCCGAGTTTAGTCGCCAGCTCAGACGAACGAGTCCGTCAGTTTCGACGGCACGGTCGATGGCGACCTGGGCGGCGCCGATCGCGTCGATGGCTGCGGCCGAGACGAACACCGGCTGGTTGCCGTCGAGATCCAGCACCACGCCGGTCTCGGACACGGTCAGGGCGGCGCGGGCGCGAAAGCCCAGGCCACGGATGGCGAGGCGTTCGAGCGGTGCGTCGCGGGGCGTGGTCGCCACGTAGTAGGCCTCGGCCCTGGCCAGCTCGACTGCGGCGCTGCCTGGCATCGGGTAGCCGGCACTGAGCCCGGCGTCTCGCCGGCTGCGCTTTCGCCAGCTGCGCCACATGAGCACGAGGACGCCGAGCAGGACGAGCGCTGTGATGATGGCGGGGATGGACCTATCCATGAGTGAGTACTCCGCTCGCGTGACCGGCTATCTCGAGGCTGCTGCGCACTGCTCCATCGAGCACCGTGGCGTAGCCGCGGTGGAACGTTGCGCGCACCTCGCCCGGCAGGGTCATTGACAGGTACGGGGAGTTTGTACTCGTGCCGGCGAGGTCGGCGCGGCCGAACACTCGGGTGGCCGCAGCGTCGTACAGGGTCAGTTCGGCCGGCGACCCGACCGCGATCGGGTTGCCCTGACCAGTGACGCGCCCGATGTGAGCGGGCGCACGGGAGAGCACACGTTCGATGTCGACCCAGTCGAGCAGCCCGGTCGCGACGACAGCGGCGTGCACGACCGACAGCGCTGATTCCAGCCCGATCATGCCGTTGGCGGCGGCGTCCCACTCGCAGTCCTTGCTTTCGGCGGGGTGCGGGGCGTGGTCGGTGGCGACGATGTCGATGGTGCCGTCGGCGAGTCCGGCGCGCAGGGCTTCGACGTCTTCGCGGCTGCGCAGCGGAGGGTTCACCTTGAACCGGGCGTCGTAGCCGCGCACGAGATCTTCGGTGAGCAGCAGGTGGTGCGGCGTGACCTCGGCGCTCACGTTGATGCCGCGGGCCTTGGCCCAGCGGATCACGTCGACCGAGCCGGCCGTGGAGACGTGGCAGACGTGCAGGCGTGACCCGACGTGTTCGGCCAGCAGAACGTCGCGGGCGATGATCGACTCTTCGGCGACGGCCGGCCAGCCGACCAGGCCGAGTTCGCCGGAGAGGGCGCCCTCGTTCATCTGGGCTTTTTCGGTGAGGCGCGGTTCCTGCGAGTGCTGGGCGATGACGCCGTCGAACGCCTTCACGTATTCGAGGGCGCGACGCATGAGCAGCGGGTCAGAGACGCAGAAGCCGTCGTCGGAGAACACCCGCACGCGGGCGCGACTGGAGGCCATGGCGCCGAGTTCGGCGAGTTGTTTGCCGGCCAGGCCCACGGTGACGGCGCCGATCGGCTGCACGTCGACGTAGCCGGCGGTTTCGCCGAGGGCGAGCACCTGCTCGACCACCCCGGCGGTGTCCTGTGCCGGCAGGGTGTTGGCCATGGCGAACACGCTCGTGAAGCCGCCGCGGGCGGCAGCGCGGCTGCCGCTCAGCACGGTTTCGCTGTGCTCGTAGCCGGGTTCGCGCAGGTGGGCGTGCAGGTCGACCAGACCGGGCAGCGCGATGAGCCCGTCGGCGTCGATCACGCTCGCGCCGCTCGGGGAGAGGCCGGACCCCAGCTCGACGATGCGTGCACCATCAAGACGGATATCCGTGCCCGTGCCGTCCGGCAGGGTCGCCCCGCGAATCAGCCAGCGCTGTTGCAAACCGTCAATCGACATTCTTTGATTCCTTCCGGTCACCGGATAAGAGCAAGTAGAGTGCGGCCATCCGCACGGAGACACCGTTCGTGACCTGTTCGAGCACGGTGGAATTAGCGGAGTCGGCCGCCGCCGAAGAGATCTCCAAACCACGATTCATCGGGCCCGGGTGCATAACAATGCTAGCCGGACCGAGCCGACCGAATCGCGCGTCGTCGAGGCCCCACACCCGGGAGTACTCGCGGCTGCTTGGGAAGAAGGCCGCGCTCATCCGTTCGGTCTGGATGCGCAGCATCATGACCACGTCGGGGCCGGCGTCGATCGCGTCGTCGAGGTCGAAGCTGAACCGGGCAGGCCAGAGCGAGGTGTCGCTCGGCAGGAGGGTGGGCGGGGCCACGAAGGTGACCTCGGCGCCGAGGGTGGTGAGGAGCCACAGGTTGGAGCGGGCGACCCGGGAGTGCAGCACGTCGCCCACGATGGTGACAGTCACCCCGTCGAGGCCCTTGCCGCGCGAGGCCGGGCCATGATTGCGGCGGCGAATGGTGAACGCGTCGAGCAGGGCCTGGGTGGGATGCTCGTGGGTGCCGTCGCCGGCGTTGATGATGCCGGCGTCGATCCAGCCGCTCGCGGCGAGTACCGCCGGGCCGCCGGAGGCCGGGTGGCGGATGACGACTCCGTCGGCACCGATCGCGGCGAGGGTTTGCGCGGTGTCCTTCAGGTTTTCACCCTTCGACACGCTCGATCCCTTGGCGCTGAAGTTGATCACGTCGGCGCTCAGGCGCTTTGCGGCGGCTTCAAAGGAGATGCGGGTGCGGGTGGAGTCCTCGAAGAACAGGTTGACGACGGTCTTGCCACGCAGAGTCGGGAGTTTCTTGACCTCCCGCTGGGCGACATCCGCCATGTCTTCGGCAATGTCGAGCAGGTTGATCGCTTCGTCCCGGGAAAGGTCCTTGGTAGACAGCAGGTGCCTCATCGGTTGCTCCCGCCGTCGATCGAGACGAATTCGTCGCCGTCGATCTCTTCGAGGTGCACGTTGATGCGCTCGTCGGCGGCCGTCGGCAGGTTGCGACCCACGAAGTCGGCCCGAATTGGCAGCTCGCGGTGGCCACGATCGACGAGAACCGCCAGACGCACGATGGTGGGGCGGCCGTGATCACCGAGCGCGTCGAGGGCGCTGCGGATGGTGCGGCCCGAGTACAGCACATCGTCGACCAGGACGACGGTGGCACCGTTGATGCTGCCGGGCACTTCGGTTCGGGACGGCGTGCGGGTGCGGCCGTGGGCGAGGTCGTCGCGGTAGAGCGTGACATCAAGCGATCCGACTCGCACGGCCGTTGCCGCGGGTTCGATGCTCTGGATGATCTCGGCAATGCGGCGAGCGAGAATAACCCCGCGTGTCGGGATACCGAGGATGACGAGGTTTTCCGGGCCCCGATTGGACTCCAGAATCTCGTGGGAAATTCGAGTCAACGCGCGGGTGATGTCAGCCTGAGTGAGCACAATGTGCGCCAAATGCCGACCTCCTTCCCCGTCTCACAGGACGGATCATTAAAGGATGTCTGAATAGGTTCAGCTTAGTCGTTGGCACGCCCTTGTGGGCGCACCAACGACTTCCGGTGCACCGCGCTAGAAGGCAGCGGCGACGAAGGCCTGGAATTCGGCCAGGTCGGTGTTGCTGCCGGTGTAGTGCACGCCGTCGACGAGCACGGTGGGCGTGCCGGCAACCGACGGAATGTCGGCTCCATCGATCTTGGTCAGCGCGGCCTCGGTGTTCTGCTGGGACCAGCCCTCGTAATCCCCGGATTCGAGGCAGTCAGCGATGCTGATCGAGCCTGGCGCGAGGTCGGCGAGTTGGCTATTGCTGCGCCCGGCGGTCTGTTCGGAGGGCTGGTTGGCAAACAGAGCCGACAGAAAGGCGAGGGTCTCGTCGGGGTTCAGGGTGGCCTGGCAGGTCAGTGCGGCTGAGGCGCGGCTGGAGTAGTTCGTGCCCTGTGACCGCGAGTCGAGAAAGGTGAGTGAGTGCACTCGAAGCGTGATGTCGCCGCTCGCCACTCCAGCAGCGAGAAGTTCCCCGTTGGTCTGCTCGAACTGGGCACAGAACGGGCACATGGGGTCGACGTACTCGTCGATGATGACCGCGCCGGTGCCGAATTCGAGATAACCAGCGTCGAAGTTTGCGGCGCCGAGCTGACCGGTCGGCAGCGGCGCGGGCGACTCGGGAGCCGCCGACGACGTGGGCGAGCCCCCATCGAAGGAGCTGGAATTGGAGTCAACGGCGACCAGGAACGCCCCGATAGCGGAGGCAAAGACGATCAACAACACCAGCAGAACGCTTGTCACGGCGACCATGAAGTATCCGATGATGAGACCGGCCAGGGCGAAGCCACGGCCCAGCTCGCCCCGCGCGCGAATCTGCCCGAGCGCAATGTGTCCCGTGATGATGGCCACAAGGCCGATGAAGAACGACGACACGAACGACACGATGGCCAGGGTGTTGGTCTTCGGTGCACTCACGAACGGCGGGGGCACGAACGGCCCGGCTGGCACGCCCGTCGGCGGCACGGGTTGATACGGATTCGTCGGATTCGGCTGATCGCGGGGAGCGTCTGTTCCGGTGTTATCCATGTGCGTGTCCTTCGCTGGCTTCGAGTCGAACCCGGCAGGAGCCGAGTCTGTTGGGTCGTCAGGCCGACGGTGCGGTTTGGGCGATCTTGCCGAGCAGTCCGTTCACAAAGCCGGCCGAGTCATCCGTTGAGAGAATCTTGGCGGCTTCGACGGCTTCATCGATGGCGACGGCGTGCGGTACGGCATCGTTGTAGAGAATCTCCCAGATGCCGATGCGCAGAATGGCGCGATCGATGTTGGGCATGCGCGCAAGCGACCAGCCTTGCGAGTAGGTCTCGATCAGTTCGTCGATCTCTTCCCGGTGGTCGACGACGCCGTCGACGAGCTCACGGGCGTAGAGCCACGAGGCCAGTCGAGCCGGCTCGCTCGCTGCACGCTCAGCCTCCGTTGCCAGCGACTCCGGAATGCTGATCTGACGCACATCGGCCGCGTACAGAATGTCAATGGCGCGCTTGCGAGCCTTGGTACGTGCGCTCATTCGTTGACGCGACCAAGGTAGTCGCCGGTGCGGGTGTCGACCTTGACTTTGGTGCCCTGTTCGAGGAACAGCGGAACCTGAATTTGGTAGCCGGTCTCGACGGTGGCGGGCTTGGTGCCGCCGGTCGAGCGGTCGCCCTGCAGGCCCGGCTCGGTGTAGGTGATTTCCAGGGTGACGGATGCCGGCAGCTCGACATACAGCGGGTTGCCGTTGTGCAGCGCCACGGTCACCGCCTGGTTTTCGAGCATGAAGTTGCTCGCATCGCCGACAACAGCGGCGGACACGGTGATCTGGTCGTAGTCGGCGACGTCCATGAAGACGTAGGCGTCGCCATCGTTATAAAGGTACTGAAAGTCGCGACGATCGACGTTTTCGGTCTCGATCTTGGCGCCGGCGTTGAAGGTACGGTCAACGGTTTTACCGGAGACGACGTTCTTCATCTTGGTGCGAACGAAGGCGCCACCCTTGCCCGGCTTGACGTGCTGAAACTCGACGACGGCCCAAAGCTGGCCATCCATGTTGAGTACGACGCCGTTTCTGATATCAGCGGTAGAAGCCATGGGAGGGGTGTTCCGTTCAATTGATAAGGTACGCGGGTGCAAATGGCACCTTATCGAGTCTACGTGCCCTAGCCTCAGGCTCCAAAGGCAATCCGGTGCCGGAGCGTCACGGTGCGGTGACGAAGTCCAGTGCCAGCCGGTAGGAGTCGAAGCCGAGACCGGCGATGACACCGGTCGCAATGGCGCTCACGACGCTCGTGTGACGAAACGTCTCGCGAGCGTGCGGGTTGGAGATGTGCACCTCGATCAGCAGCAGGCCCGCCTTGGTGACCAGGGACGCAGCATCCCGCAGCGCATAGCTGTAGTGCGTGAACGCTGCCGGATTCAGGATCACCGGCATCCGCTCGTCGACGGCTTCGTACAGCCAGTGAATGAGTTCGGCCTCGTCGTCGGTCTGCCGCAGATCGATGCTCACGCCTTCGCGAGCGGATGCGACGAGCAGCTCGCGCAGGTCGTCCAGGTTCGCCGACCCGTAGACATCGGGCTCGCGACTGCCGAGGCGCCCGAGGTTCGGACCGTTCAGAACCAGCACTGTACTCATCCACTCAGCCTAGGCCGTGGTACCCGTGCCAGCGGGCCGCCCTCAGGGAGCAAGAATTGCGATGCCGTCATCGTGTGCCACGAACAGGCCGGAGATGCGCATGAGCTTGCCGAAGGACTCGGTCAGTTCCATCGCCCAGGCTTGGTCGGGGGCGGTGAGGGCCGCCGATCCCGGCCGTTCCAGCGTCACGATCAGGCTGCCTCCCGGAGCGTCCCGTGCCACGATCTCGTTGATCCGCACGGCGAATGGGCGAACGGAACCCGGTTCCGGACGTACCGGAATTCCGTCGATCGGAATCAGCAGCGAGAGCTGCTGCCCGTGGACGTCGAGCACCATGAGCCAGATCTGCGGCTGGATCGCGTGGCCGATCAGGTCGAAAACCCGGGCTCTGGCCTGCTCCAGGGTGAACACGGGCGGGGAGTCTTCAATTTTCATTGACAGTGTCATGGGCCCAGAATGAATCACAGTTGCCGGGGCGAAAGGTTATCCCCAGAAAATTGCTGAACTCACTCGGCTGTGAATATCTTCCGGCGACCGTGTCAGCAGGGGCTCGATTCCCGCCGCAGGTCAGTACGCCTCGAGCCGGTGAGCGGCCCACACCACCGTGTCCGTGAGGTTCTCACCTCAGGGACAGGCACCGCACATGGACGTACCTGTGCCGGCAGTCAGATTCGGCCGAGAAGTTCGGCGCGTTTTGCTTCGTATTCTGCTTCGGAGAGGAGCCCCTCATCGCCAAGCTTGGCCAATCACTGAATCTGCTCGACCGCATCGGGCGATAAAGGTACCGGGCGAGGATCGGTCTTTCGCGCGAGCCACAGGACTAGGGTTCTGCGTAGTAACGGAACGAAAACGTCCGCTCAAGATTGTGAAGGGTGTGCGGGGCGCCGTGGGCACGCCGGAACAGCTCGCCACCGTCCTGATCCGGCGCACGCTCTGATCAGTGCGAGGGCGCTCCTCGAGCCCACCTCGCCCGGTCCATCTCGGTCGTGTTTGTGGCACTGACCTAGGGTGGACGCATGGACGCCGACATTAACTTCTACTTCGACCCGGTCTGCCCCTTCGCCTGGATGACCAGCAAATGGGTGCGCCAGGTGCAGGCGCAGCGCGACTACACCGTGGACTGGCGGTTCATCTCGTTGCGCCTAATCAACGCCAAGGTCGACTACGACGCGCACTTCCCTCCCGAGTACGAAGCTGGCCACACCGCCGGACTCCGGCTCCTGCGGGTAGCCGCCCGAGCGCGAGCGGAGCACGGCCGCGAGGCGATGGCACCGCTGTACGCCGCCTTCGGGACCCACATCTTCGACACCGCCCCCAGCCCGGCCAACCACCAGGCCGAGGTCGACCTGCCTGAGCTCCGCGGGACGCGTGAGTTCGCGGAACCGATCCTCGCCGAGGCGGGCCTGCCACTCGAGCTGGCGGACGCTCTCGACGACGAATCATGGGACGGGGAGATCCAGCAGGAGACGGACGAGGCACTCTCGCTGACGGGAAAAGACGTGGGCACGCCCATCATCCACTTCGAGCCGCCCGCCGGTGTGGCCTTCTTCGGGCCGGTGATCAGCCGACTGCCACACGAGGACTCGGCGGTCGAGTTGTGGGACCACGTAGTCGCTCTGGCCCGCTTCCCGGGTTTTGCCGAACTTAAACGGAGCCTACGCGAACGGCCACAGCTAGCCGCGTTCGGAATCGACAGAGACACAGTCGGAAAACAAGAAGACTGGCACGGCGGCAGCCGGCGGCAGAAGAAGTGACCCCCGTCGTTAGGGTAAATGCATGAGTGAGACAAGCACCCTCAGCCACCAAGAATCCATCCTCGTCGACGCATCGGCTACGTTTCTCTACGACCTTCTCTCCGACATCACCCGCACCGGCGAGTGGAGTCCGGTCTGTAAGTCGTGCTGGTGGGACGACGAGGCCGAGGCTGGTCGGGTTGGTGCCTGGTTTACCGGGCGCAACGAGCTCCCGCAGCGGACCTGGCAGACCCGGTCCGAGGTGGTGACGGCAGAGCGCGGTCGCGAGTTCGCCTGGGTGGTGGGCGGCAGCTTCGTGCGCTGGGGCTTCAGCTTCGCCGCTGCGGAGACCGGGACGAGACTCACCGAGTCTTGGGAGTTCCTGCCGGACGGGATCGCCATGTTCGAGGAGAAGTTCGGCGACGAGGCGAACGCTCAGATCGCCGACCGCACCCAGCAGGCCCTCGATGGCATCCCCAAAACCCTCGCCGCGATCAAGCGGATCGTCGAGGTCTCCGCCGATGCAGAAGACCAGGCCCAGTCATGACTGGGCCGCTCGCGCTTATTCCTTCATGCTGTCTGTGCTTCCACCACGTGCGATGCTGACCCAGCACCCGTTCTAGATGACGGCGTTGGTCAGGACGGCGCCACGAGATAATCACCCTGTCTAGTGTGGATGTATGAGCCATTCGATAGTGCCGACGACCACGTATCTTCAGAAGCTTCAGGCCGACACTGCGCGGAGGATGCAGACCTCTGTGGCGGTGCCGTCGCGGTTCGCCGGGGCCCCGGAAGAACTGGTACGGGTCGTCGAAGCCCACGCCGAGGCGCTTGCCGAGGATCTGAGACACGTCGTTCACAGTCTGCACGCCGACCCGGAGACCGCCTTTCAGGAGCATCGAAGCGCCGCCTATTTGGTGGAGCTGCTCGGTCGCCACGGGATAGCCGCACAGCTCGGCGTGAACGGGGTTGATACCGCAATTCGCGCCGAGATCGGGTCGGGCGACGGCCCGGCCATCGCGATTCTCAGCGAATACGATGCTTTGCCTGACGTCGGGCACGGCTGCGGCCACAATGTGATCGCCGCCGCCGGAGTCGGTGCTTTCCTCGCGCTATCGAACACACTCACTGAGAATCCCGACGCATTCACGGGCCGGGTGGTATTGCTCGGCACCCCCGCTGAGGAAGGCTTCTCCGGCAAGGAGGTCATGGCCAGGCACGGTGCCTTCGACGGCCTCGACGCCGCGATCATGGTGCACCCCTACGGCTACGACCTCGCCGACCAGGTGTGGCTCGGCCGGCGGGTGCTCACCGTGACGTTTACGGGCGTCGCGGCGCACGCATCCGCTCAACCTTTTATGGGACGCAACGCCCTCGACGCGGCAACCCTGGCGTATCAGGCCGTTGGCCTGCTGCGTCAGCAGCTGCCGCCGGTGGACCGCGTGCACGCCGTGATCAGCGAGGGGGGAACTCGGCCGAGCATAATTCCTGAGCGGGCGGTGCTCGAGCTCTACGCCCGCTCTAAATTCGCCGAGACCCTCAAGGACCTCAGCGAACGGTTGAACGGCATCGCCCGAGGCGCGGCCTTGATGACCGGAACCAGCGTCGAGGTCGACTGGGACGAACACGCCCCCACCCTGCCGGTGCGAACAAACGACGCGCTCACCGAACGGTGGGTCGCCGCCCAACAGCGCCGCGGCCGCCAGCCGCTGCCGCTCGGCGTGGTGTCGGAAACCATCGCAGCGTCGACCGACTTCGGCAATGTCAGCCATCGCATCCCCGGTATCCACCCACTGATCAAGATCGCGGCACCAGACGTTGCCCTGCACACCCGAGAATTCGCGGCGGCCTCAGCAACGGATGCCGCCGAGGGCGGTGCCCTTGACGGAGCCTGCGGGCTCGCGCTCACCGCCCTCGATTTTCTCTGCGACGCCGAGCTGCGCCAGAGCGTGGCCGAGGAGTTCGCGGAGCAGGGCGGTGCGATCGACGTGCCGCACTTCTTCGACTGATTCCTCATTCACCGATCGACCCGAAGCAAGGTAGGCCCCATGTCTTCACAACCGTCCCTCACCCGGCGTAGCGCCCTGATCGATCGTTTTCTCGGCGGAATCGAACGCGTCGGCAACAAACTGCCAGACCCGTTCATGCTCTTCCTCCTGCTCTTTGGCATCACGGCGGTCGCGTCGACCGCGATGGCATGGGCGAATGTCACGGTGCAACTGCCCGGAACCGACGAAGTCACGGTGGTCAAGGGCTTCTTCACTGCGGAGGGGCTCACCTGGTTCACCCAGAATATCGGGGTCAACTACCTGGGATTCCCGCCGCTCGCGACGGTGCTGCCCATCCTGCTCGCGGTCGGTGTGGCCGAGAAGTCGGGCCTGCTCGCGGCGCTGATCCGCAAGACCTTCGGATCGGCGCCGCGCTGGTCACTGCCCTATGCCGTGGCGTTCGTGGGGGTCGTTGGATCGATCATGTCTGATGCGGCCTTCGTGGTCATCCCCCCGCTGGCCGCCCTGGTATTCAAGGCAGCCGGGCGGCACCCGGTGGCTGGGCTGCTCGGCGGGTTCGCCGCCGTGGGCGCCGGCTATTCGACCTCGCTGTTCGTGACGAGCCTCGACGCGCTGTTCGCCGGAATCACCACGTCTGTCACGCAGAACCTGCCCAACGCCGGTTCCGCCGTTACCCCGGTGTCGAACTATTTCTTCAATGTGGTTTCCTCGCTCGTGCTCATCGCCGTCGCCGGCTTCATTATCGACAAGATTCTGGAACCGCGTCTGGGTCGGCAGGGGATTGCGCGCCAGGAGATCGTCGACGACGACGACGCCGTGTTGGTTCCCGCCGCGATGAACGCCCGGCTCACGGACGCCGAGAACCGTGGCCTGTTCTGGTCGTTCGTGGCTGGTACCGTGGTCGCTGCGGTGATTCTGGTCGGCGTGCTCCTGCCGGAATCTCCGTGGCGAGGCGAAGACGGCGAGTTCCTGCCGCGCTCGCCCCTGCTGAGTTCGATCGTGTTCATCGTCTTCGCCATGTTCGTGATACCGGGTCTGGTATACGGCAAGATCACCGGTACCATCGCCAGGGGCAGTGACGTGCCCCGCGTGATGGGGCAAGCTATCAAGGACATGAGCGGATTCCTCGTGCTCGCGTTCATCCTCGGCCAGTTCATTGCCCTGTTCAATTTTTCCGGAATCGGAAGTTGGCTTGCCGTGGCGGGAGCCAGCGGCCTTGAGTCCATCGGTCTCACCGGATTTCCGGCCGTGGTTAGCTTCGTGCTGCTCGCCTCGCTACTGAACCTCTTCATCATTTCAGGCTCGGCGATGTGGACGCTGATGGCCGCCGTTTTCGTGCCGCTGTTCGTGCTCCTTGGCTACGAACCCGCGTTTATCCAGGGCGCCTTCCGGGTGGGAGATTCGGCCACCCAGGTGCTGACACCGCTCAACCCGTACATGATCGTGCTACTCACGATGCTGCGCAAGTACGAGCCGCAGGCGGGGCTCGGCACTATGATCGCCCGTATGCTGCCCTTCGCGGTTACGTTCTGGCTCGCCTGGGTGGGGGTGCTGAGTGTGTTCTACTTCTTCGACCTGCCGATGGGTCCCGGCAACGGGATCCTCATTCCCTAATGGAAGTCGCCGTTAGGCCGCGCGGAATAGTGCGCGACATCACCCTCTTATCTTCAGTGCAACCGAAAGGATTTTCATGACTTCCAGCCTGCCCACGATCTATGCCCTGCACGAGAACCCCGAGTGGTTTCCACCGTTCGCCCGGGCGTTTGACGCAGAGGGTATGGAGGTAAAGGAATGGCTGCTCACCGACGGGGTTCTCGACCTGGATTCGGTGCCGCCGGAGGGAATCTTCTGGTCGCGCATCAGCGCATCCGCTCACACCCGCGACCACGGAATGTCGAAAGACTACGCGCGCGCCGTACTGGCCTGGCTCGAGGCCCACGGCCGCCGCACGGTGAATGGCCGGCGCGTGCTCGAGCTTGAGATGAGTAAGGTCGAGCAGTTGGTCGCGCTCAAGGCCGCCGGAATTAACACCCCGCGCACCGTAGCGGCGGTGGGCCGTGAGCAAATTCTCGCCGCAGCGCAGGGCTTTGCCGCCCCGTTCATGACCAAGCACAATCAAGGCGGTAAGGGCTTGGGGGTGCGCAAGTTCGACAGCCAGGACGAGCTCGCCGAGTATGTTGCCTCCGACGAGTTCGAGGAGCCGCAGGACGGCATCACACTCATACAGGAATACATCCAGGCCAAGGAACCCTTCATCACCCGGGTCGAGATCGTCGGCGGAGAGTTCATCTACGCGGTCAAGGCCGATACCGCGCGGGGCGGCTTCCAACTCTGCCCAGCGGATGCCTGCGCCATCGACCCGATCACGCGCGAGTTGATCATGCCTCCCGGCGCCACCATCGCACCCGTAGCCGGTCAGCAACTGTTCAGTGTGCGCGATGACTTCGACCACTCAATCATCGACAAATACCTCGAGTTTGCGCGGCGGAACGGGTTGGAAGTCTGCGGTATCGAGTTCATCGAGGCCGAAGACGGTCGAGTGCTCACTTACGACGTGAATACCAACACGAACTACAACGCGCTCGTCGAGGCCGAGGCCCCTCGTTCGGCTCCACGCGCCCTGGCACGGTACCTCAAAAAGCTCGCAGCCTAAAATACCTGGCGCCGGCGCCGGGACCAACTCACGAACGGATAAACCTGTACGTTGGCCCAAGGCGGTTCACGTGGTAGCTGGAACCACCGATATAACGGTGGTGTCAACCCGGATGGTCTCATCCAACTCTGCCAGCGCGACCTCATTTCAGACTGCTTGATACATGGCCTGCTCCCTGCATGGTGTGTGTGTGGCTGACCCGCAGCTGCACCAAGTGCAGGCGGCTTACCCGGCGCGGTTCTATAACCGGGAACACACGCACAGCGCGCACCCGAGGACGTGAACATGACCTCGGGTGTGCGCCGTAGTGCTCAGTCAGATGTCGCTGGCAGTCTCAAACACTGAGACCTGCGGGGCGCTGGCTAGCAATGAGCCCAGTTCGGTCGCACCAGCGCCCGCGCGCCACTGACGATAGGCCGCGTCAGCGTCAGCCGACGCCCACCGCTCCAGCAAAATCATGTGGGCGGGATCGTCGCAATCAAGCAACACGTCAACACCCAGACACCCCTTAAATGCTCGGGTCCCAGTAAGGATGTCTCGCAGCATGGCCGGCGCAGCGAGAACGGCTTCCGATTTCAGGCGAAGGTCAAGAAGAACTATCAGGGCCATGAAAACTCCAATTCATATAAAAGTGAAAGGTTGGACGTGGTGCTTAGAAGTTGAGGATCTGGTAGCCCTCGACCACGAGAGAACGGATACTTGCTTCGCCCTTGTACTCAGCCAACAGCGGCCACCCGCCAGCGTCGACAGCGTCGGTAACCCCGTGGGATGCGACGCAGAATGCACAGGCGCCCCGGATGTTGTCGTGCAGGGCGACGGCGAGGGGATTCATCTTGTGCTTGGGGTCTGAGATGGCGGCGAGGGATTCAACGCCCGACCCGTCGAAAACGACGACGACGTCATCACCGGCGTCCTTAAATTCTAGGGCAGTCTTGAGACCGCGATAGACGCGTGAACTGTCGGAGCCGATGGGCTCATAAATGACGACGGCGATCTTGGAATCAGACATAAATATTTACCTCCTAGTTAGACCGATCTGGCCACTACTGAGTATACCGATCAGTCTGGTAATATCAAGGCATGCATTCGTCGACCATCACCCCGATAGTGAGCGCCAAGGCGCGCCTACTCGCGTCGGCAGGCCACCTATTCCACGAACACGGCATCAATGCAACGGGAATCGATCTCGTTGTGCGTAACGCGGGCGTCGCCAAAGCCAGCCTCTATAACAACTTCGCCAACAAAGAAGCTCTTGTCGTGGCCTACCTGGAACAGGAACTAGACGGCTGGATTGGAAACGCTCACGCTCTGGACAATCCGCTTTCGCCACGCCGGGATCGGATCTCAGCCCTATTTGAGGCCCTCGCCCGCTCAGTTGAAGTAAACACGTTCTACGGCTGCCCATTCACCAACGCCGTGATTGAACTACCGGAATGCGCGGCAGTACGCACAGTCGCCCAACGCTACCGCGCCGTCGTTCGCGCACACCTGGCCATCCTCATCGGTGCAGACACTACGTCCACAGCAGTATCCCGACTGGTCTTGCTCTACGACGCCGCCATCACAGCAGCGAAAGTCGGACGCGACGCTGCTCTCGTGCGCGAAGCAAGCACCATGGCACAAGAACTCGTCGACGCTCACAACCCGGAGGACTCGCAACAAAGCCGATAAAGACGGTGTCTACTGGCGGCGAGACCGCCCCATTTTGACTGCGCTCGACAAGCTCGACGAACCACCCAGCCTGACAACACTTCACACCCTCACCCAAGAACGTCTGCCTCGCAGAGATCTGCCCGAACTACTCCTCGACGTCGCCGGCTGATCCAGTTTCCTCACCGAATTTTCCCACATCTCGCCTCAGCCGACGGGCTCCGGTTTGTCGTCCCCGTCCGAACCCTGAACGCCGGGTCCAACCCTCGATATTTCGGCGCCGGCAGAGGAATCACCTCCTCAACTTCGTCTCCCACCAATTTTCCGGCTTTCACGCCATCGTCGTCCCCGGCACGCTCCGCGACAGTCTCTACATCCTCGACGGTCTCCTCGAGCAGCAAACAACGCTCCAACCCACCGAGTTGATGACCGACACTGCCGGCTACTCCGACCACGTGTACGGGCTATTCCGTCTCCTCGGATACCAATTCAACCCCCGCCTCGCAGACATCGGTTCGGTCCGCTTCTGGCGCACCGACCGAACTGCGAACTACGGTCCTTCGAATGGCCCTGCCCGAAATCAGATCAACACCGACCTGATCACCACCCACTGGGATGATCTGCTGCGTGTCGCGGGAAGCCTCGCCGCAGGCGCAGTGCAAGCATCAGGGCTTCTTCGTGTCTTGCAAGGAGGCGGCCGGCCAACCCCGCTGGGCCGTGCCTGGCGGGAGTACCAACTGACCAGACCCGCGTTGTCGGCATCGACCACGATTATCTGACCACCACCGTCGTGGGCTGTCGATGATGCTCCGGAGCGCCTCGCGCAGAAGCTGGGCTCCCCACTTATGGGTTACATCCCTGCGAAGGGACTGGTCCATGGCCTGCCTGGCAAGCAGCCACGCGGGCGCCCAACGCAGAACACCTCGCTGAAACGGCCTGGGCAGGTCAGACCGCACGACCATGGTGGGACAGATCGCGTAGTAGCCGACGACGCGCTCACCGATGCCAGCGCGCAACCTGATTCGACGGCCGTGCGGGCATGCTCGCTCAGCCACTGATTGTAAGCCGGCTCGCCGCAATCGAATGTTGTCAGGTCGAACTCGGCGGCCAGTTTAGTGACGCGGTAGCTCCGGTCGGTCACCGAACGATTAACCGCGGAAGTTCGGCTCATATGTTGCCTCCTCGTGCAACTGTTCGGCTTCTGTACGGTTTTACGGAGACTTTGATGACTACATCGGGCAGCAGAAGCTCAACGAATGATAAGAGGATGCCCCGCACTCTGGCCGATCGCCCGGACGGTACCCTTAGAATGAAATTCCTACGGTGGCCGCGGCCTCGTCGCCCGACCAATGCTGATCGGAAGGAACGCTGATGGGACACGGCTTGAAGAGTACGTCGTCGGTTCCCTCCGGCCCCGCGCGGGAAAGCCTGGTCGCCCTGGAACGGGCCCACGAATCTGCCGTCACAGACCGGGTCTTCCAGACCGGCGTTCGCAAGCTCGTGCAGGATTCCTGGCAACGTTCGCTCTCGCTCAGCCTCGACCCCGGCAGCGTGGCACCCGAGCGGGCACTGACCGACGTCGAACTACGGGACCTCCGCAACCAGCATCCGCTTGCCGCGGTGTTGCCGGTCGTGCACAACCTGCTCATTCGCCACGCCCTCGACGCCGAGTTGCTGGTGGCGATCGGTGATGAGTCCGGCCGACTGCTCTGGATCGACGGGGACCGGGTGCTGCGCCGCCAGGTCGAGGAAATGCTGTTCGTCGAGGGGGCCGACTGGTCGGAGCAACGGGTCGGAACCAGCGCCCCCGGCACCGCCCTCGCCCTCGACCGGGGCATTCAGATTCGGCGGGCCGAACACTTCAACGCCCTCGCCCACCCGTGGAGTTGCACCGCCGTGCCCATTCACGACCCGGACACCGGCAAGATCCTCGGCGTGATCGACATCACGGGCGGCGACCAGGCGGTCGCGCCGCAGACACTCCCCCTCGTCGAGGCCGCCGTCGCCGCCATGGAGGCGGAACTACGCATCCAGCGCCTCGACGGCCACCGCACGATTGCGTCCGACCGAACGGATGCGCGCGCCCCCCGCCGCTCCAGCATCGCCCTGCTCCTGGCCCCGGGCCGCAACCTGGTGCCCGTGGGGTTCGGCGTGCTCGGCAGCGACTACGGCCACCTCGAGAGCGGCGGAATGGCCATCGATGTCAGCCCGCGGCACGCCGAAATTCTCACCCTGCTCGCCTGGCACCGCGAAGGACTCTCCGCCGACCGACTGGCTTTTCTGCTCAGCGACCAGACCGGCAGCGACCAGAATAACAGCGTCGATACCCTGCGCGCCGAGATGGTGCGGGTACGGAAGGTCTTGGAGCAGGTCAGCCCGCCGGTCGTCATCGGATCTCGTCCCTACCGGCTGCAGTTCCCGGTGGAGCTGGACGCCCAACGGGTGCTGGCATTCCTGGAACGCGGCGCCCACCGGGTGGCCCTCGCCGCCTACCGCGGACCGGTTCTGCCCAACTCGTTCTCCCCCGGGATCATCGACATTCGCACCGAGGTCAGCGCCCGCCTGCGTGAGGCGATGCTGACCGATGCCTCGGTCGACCTGCTCCTCGAATATGCCCGGTCAGAGGAAGCCACCTACGACTCCGAGGTCTGGCGTGCCTGCCTGGAGCTGCTGCCGGCCCGCTCCCCCAAACGCGCCACGGTCGTCGCTCGGTTGAAGCGCATCGACGACGAGCTGGGCGCCCTGCGCACTACTTCGCAACGGTAACGCAACGCGCTCGCTTTTAGCGTTGAAGGCACGAGTCGCGGCCCGTCACTCTGACGTGTTCACGCGGCCTCATCTGACACGGTCGTCGCACAGCAGTCGACGACGCAGTAGATAGAGCTATCGCCCAAGGAATCACATGACCA
The DNA here is from genome assembly GCF_004403505.1 of Cryobacterium sp. TMT1-2-2. Classification (NCBI taxonomy): domain Bacteria; kingdom Bacillati; phylum Actinomycetota; class Actinomycetes; order Micrococcales; family Microbacteriaceae; genus Cryobacterium; species Cryobacterium sp. TMT1-2-2. The sequence goes on along the minus strand of NZ_SOGS01000002.1, from coordinate 185,772 downwards.
TTTACGCAGCGCCCGGAACACCCGGAAGCCACGTCACCTTCAAGCCACGCTACGAGAACTGGAGCGACGGAGCGTGGACGCCGCCCGTTGCGGGCGAATATTTCGACGACGTGTCGCCGGTCCGCGCATCTTCCAGGAAGAGATCTTCGGCCCGGTGCTCGCCGTGACCAGCTTCGAGGACTACGCCGATGCCATCTCCATCGCCAACGACTCCGAGTCCGGTCTCGGCCACTACCAGCAGACCAAGAACCTGCTCGTGTCGTACTCCGAGAACGCGCTGGGCTTCTTCTAGAGCGGATGCCGGGCATCCGCTGGTCGCTTCGTCGCGCGTTTGCGTGTGGCCGCGACCGGCGGAGCCTCGCAACCTTTTGCAACGTTGGCACTCCTACTCTGGGAACACCGCAGAACGCGGACCGACATCGTCGTCGAAATAGGAGTGACATGACCGTCTATTCAGTCCCAGGAACACCCGGCTCCAAAGTTACCTTCAAGTCTCGGTACGAGAACTGGATCGGCGGCGAATGGGTCGCCCCGGTCAAGGGCCAGTACTTCGAGGACATCACCCCCGTCACCGGCAAGCCGTTCGCCGAAGTCGCTCGCGGCACCGCTGAAGACATCGAACTGGCCCTCGACGCCGCCCACAAGGCCGCACCGGCCTGGGGCAAGACCAGCCCCACCGAGCGCGCTGCCGTGCTCAACAAGATCGCCGACCTGATCGACGCCAACACCGAAATGCTCGCCGTCGCGGAGACCTGGGACAACGGCAAGGCCGTCCGCGAGACGATCAACGCCGATATTCCCCTCGCCGCCGACCACTTCCGCTACTTCGCCTCGGCGATCCGCGCCCAGGACGGCGACCACGCCCAGCTCGACGGCGACACCGTCTCGTACCAGTTCCACGAGCCGCTCGGCGTCGTCGGCCAGATCATCCCGTGGAACTTCCCCATTCTGATGGCCGTCTGGAAGCTCGCCCCCGCTCTCGCCGCCGGCAACGCGATCGTGCTGAAGCCCGCCGAGCAGACCCCGGTCTCGATCCTGGTGCTGATGGAGCTCATCGGCGACATCCTCCCCCCTGGGGTGGTCAACGTCGTCAACGGCTTCGGCCTCGAAGCGGGCAAGCCGCTCGCCTCGAGCAACCGCATCCGCAAGATCGCCTTCACCGGTGAGACCACGACCGGCCGTCTCATATTGCAGTACGCGTCGGCCAACATCATCCCCTCGACCGTTGAGTTGGGCGGCAAGAGCCCGAATATCTTCTTCAGCGACGTAGCCCAGGAGAAGGACGCCTTCTACGACAAGGCGCAGGAAGGCTTCGTGCTCTTCGCCTTCAATCAGGGCGAGGTCTGCACGGCACCGAGCCGCGCGCTGTTGCAGAAGCCGATCTACGACAGCTTCCTCGGCGACGCCGTCACCCGGGCCAAGAAGATCATCCAGGGCAACCCGCTCGACACCGACACCCAGATGGGCGCGCAGGCCAGCAACGACCAGCTCGAGAAGATCCTCTCCTACATCGACATCGGCACCAAGGAGGGTGCCAAGCTCGCCCTCGGCGGCGAACGTGCCGACCTCGGCGGCGACCTCACCGACGGCTACTACGTGCAGCCGACCATCTTCGAGGGCCACAACAAGATGCGTCTGTTCCAGGAGGAGATCTTCGGACCGGTGCTCGCCGTGACGAGCTTCACCGACTACGACGACGCCATCTCGATCGCCAACGACACCATCTATGGTCTCGGCGCCGGTGTCTGGTCACGCAACGGCAACGTCGCGTACCGGGCGGGTCGCGACATCCAGGCCGGCCGTGTCTGGGTGAACAACTATCACGCCTACCCGGCTGGCGCCGCGTTCGGCGGTTACAAGAGCTCGGGAATCGGCCGCGAGAACAACAAGCTCGCGCTCGGGCACTACCAGCAGACCAAGAATCTGCTGGTGTCCTACTCAGAGAACAAGCTCGGCTTCTTCTAAACCGCACCTCGGTACCAGCGGATGAGTTCACTGTAGGTCTGGCCCGGGGGCTGCCAACGACGTAACGTCGTAGGCAGCCCCTTTTTCATCGTTTCTTCTGTAGAAAGGTCCGTCAATGTCGACACCTACGATAACCGCGTCGGTCACGATCGCCGGTGAAACCGTCCCCCGCGTCGAGCTCACCCCGGTCGCGGTCGATCTGCTCCGCAGCCTGTGGGAGGAGCACGGTCCGCTCATGTTCCATCAGTCCGGCGGATGCTGCGACGGCAGTTCGCCCATGCTGTTCATGGCCGGGGAGTTCATCACCAGCGACCAGGACGTACGCCTCGGCCAGTTCGACCTGGCCCCGGCCGGTGGGCCCGCTCAGCCGCTCGACTTCTGGATGTCGGCCGAGCAGTTCAACTATTGGAGCCACACCTTCCTCACCGTCGACGTCGTGCCGGGCCGTGGCAGCGGGTTCAGTGCCGAGGCTCCGCGCGGCGTGCGCTTTCTCATCCGCTCCGAGCTGATGACCACGATGACCCCATTCGCCGCTCCGGCTGACTCCGCCGAGACGGTTGAAGCGGATGCCGCAGTCCCGCTCGCCCCGGCCCGCAGTCCCGCCTGACGCGGTATCTACTGACCTATGGCCTGGTACGCGCTGAACAGCAGCGACGCGTCGGGGCCCTCGAGAATGGTGGGCTTGCCCACGTCGTCGAGCACGACAAAGCGCAGCATGCCGCTGCGGGTCTTCTTGTCGCGCTGCATCGTGGCGAGCAGGGTGGGCCAGCGGCCCACCGGGTAGCCGGTCGGCAGGGTCAGAGATTCGAGGATGTTGCGGTGCCGGTCGACGATCTCGACCGAGAGACGGCCGCTCAGAGCGGCGAGCTCGGCCGCGAACATCATGCCGACCGCGACGGCAGCACCGTGGCGCCAGCCGTACCGTTCGGCGTGCTCGACCGCGTGCCCGAGAGTGTGCCCGTAGTTGAGGATCTCGCGCAGGCCGGCCTCCTTGAAGTCCTCCCCCACGATTCGTGCCTTCATGGCGATCGACAGTTCGATCAGGCGGCGAAATTCGGGGGTGGTCGGGTCGGTGGCGCGGTCGACATCCGCTTCGATGATGTCGAGAATCTCGGGAACCTGAATGAACCCGGCCTTCACGATCTCGGCGAAGCCGGCGAGGATCTCATTCTTCGGCAGGGCATCGAGCAGGTCGAGGTCGCAGAGCACGGCGGCGGGCGCATAGAAGGTGCCGACGAGGTTCTTGCCCTCGGCGGTGTTGATGCCGTTCTTGCCGCCGATGGCCGCGTCGACCATACCGAGCACGCTCGTGGGAATTTGAATGAGTTTCACGCCGCGCAGCCAGGTGGCCGCGACGAAGCCGGCGAGGTCAGTGACGGCGCCGCCGCCGAGGCTGATTACGGCATCGGTGCGGCTGAAGTCGGATTGGCCCATGACGCCCCAGCAGAACGCGGCGACCTCGACCCGCTTGGCAGCCTCGGCGTCGGGAATCTCAGCGAGCAGCACTTCGGAATAGGTCTCGAGCAGGTTGTCGCGCAGGGCGACAGCCCGGGCCCCGACGGTGGAGGTGTGCACGATGAGAACCTTGTTGACGCCGCTGCCCAGCTGATCGGCGACGGTAGTGACGAGGCCACGCCCCACACTGACCGGATAGCTGTCAACGCCGGTTACGGTGATCACTGTGGTGCGGCTCTGTTCGGTCATCATTGAAATCTCACTCATCATTTCTTTCTTGTACCCAATTCACGATTTCGTCGGCAATGCCGCTGATCGGTCGGTTGGAGGTGTCCAGGTGAATCGTCGCGAGGGCCTCATAGGTGGGGCGGCGCAGGTTGTAGATGCGTTCCCAGTCGGCGATACCACCGGTCAGGAGCGGCCTTTTGCTACCGCCGAGGCGTGCCTGCACGGCAGCACGGGTAACGCTCAGGTAGACGACTGTCGCGTCGTCGAGATCCGCCTGGGTGTCGACGTTCAGCACTGCTCCACCGCCGAGCGACACGATGGCCGGTTCGCCGAGCGCCCAGTCCACAGCTTCACGCTCGATGATGCGAAAATACTCTTCGCCCTCGCGAGCGAAAATCTCCGGAATCGGACCGTAGCTCTCCACGATGCGTTTATCGGTGTCGATGAAGGGTACGTTCAGGCCGCGGGCCACCCGGCGACCGATCTTGGTTTTTCCGGCGGCCATCGGCCCGATGAAAACGATCGGCAGCAACGAGTTGCGCTGGGTCAGCATCGAAACAGCCGAAGAGTCGTCACAGCGTTGCGTCGCTCGACGCGCCCGTGCGCACGTTGGCCGGAATGTTGGCCAGGTAGGACTCGAGGTTGCGCCGGGTCTCGCCGATCGAGTCACCGCCGAACTTCTCCAGAACCGAGTTCGCGAGCACGAGCGCCACCATGGCCTCGGCGACAACGCCGGCTGCCGGAACCGCACAGACGTCGGAGCGTTGATGATGAGCCGGTGCCGGTTCTCCCGTGGCGACGTCGACCGTGCGCAGTGCCCGGGGAATCGTGGCGATCGGCTTCATGCCGGCGCGAACGCGCAACACCGTGCCGGTGCTCATGCCGCCCTCTGTGCCGCCAGCCTTGTCGCTGACGCGCTGAATGGCGCCATCCGCCTGCACGAGTTCGTCGTGGGCGGCCGAGCCGCGGCGGCGGGTGGTTTCGAAGCCGTCGCCGACCTCGACGCCCTTGATCGCCTGAATGCCCATGAGGGCAGCGGCGAGCTGGGAATCCAGGCGTCGGTCCCAGTGCACGAAGGAGCCGAGGCCGGGGGGAAGGTTGTAGGCGAGCACCTCGACCACGCCGCCGAGGGTGTCGCCGTCCTGATGCGCGGCATCCACTTCAGCCACCATCAAAGCGGATGTCGCGGCGTCGAAACAGCGCAGCGGGTCGGCGTCGAGGGCATCGACGTCGCCCGGCTGCGGCAACGGCGTGCCGTCGGGCACCCGCACCGGGCCGATGGCGATGGTGTGGCTGACCAGCTGGATTCCCAGCTCGTTCAAGAACGACCGCGCGACGGCGCCGAGCGCCACCCGAGCGGCGGTCTCGCGGGCGCTCGCGCGCTCCAGCACCGGGCGGGCTTCATCGAAGCCGTACTTCTGCATGCCGGCCAGGTCAGCATGTCCGGGCCGGGGCCGGGTCAGGGGCGCGCCGCGGCCGCGGGCGAGCGTGGCCGGATCTACCGGTGCGGCGCTCATCACATCGACCCATTTGGGCCATTCCGAGTTGCCGATGCGCAGCGCGACCGGTCCGCCGAGGGTGACGCCGTGGCGCACTCCACCCGAGAGGGTGAGCTCGTCCTCTTCAAATTTCATGCGGGCGCCGCGGCCGTAGCCGAGCTTGCGGCGCGCCAGATCGAGACGGATCGAATCAAGGGTGACCGGGATTCCAGCGGGCAAACCCTCAACAATGGCGATGAGTTCGGGGCCGTGAGATTCTCCGGCAGTGAGCCAACGAAGCATGCTTCCTATCTTTCCACAACAAGGTGGGGGTCGGCGTCGCTGGGACCAGGGTCGCGGGTCAGCGCGCCGCGCATGGCCGCCAGCACTGCCGGCTCGTCGGGTAACGGTTCAAACGGGTCGGCGGTGACGAACACCCGTACCTGGATTAGGGCCTGGTGCAGAAGCATCCCGAGCCCGTTCAGCACCGTGCCCCCAGCGGCCTGCCAGGACGAGGCGACTCCGCTCGGCCACGGTGAATAGGCGACGTCGAACAAGACGGCCCGTTCACGCAGTTCGAGCGGCAGCGGCGTCGGGAGCACGGTCCCCCCGGGCAGAGTGCTGATCACGACGTCGCTGTCGACCCGGGTGACGCCGCCGAAATCCTGCAGGTCAACGACCACGCCAAGTGTCCGGCCGAGCTCGATCAGCGGCTGCGCCTTGACCGCATCCCGCATGAGGACCGTGACGAATTCAGCGCCGAGTTCGGCTGCCGCCATCAGAGCGGATGCCGCTGTCGCGCCGGCTCCGAGCAGGGTCACGTGCGCCGCGTGGGTGACTCCACTCTCGGCAAGGGCACGCACCAGCCCCGCAACGTCCGTGTTGTAGCCACTCAGCGTGCCGCGTCCCTCGACCCGGCGCAGCAGCACGGTGTTGACCGATCCGGTCAGCTGGGCCACCCGATCGCAGTCGTCGATGAACGGCAGAACCTCCTGCTTGAGCGGCATAGTCAGTGACAGACCGCGCCATTCCGGCCCGACTTTGCTCAGGAACATGGCCAGGGAGCCGGTCTTCACCTCGACCGCATCGTAAGACCAATCGAGGCCCAACTGACGGTAGGCGGCCCGGTGCAGCAGCGGCGAACGGGAATGCTTGATCGGCGAACCAAGCACCGCAAGGCGGTTCGAGCTGAGGCTATCCATATTCGGGGTGCTCCCTCATCCAGTTCTGCCAAACGACGACCGCGGCGTCGTGTTCTGCCACGGTGGTGGAGAACACCGTCTCGCCGGTATCGAGGTTGACGGTCACGAAGAACAACCAGGGACCGTCAACCGGGTGCAGGGCGGCGTCAATGGCGAGGTCGCCCGGGTTCGAGATGGGGCCGACGACCATGCCGGGATGCACATACGTGTTGTAGAGATTGCCGGCATCTGCGCGTTCGGCGTTGGTCGTGGTGACGAGATGGGTGTTTCCGGTGCCGTAGGCGACGGTCGCGTCGGACTGCAGCAGGCCGCTTTCCCACTGGGTCGGGTCCAGCCGGTTGAGGAAGGCCCGCGACACCTTGTAGTAGTCGTCGCGCAGGCCCGCCTCTCGCTGAATGAGTGAGGCGAACACGATGGTCGACCAACGGTCTGCGACCGCGACCCCAGCCGTGTCGAGGGCCTCGAACTGCCGGTTCACCATCACCTGAAGGGCCACCTGTGCTGTGTCGCCCGGCGAGAACGTGTACGTGGCGGGAAAGAGGAATCCTTCGAGGGTGGTTGCTTCGGGGGGGAGCCCGAACGAGGCGACGTTCGCTGCTGCGGCTTGCAGATCGGCGAGGGGAATATCGGTTCCCTCGGAGATCGACTGCAAGACGTCGACGGTTGCGGTGCCCTCGGGCACCACCACGGTCTCGCTCAGCCTCGTGCCGTCGTCGAGCAGGGCGTCGAGGGCCGTGCTCGCCACCATTTTCGTTTTCAGCTGATAGGCGCCGGGCTGGAAGACGGGTTCGGGTTTGGTCTGCAGCAGAATCGCGTAGAACGCGTCGAAGCTTTTCACCACGCCCTGGTCGACGAGGGTATTGGTAATCTCCGAGCCGCCGTCACCGTCGTGGATCATCACGATGATGTCCTTACCGGTGGCGGCTTCCTCGGCGTTGAAATCGGCGGGCCCCTGCGTGGCCGCGATGATTTGCGAGATGGGTCCCTGGAGAAAGAGGTACGCTCCGGCCACGAGGGCTGCCAGCACAACGAAGATGATCAGGCAGCCCCAGGCACCCTTATGACTGCGCTTTTCTCGCGGCGGTTCGTCAGCGAGCAGCGAACGACGCTGAGCACGATCGCGGCCGGAATCATTGCTCTCGTTCGCCGTCAGGAAGTCGGTGGCGGCGCCCGCGGGCACGACTGCTTCGCGGGAAAGTCGCCAGAGTAGCGGTGCCTCCGGGGCGACGGCGGCACCGGGCGGTACGGCCTGAATCTCGCCAGCGACCACCTGTTCGGTTGCTGGCTGCTGCGCGGCTGCCTGCTCCGCCGCGGCCTGTTGCGCGCGCAACTGACGGCGGCTCGGTAGCGGCTCTTCCGGGGTGGAACTCGGCACGGTTACGGCCTCTCGGTCGGTTCGACGGGCGACCCTGGCGGCCGCCCCGAGGCACGCTCACTGTCGAGCGCGTGTTGCAGAATGATAGTCGCGGCCACCTGATCAATCACTGGCCTTTGCGTTTTGGCTGAGCGACCGGATGCCCGCAGCGCCGACTGTGCTGACACGGTAGAGAGTCGCTCGTCGACCAGGCGCACCGGCACCTTGAAGGTTCGGGCGAGCCGGTCGGCGAAATCGATCGCGTCGTCGGTTGAAGCGGTCACGTTTCCCGACAGGGCCAGCGGCAGGCCCACGATGACCTCGACGGCGTCAAACTCCTGCACTACGGCGCGAATGCGCGCGAGATCGGTCAGACCGGCCTGGTCGCGGGCGACGGTTTCGACCGGTGTGGCGAGCATGCCGTGGTTATCACTGCGGGCCAGCCCGATGCGCACCTTCCCGACGTCGACGCCGACCCGAACTCCGGAGCGCATCGTTAGCGGCTGATCGCGGCGACGACGGCCTGCAGCGCAGCCGGGATGGCGTCGCCGTTGGGGCCGCCGCCCTGGGCCAGGTCGTCCTTGCCACCACCACCGCCGCCGAGAATTCCGGCAACAGTCTTGGCGAGGGCACCGGCCTTGTGCCCAGCATCGCGAGCGGCCTGGTTGGTGGCGACGATCACGACAGGCTTGTCGGCGGCGATCGCCGAGAGCGCCACGACGACCGCGTCGGTACCGAGACGTTCCCGCGTGGCCAGGGCCAGCATCCGAACGTCGTCGGGAGAACCGAGCACACCGAGGTCTTCGGCAACAACGGTCACTGCGCCGACCCGGCGAGCCGTTGCCAACAGTGCGGGCACTCGGTCGGTCAGCGCGCGGGCTTCGAAGGCGGCGATCTTCTTCTCGGCCGCCCTGAGGCTCGTCACGAGGTCGCTGATGCGCTCGGGCAGCTGGTCGCGCGGCATCTTCAGGCTCGAAGTGAGCTGCGACACGAGGGTGCGTTCGGCGGCGAGATCACGGAACGCTTCCAGTCCGACGAGGGATTCGACGCGGCGGTTCGCCGAACCGACCGAGGCCTCGCTGATCAGGTTGATCATGCCGATCTCGGCACTGCTGGAGACGTGGGTGCCGGCGCAGAGTTCGCGCGACCAGGGGCCGCCGATGTCGACGACGCGCACGACATCGCCGTACTTTTCGCCGAACAGTGCCATGGCACCGAGCGCCTTCGCCTCGGCGAGGGGCAATTCTCGCGTGGTCACCGGCAGGTTGTCGCGGATGGCGTTGTTGGAGATTTCTTCGATCTCGGTTCGGGTCGCCAGTGACAACGCCTGGTTCCAGGAGAAGTCGAGGCGAAAGAACCCGGCTTTGTTGTACGAGCCGGACTGGTGCGCGTTCGGGCCGAGAACCTGGCGCAGGGCGGCATGCAGAACGTGGGTACCGGAGTGCGCCTGGCGGGCGCCGCGACGCCAACTCTCGTCGACCACGCTTGTGGCGCTGTCGCCGACACCGACCTCGCCGGACTGCACGAGCACCTTGTGGCTGATCAGACCCTTGACCGGCTTTTGCACGTCGAGCACCTTGAGCTCGTAGCCGGGACCAACGATGAGGCCGGCATCCGCTTCCTGCCCGCCGGATTCGGCCCAGAGGGCCGTCTCGGCGAGGATGACTTCGGCGGTTTCACCGGCAACCGCGCTCGTGACGGACTCACCGTCCACGATGAGGCCGAGCACGCTCGACTCATTCTGCAGGTCGTCATACCCGGTGAAAACCGTCTCACCGAGGGCGCGGAAGGCGCTGTAAACACCGAGGTCGGCCAGAGTTGTCTTCTTGGACTTCGCGTCGGCCTTGGCCATGGTGCGCTGCTTGGTCATGAGCACGTCGAAGGCGTCCCGATTGACGTTGAGGCCGGCTTCTTCGGCGATCTCGAGGGTGATCTCGATCGGGAACCCGTAGGTGTCGTGCAGCAGGAACGCAGTCGGGCCGGCGAGCTCAGTCTTGTTGGCCTTCTTAGTCTTCGCCACGGCCAGGTCGAGCACGGCGCTACCGCTCGCGAGGGTGCGCAAGAAGGTTTCTTCCTCGGCAAACGCGGCCTGGCTGATGCGCCCGAAGTCGCTCTTGACCTCGGGGTAGGCTGCGCTCATCGCGTCGCGGGAGGCAGGCAGCAGTTCGGGCAGGCTCACCGTGTCGACGCCGAGCAGGCGCATGGCGCGCACGCTGCGACGCAGCAGGCGGCGGAGGATATAGCCGCGGCCCTCGTTGGACGGCATGACGCCGTCGCTCATCAGCATGAGGGAGGAGCGTACGTGGTCGGCGACGATGCGCATGCGCACGTCGTCGTCGTGGTCGGCGCCGTAACGGCGGCCAGACAGGGCCGCGGCACGATCGAGCACCGGGCGAACCTGGTCGATCTCATACATGTTCTCGACGCCCTGTTTGAGGAACGCAACGCGTTCCAAGCCCATGCCGGTGTCGATGTTCTTCCTCGGCAGGTCGCCGAGAATCTTGAAATCGCTCTTGCCGGTGCTTTCGCCGCGCAGGTACTGCATAAAGACGAGGTTCCAGATTTCGACGTACCGGTCGTCGTCAGTGGCCGGGCCGCCGTCGGCGCCGTAGGCGGGGCCGCGATCGAAGAAGATCTCCGAACAGGGGCCGGCCGGGCCTGGCTGGCCCGTGGACCAGTAGTTGGATTCCATACCGAGGCGCTGGATGCGATTGTCCGGCACGCCAATGGCCCGCCAGTAGCGGTAGGCCTCGTCGTCGTCGAGGTAGATGGTGACCCACAGGTCGCTTTCGCGAAAGCCGTAACCGCCCTGGTTCTCCGGCGTGGTCAGCAGCTCCCAGGCGAAGCCGATGGCTTCTTCCTTGAAGTAATCGCCAAAGCTGAAGTTGCCGTTCATCTGAAAGAAAGTGCCGTGCCGCGGGGTCTTTCCGACCTCTTCGATGTCGTTGGTACGGATACATTTTTGCACACTCGTGGCGCGCGGGTACGGCGCCGGAACGAGCCCGGTGAGGTACGGCACGAACGGCACCATGCCGGCCACGGTGAAGAGAAGGGTGGGGTCGTCGCTCACCAGTGACGCGGACGGCACAACGGTGTGTCCACGATCGGCGAAGAAGTCGAGCCAGCGCCCGCGAATGTCAGCAGTCTGCATGGTGTCCGTAGCTTTTGTCGTGCATGAATGTGGTGGTGCGGTGAAACGGTATGCCTGAGTCGAGCGGATGCCTACGGCGCGCTGGCCGCCGGCGCGTCACCCGCGGCATCAGCGGCGACGTCGCCGAGCGCGGCGTGCAGCTCGGCCTCGCGCTGGCGGTAGCCCTCCGAGATGGCCTCGCCGAACTCGCGGGCCTTGGTGTCAAGTTCCGTGAAGAACTGCTTGCCCTGCTGGGTCTTGTTGACCTCGTGGGCCACCACGAAGCCCGCGGCCACGCCGATGACCAACCAGATGACGTTCTTCATGGCACTTCTCCCTGAATCTGGTCTAGCCGTAGCTATCGATAAGTCGGGCGCGAGAATATCAGCGCCGTCTCCAGAGTAGCCGGTCAACCCCGATTACGCCGAGGCCGCGGCCGCCCGGCGCGAAAGGCCGCCCGGACGCCGGCTGAGAAACCGGCGAGCTTGATCAGCGGCCCGCCGACCGTGGCCGCGAACAACGCGACCAGCGCCGAGACGTTGCCGGTGACATCCGCTACGTTGCTCGTGATGGTGTCGACCCTGGCCAGTTGCTGGTTGGTAGAACGGATGGTCTCGGTCGTCTCGGTCAGCATCGGGGTGATTCCCTCGCTGAGTTCATGGATGGCGGCCGTGGTCTCATCGAACACGCGGCCCAGTTTGACCAAGGGAATAGCGATGACAGCGACCAGAATCGCGAACACGCCGGCGGCGATGAGGCCGGCAATATCTCCACCTGACACGGTGACTCCACTCAGTTCGAGGGGCCCCTGCGGAGCCCGGGTATACAAAAAAGGGCGGATCACCCTGAGGTGATCCGCCCTTCAGCGTACCGGTTGGACTAGCGAGCTGCGTAGTACTCCACGACGAGCTGAACTTCACAGGTCACGGGGATCTCGATGCGCTTCGGGGCGCGCACGAGGCGGGCCTGGAGCTTGTCGAGCTCTACCTCGAGGTACGGCGGGAGCTTGGGAAGCAGGTCGACGTGGCCGCCGGCTGCTGCAACCTGGAAGGGCTCCATGCCCTCGCTGCGAGCCTTGACGTGCATGAGCTGGCCCGGCTTCACGCGGAAGGAGGGCCGGTCGACGAGCTCTCCGTCGACGAGGATGTGACGGTGCACGATCATCTGGCGAGCCTGAGCGGTGGTGCGGGCGATGGCCGAACGCACGAGGAGGGCGTCGAGACGCGTCTCGAGGATCTCTACGAGGTTCTCACCGGTCAGTCCCTGACGACGACGAGCCTGCTCGAAGGCAATCTTGAGCTGGGCTTCGCGGATGCCGTACTGGGCGCGTAAGCGCTGCTTTTCGCGCAGACGAACGGCATAGTCCGAATCGGTCTTGCGCTTGGTGCGGCCGTGCTCACCGGGTGCATAGGGGCGCTTCTCAAGGAAGCGGGCTGCCTTCGGCGTGAGGGCAATGCCCAGGGCGCGCGAGAGGCGAGTTTTACTGCGGGTACGTGACTTGGTAGACACGGTTTCCTTTCAATCGGACTCAATAACAGGGATACCAGGGCGAGTGCGTGTTTCTACAGCACAAACGTCATGGGAGATCAGAGGATTGGGTGCCATGGGACGTTCGGCTACAGAACGAAACCCCTCCAAACTGGAAACGGACGCAGCCGCATGCCGAAAGCAGTTGTAGGCAGAGTCAAGGTTAGCACAGAGCGGATGCTTCGCCTCGCGTTCCCGAGGCGGGCGTCGTCGAGGGATCATCCGCTCCTCGCTCAAACATCGCGGGTGCGCAGGACACTCCGCGAAACTCGCAACCCCGCGGAGAATCCCCCCGCCGCCGCAAGTTCAGAGCTGAGTCACGAATCTATTCGTTGCGGACTATGCGGCGGATTTTTAGGAGGCGGGCGGAGATATCGCGCTCGTGGCCGTGCTCGGTCGGCTCGTAATAGCGGGTGGATTTCAGCTCCGTTGGGGGGTATTGCTGAGTGACCACTCCGAGCGGGTCATTGTGCGGGTAGACGTAGCCCTTGCCGTGGCCGAGTCGTTTGGCGCCCGGGTAGTGCGCGTCGCGCATGCCCTTGGGCACGCGGCCCATCTTGCCGGCGCGGACATCCGCTATGGCAGCATCGAGCGCCATGTAGGCCGCGTTCGACTTGGGGGCGGTCGCGAGGTGCACAACGGCCTGGGCGAGCGGGATCCGCCCCTCAGGCATGCCGATCAGCGCGACGGCATCGGCGGCGGCGACAGCGATGAGGAGCGATTGCGGGTCGGCCATGCCGATGTCTTCGGAGGCGAGGACGATGATGCGGCGACAGATGTAGCGCGGGTCTTCGCCGGCCTCGATCATGCGCGCCAGATAGTGCAGCGCGGCGTCGACGTCACTGCCGCGCACCGATTTGATGAACGCGCTGATCACGTCGTAGTGCTCGTCGCCATTGCGGTCATAGCGCAGCAGCGCACGATCAACGGCGAGCGAGACGATGTCGGTCGTGATGACGGGCTTGCCGGTTGCGCCGGGTTCGAGCGTCGATTCCGCCGAAACGGATGCCGCTTCCAGCGCCGTCAGGGCCCGCCGCGCATCCCCGGAGGCCAGGCGAATGATCGCGCCGCGGGCCTCTGACTCGAGTTCGAACCGGTCGGCCAACCCGCGCGCATCCGTGACGGCACGATCGACGACGATGCCAAGGTCGTCGTCGCTGAGAACTTCGAGGGTGAGCAGCAGAGAACGAGACAGCAGGGGCGAAATGATCGAGAACGACGGATTTTCGGTCGTCGCGGCGACCAGGATGACGACGCCGTTCTCGACCCCTGGCAGTAGCGTGTCTTGCTGGGCCTTGGAGAATCGGTGGATCTCATCGAGAAACAGCACCGTCGCGAGACCGTAGAGGTCGCGGTTGGTTCGGGCGTCTTCCATCACCTGCCGCACGTCGCGCACGCCGGCCGTCACGGCAGAGAGTTCGACGAAACGACGTCCGGAACTGTGCGCGATCGCCTGCGCGAGCGTGGTCTTGCCGGTTCCGGGCGGTCCCCAGAGAATGACCGATACGCTGCCGCGCTCCCCGGTCTTGTCGCTGGCCAGACTGACCAGGGGCGACCCCGGGGTGAGCAGATGACGCTGGCCGGCCACCTCGTCCAGGGTTTTCGGGCGCATTCGTACGGCGAGGGGGGCCTGGCCACTCCGCAGACCCTGTTGAGCATCCGACATTCCTCCAGCGTAGTTTGTGAGAGAGTTCTACGAGGTCGGCCGCGTTGGCGTACGGTCACGTTTTGTCCGGTCGTCGCCAACCCCGACGGCCCTGGAGGGGTTCCAAGTGGCTTCGAATTACAAGCTCGAGCGTGCGGCACGTGAAGAGCGCGGACGTGTTCGTTCTTACCAGGCCCGACGGGCGGTGCACGAGCACCAGACGAAGCGGCGCGTGCGGGACAACCTGATCGCCGGTGGCGGACTCCTCGTGGTGCTGACCTTGATCGTGATCGCCCAGGTGTTCTACTTCGCTGGCGGCCCGGGTACCCCGGCGCCGACGGCAGCTGCAACGTCCAGTCCAACGCCGACCCCCACGGCAGCGGCCGGTGCCAACACCGGCGACGTGCCCGCAAGCACTATCGCCGAGGGGCGCACCTGGACCGGCACCCTGAGCCTCAACGATGTCAACCTCGGCATCGAGCTGGACGGTGCGCGCGCGCCCCAGGGCGTCTCGTCCACGGTCAGCCTCGCCCAGAGCGGGTTCTATACCGGCGTGAGCTGCCACCGCCTAACCGACGGCGGCTTCTTCGTGCTGCAGTGCGGCGATCCCGCCGGCGACGGATCCGGCGGTCCCGGTTACAGCTATGGTCCGGTCGAAAACGCTCCGGCCGATAACGTCTACCCGGCCGGTACCCTCGCCATGGCTCGCCAGGGCGGCAACGGATACAGCATGGGAAGCCAATTCTTCGTGGTCTACGACGACACGACTATCCCCTCCGACGCGGGCGGCGGCTACACCGTGCTCGGTCACGTCACGAGCGGACTGGACGAGCTCAAGGCCCAGATCACGGATGCCGGCACCGCGGACGGCTCCGGCGACGGCGCCCCGACGGTGCCAACGACGATCACGGGCTTAACACTTCAGTAGGATCGATCGTCACCCCTGCGCTATTGCAATAGGCTTATCAGGGTATTTCTTAGGTTCCGCACTCTTCACTCCCGCGGATCCACACACAACAACTCAGCAAAGGTGAGGCTCTTGACTACGACAGATCAGCAACCATGGGGTCGCGTAGACGAAACCGGCACGGTTTACGTGCGCGAGGCAGACGGCGAACGCGCCGTCGGTCAGTATCCGGATGCCACTCCGGAAGAGGCCCTGGCCTACTTCGAGCGTAAGTACGTTGAGCTCAACGGGCAGGTTACCCTGCTCGAGCAACGTGCGAAGGGTGGCGCTCCGGCCGCAGACATCGCCAAGTCGGTCGCCAACCTCAAAGTTGCCGTCGCCAATGCCAACGCGGTCGGAAACCTTGCCGCCCTGGCCGAGCGCCTCGGCGCTCTCGGCGGTGCTGTCAGTGAGCTCACCGAGCAGCAGAGCCTCGAAACCAAGGCCGCATCCGCTGCCGCCGTCGCTGAGCGGGCCGAGATCGTGACCGAGGCCGAGCGTCTCGCCGCCGAAGATCCGGCCAAGACGCAGTGGAAGCAGACCAGCGCCGCTCTTGACGCGCTGTTCGCCAAGTGGCAGGCACACCAGCACGACGCCCCGCGCATTCCCAAGGGCGAGGCCAACGATCTGTGGAAGCGCTTCCGGGCCGCACGCACCACGATCGAGCAGAACCGTAAGGCGTTCTTCGCCGAGCTCGACAGCGCCCATAAAGACGTGCGGACCAAGAAGCAGCACCTGATCGAACAGGCTGAGGCCCTCGCCCCCCAGGGTGCCGATGGGGTTTCGTCGTATCGCAACCTGCTCGATGAGTGGAAGAAAGCTGGCCGCAGCGGCAAGAAACAGGACGACGCCATGTGGGCCAAGTTCAAAGCTGCCGGCGACGTGCTCTACGCCGTTAAGAGTGAAGTTGAAGCCCAGGACAACGAGGAGTTCTCGGCGAACCTGGTACTCAAACTCGAATTGCTCACGCAGGCCGAGACCCTGCTCACTACCACCGACCGCAACGCCGCTCGCGACACGCTCACCTTGATCCAGCGCAAGTGGGATGACATCGGCAAGGTCCCGCGGGATCAGGTCAAGCCGATCGAGGATCGCCTGCGCAAGGTGGAAGCCGTCGTGCGCAAGCTCGATGACGATCACTGGAAGCGCAACAACCCCGAGACCAAGGCTCGTACCGAGGGTCTGGCCGGGCAGCTGAACGACGCGATCGCCAAGCTCGAGGCCGAGCTGGCTACCGCGCAGAAGGGTCAGAACGCCCGGGCCATCAAGGACGCCACCGAAGCGCTCGAGGCCCGTAAGGCCTGGCTCAAGGCAATCGGCCAGTAACCGGCAGCACTTGCACGCAGGCACTTAGTTATCCACACTCGGCGCACGCAACCAGCTTCTCCACAGATCCAGGCTCCTTCGGGGGCCTGGACCTGGTTAAGCGTCACTCTGGTGGCATGACGAATCCACCGGGGCGACCGCTCACCCTCAACGACCTGCCACTGGCCGAGCTCTACGCCGCCCGCCTCGACGGCCAGGTCTTTCAGATCGCGGACTCCTGGTGCGTGATCGATGAAATAGACGGATGCGATACCCGCGCAATCGCCGCCGGCCAGCTGGTCCCGCCCCGCGCCATCGCCGAACAGCTCACCGCCGCGTGGATCTACGGCGTCACGCCGGAGCCGCGGCGCCACCAGTTCTGTGTATTGATCGGCGCGCGTACCACCACTCTGTGGTCGGCTCGGGCATCGGTGCGTGAAATTGTGCGAACGCCCGATGACGTGCGCACCATCTCGGGGGTGCGGGTCACCACACCCCTGCGCACCGCCGTCGATCTCGCCCGCTATGCGGTTTCACCGCCGACGGTGTCACCATCGACCACGTCAGAGCTGAGTGCCCTCCTGGCCCGCCTCCTGCACTACGGCCAGTACCCCGACGTGTCGGCCGCCATCCGCCTCTGCAAGCGAGGCAGCCCCGCTCACAGCGCTCTCGCTGTCGCGCGCTTCACGGCCGTCAGCGCACCACTGTTTGCGCTGCGCCAGCAGGGCTGCGCGCGCAGTACCGCAGGTTAGCCGTCGCTAACCCGGTACACGTCGTACACGGCATCGATACGACGCACGGCATTGAGTACGCGGTCGAGGTGGGTGGTGTCCCCCATCTCAAAGACGAAGCGGCTGAGCGCGAGGCGATCGCTCGACGTGTTGACGGTGGCAGAGAGAATGTTCACGTGGTGCTCCGACAAGACCCGGGTGACGTCGGAGAGCAGACCGGAGCGGTCAAGGGCTTCGATTTGGATGTGCACGAGGAACAGACTCTTCGAGGTTGGCGCCCACTCGACCTCGATCATGCGCTCGGGTTCTTTGAGCAGCGACTGCACATTGTGGCAGGCGGCCTGATGCACAGAGACGCCTGCGCCGCGCGTGACGAATCCGACGATTTTGTCGCCGGGCACCGGGGTGCAGCAGCGGGCCAGTTTGACCAGAATGTCCGGTGCACCGCGCACCAGCACTCCGGAATCTCCGTTGCGGGTGGTCTGCGGCCGTCCGCGCGCGGCGACCGGAAAGTCGTTGCTGTCGTTGTCTTCGATGCTCTGTACCGAAGAGACGACCTTCTCGAGCACTGACTGGGTTGAAACGTGACCTTCACCGACGGCGGCATAAAGCGCCGACACATCTTCGTACTTAAGCTGAGCCGCGACCTCCGCGAACGAGTCCTGGTTCATCAGCTTCTGCAGCGGAAGGTTCTGCTTGCGCATGGCGCGGGCGATCGCGTCCCGGCCCTGCTCGATGGCCTCGTCGCGGCGTTCCTTGGTGAACCATTGCCGAATCTTGTTGCGGGCCCTGGGGCTCTTGACGAAGTTCAGCCAGTCTTTGCTCGGGCCGGAGTCGGGGTTTTTCGAGGTGAACACCTCGACCACGTCGCCGGTGATCAGCTCGCTCTCCAACGGCACCAACCGGCCGTTGACCTTGGCTCCCATGGTGCGGTGTCCCACCTCGGTGTGCACCGCATAGGCAAAGTCGACCGGGGTCGCGCCGGACGGGAGGCCAATGACCCGGCCCTTCGGCGTGAAGACGTAAACCTCTTTGGCACCGATCTCGTACCGCAGGGAGTCCAGGAACTCGCCTGGGTCGGCCGTTTCGGCCTGCCAGTCAGAAATATGGGCGAGCCAAGCCATATCGGTATCGCTCTGCGGGCCGGGTCCGCCAGCGCTCTTGCCGTTGACCTGCTCCTTGTACTTCCAGTGCGCGGCGACGCCGAATTCGGCACGCTGGTGCATTTCGGTCGTGCGAATCTGAATTTCTACCGCGCGACCGCTCGGCCCGAGCACGGTGGTGTGCAGGGACTGGTACAGGTTGAACTTCGGGGTGGCAATATAGTCCTTGAACCGGCCGGGCAGCGGCGTCCAGCGGGCATGGATGGATCCCAGCACCGCGTAGCAGTCCCGCACCGAGTTCACGAGCACGCGGATACCGACGAGGTCGTAGATCTCGTCGAAATCGCGGCCGCGCACGACCATTTTCTGGTAGATCGAGTAGTACTGTTTGGGGCGACCGGCAACCTTGCCGCGAATGCGCGCCGATTTGAGATCGTCGTTGATGGTGTCGATGATCTGTTGAACGAACTCTTCGCGCTGCGGAGTACGCTGCTTGACCAGGCTTTCAATTTCGGCGTAGAGCTTGGGGTACAGCACCGCAAAGGAGAGGTCCTCGAGTTCCCACTTGATCGTCTGGATCCCCAGGCGGTGCGCGAGAGGGGCGTAGATCTCCAGGGTCTCGGTGGCCTTGCGCACGGCGGATTCGTTGGGAACGAAGCCCCAGGTGCGGGCGTTGTGTAGCCGGTCGGCAAGTTTGATAATGAGGACGCGAATGTCCTTGGACATCGCGACGATCATCTTGCGCACGGTTTCGGCCTGGGTCGAGTCGCCGTACTTCACCTTGTCGAGCTTGGTGACACCATCGACGAGCATGGCGATTTCATCGCCGAAGTCGGCCCGCAGGGCGTCGAGGGTGTAATCGGTGTCTTCGACGGTGTCGTGCAGCAGGGCGGCCGCAATGGTTTTGGTACCGATGCCCAGGTCGGCCAGAATCTGCGCCACGGCGACTGGGTGGGTGATGTACGGCTCGCCGCTGCGACGCAGCTGTCCGTCGTGCGCTCGCTCGGCGGCGGTATACGCGCGTTCGATGATCGACAGGTCGACCTTCGGGTGGTTCAACCGCACCGTCTTGATCAGGCGGTCAACAGCACCGGCGGGCTGGGCCCGAGAGAAGATGCGAGGAACCAGACGGCGCAGCGAGGCCGGGGAGGGGGTCGTCGTGTCCGTCATAGTCTCACCTCGTGCGTCACGCCCGCCGAAAGACGCGGGGTTGCGTTCCATCAATTATGCCGGTTCCGAGGGCGCAGTCCGTACGCCTCCGGCATAACGCTCTGTGCGGGGCCTACCCAGTCATCTGCAGAAACGGCCAGTCCGCAGGGACTGGCCGTTCCGGTCGTGCCAGCTGAGCTGACTAGGCGGTGACGCTGGCAGCGGCAGCGGCCGGGGCCGAGGCCTTGGCGCGAGCAGCGAGGGCCTTCTTGTCGTGCTTGCGAATAGCGTCCTCGTTGTTGCGCAGCTGGGCGTACAGCGGTGATGCGATGAAGATGGTCGAGTAGGTTCCGACCAGAATTCCGATGAGCAGCGCGAGCGAGATGTCGCGCAACGTGCCGGCACCCAAGACGAACGCACCGATAAACAAAATGGATGCCACGGGCAGAGCCGCGACCACGGAAGTGTTGATCGAGCGCACGAGGGTCTGGTTCACGGCGAGGTTGACCGACTCGGAGAAGGTCCGGCTCGAGCCGGACCCGTCGAAGTTGGTGTTCTCACGAATCTTGTCGAAGACCACGACGGTGTCGTAGAGCGAATATCCCAAAATGGTGAGGAATCCGATCACGGCCGCGGGTGTGATTTCAAAACCGGTGATTCCGTAGAACCCCGCGGTGATGACCAGGTCGTGCAGCAGGGCGACCATGGCCGCCACGGACATTTTCCAGGTGCGGAAATAGATGGCCATGATGATGCCGGCGAGCACGAGGAACACGACCAGGGCACGCAGTGCCTGCCCGGTGATGTCCTGCCCCCAAGTGGCGCCAATGAAGGAGGTGGCGACTTCCTTGACGGACACGTTGTAGGCGGTGGCCAATGCGTCGCGCACTCCGGTCGTCTCGCCTTCCGACAGCTGGTCGGTCTGTACTCGAACGCCATCGGTGCCGACGGTGGAAACCTTTGGTACGGCATTCGGAACGACGCTGGAAACGGCATCCGTTGCGGTGGTCTCTGACTGGCTGCTCGTCTGCGAGACGACGAACTCGCTGCCGCCGGTGAACTCGATGCCGAAAACGAAGCCGCCGCGCAGCAGGAACGGGCCGACCAGCGCGATCAGGATCATGCCGCCGGCGATCAGGTACCACAGCTTGCGACGCCCGACGATGTTCAGCGAACGAGCGCCCGTGTAGAGGTCATTTCCAAATTTCGAGAAGCTGGCCATCAGGAATCCTTCCCGTCCGTTGATCGATCAGTGCTGGTACCCACGAGCTCGGAAGCCTTGCGCTCCGCGATGGTTTGTCGTTTCGCCGCCTCTTTACTCGAGGAGGAGACCTTGGTCGCCGACACGGAAGCCGAGGGTTCAAACCGCGCTCGACCACGATAGACAGCACCGAGGGCTCGCGGATCAAGGCCGCTGAGTTTGTGGCCCTCGTTGAAGAACTTGGTCTGGGCGGTCAGTTGCAGCATCGGGTGGGTGAACAGACTGACCACGAGGAGGTCGACGATGGTGGTGAGGCCCAGGGTGAGGGCGAAGCCGCGTACGTTGCCGACGGCGAGCACGAACAGCACGGCGGCGGCGAGGAAGTTGACGACGTCGGAGGCGACGATGGTGCGGAAGGCTCGCTTCCAGCCGGCCTCGACCGAGGACTCCAGCCCGCGTCCATCACGCAACTCGTCACGGACGCGTTCGAAGTAGACGATGAACGAGTCGGCGGTGATACCGATGGCCACGATCAAACCGGCGACGCCGGCCAGTGACAAACGGTAGCCTTCACGCCAGGACAAGATGGTGATCAACAGGTAGGTGATCACCGCTGCCACGCCGAGGGACGCAACGGTGACCAAACCGAGCAGGCGGTACTGAGCGAGTGAGTAGAGGACGACGAGGATCAGACCGATCAGGCCGGCGATGAGGCCGTTGAGCAGCTGGGTCGAACCGAGCGTTGCCGAGATGGTGTCCTGGCTCTGCACGGTGAAGCTGATCGGGAGTGCACCGAACTTGAGCTGGTCAGCCAGGGCCTTGGAACTTTCCTGATCGAAAGACCCGGTGATCTGAGGCTTGCCGTCGAGGATGGCGCCCTGGGTGGCCGGGGCCGAAATCACGTGGCCGTCGAGCACGATGGCGAACTGGTTCTGCACACCGGTCAGGCTGAACAGGCGGGTCGTCACGTCTGCAAACTTCGAGGTTCCCGAGCTGTTGAAGACGATGTTGACGGCCCACTCGCCGGTGGTCGCGCCGTTTTGAGTGGTGCGCTGGCCGTTGGTCGCGTCCGAGATCGTGGAACCGTCGACCTCGACCGGGCCGAGGATGTATTTGACCGAGCCGTCGGTCTCACAGGTGATCAGGGGCTGGTCGGCGGGTGCCACGTTGGTGCTGTTGATCTTGTTGCAATCGAAGGCGTCGTACTCGGCCTGAAGAGCCGGGGTGACGTAGTTCAGGTCGCTTGCGTCGGTCGGTGCAACGGCCGGTGTGGTCGACAGGCTCGGATCAACCGTCGCCTGCGGCGCCGGAGTTGCCGTGCCGTCGGCCCCGACGGTCTGGCCGGACGGCTGCCCGGCTACGAGTACGGCCCGAAATTCGAGTTTCGCCGAGGACTTGATGCGCTCCAGGGTGGCATCATCGGGGGTGCCTGGAATCGAGACGACGATGTTTCGACCGCCCTGAGTGTTGACTTCTGTTTCCGACACTCCAGACGAGTTGATGCGCTGTCGAATGATCCCAACAGCCTCGTCGAGCTGCTCCGAGGTGACTGTCGCGCCACTCTCCACCTGCGGGGCGAGGATGATCTGGGTTCCGCCCTCGAGGTCGAGGGCCAGTTTCGGCGTCCACGATCCGTTCTGGGTGAATACACCGAACGCGTTGAGGGCGATGAGGCCGACGATAATCACGCCAAGCCAGGTCAGGGAACGCCAGGCCTTCTTGACCGGAGACGACTTAGCCACCTATGAACTCAGCTTTCTGTTGGCGCCCACACCAAAGTGTGTGGACGCGCCGCTTGATGCATTACGTGCGTTTCGTGCAATAAATAAACATGCCAAGCGAGTATGCCCTACGAAATAGGCCGTACCGAACTAAGCCTGCCGAAAAACGACTACGCGTCACCCTTTTTGGGCTGGTCGGTCGTGTCGGTGTCAAGGTCGGCAACGCGCTGGCCGAATTCCGGCTCGTTCAGCGAGTCGATGGCCTGAACGCTCTCGTCGTCGAGTTCGTCGGCGACAACCGGCTCAACCACGCGAGCGATGGTCTGGCGGTGGATCTCGACGATGACGCCGGGCGCGATCTGCAGCTCGACCTTGTTGGCTTCTTCATCGATGGCAATGATCGTGCCGTACATGCCGAAGTTGGTCATGACGTCGGCGCCGGGAACCATGGTGGCCTGCAGGGCCTCCTGGTCCCTCTTGCGCTTGCGGCCGTTGCGGAACATGAAGAAGACGAGTACGGCCAGGACGGCCAGCATGACGAGAGTCAAAGAATCCATAGAGCGGTGAAACCTTTCGATTGCGGCGCGGGTGGCCGAAGCTGCGAGTGAAGACCCGACAGCGGGCCTAGAGAATATGCCTCTAGACAGGCGGGCCAAATTGAATTATAGGTCAAGAAGGGTCGTACTGCCCTGTGCAGTCGAGCCCGGGGGCGGCACGAGGCCAAAATGTTGCCACGCTGCGCTGGTGGCAACGCGCCCTCGCGGGGTGCGCGTGAGGAAGCCTATCCGCACCAGGAAGGGCTCGACGACCGCTTCGACAGTTTCGGACTCTTCCCCCACCGACACGGCCAAGGTATTGAGCCCCACCGGTCCGCCGCCAAAACGAGTCAAAATGATCTTCATGACCTCCCGGTCGAGCCGATCGAGGCCGATCGCGTCGACGTCGTAGAGTTCGAGGGCTGCGTGCACCGCGGCGATGTCGGCAGCTCCCCCGTGCACGAGCGCATAGTCGCGCACGCGGCGCAGCAGGCGGTTCGCGATGCGCGGTGTGCCACGGCACCGTCCGGCGATCTCGGCGAGGGCATCCTTCTTGATCGGCAGCTCGATGAGCTGCGCTGCCCGGGCCAACACCTGTTCGAGCTCGCTCTCGGCGTAGAACTCGAGGTGGGCGGTGAAACCGAAACGGTCCCGCAGAGGGTTCGGCAGCAGGCCAGACCGGGTCGTGGCACCGACCAGGGTGAATGGGGCCAGGTCGAGTGGAACGGAAGTGGCGCCAGCACCCTTTCCCACCATGATGTCGATGCGAAAGTCTTCCATAGCGAGGTAGAGCATCTCCTCGGCGGAGCGTGCCATGCGATGGATTTCATCGATGAACAGCACCTCGCCGGGAACCAGGGACGACAGCACGGCCGCGAGATCGCCGGCGTGCTGGATGGCCGGACCACTCGACATGCGCAGCGGGCGGTTGCCCTCGTAAGCGACGATCATGGCCAGGGTGGTTTTACCGAGGCCGGGAGGGCCAGCCAGGAGGATGTGGTCTGGCGTGCGATTCTGCATGGTCGCGGCGGTCAGCAGCAGCTGCAACTGCCCACGTACCTTTTTCTGGCCGACGAATTCGGCCAGACTCGCCGGGCGCAGAGCGCCCTCGAAGGCTAGCTCGGACTCACTTTCGAGCGAGGGGTTGACCAGTTTGATGGCGGAGTTTTCGACAGCGGGATCAGTGCTCATGAGCGCCCCGTTCCGTTGCTCGCGGCCGCCGACCCGGTGGCGTGGTGCGCTGCCGGACCCAGGCGGCCGAGGGCCAACCGAAGCACTGCGGCCACCGCCGGCGGCGCAGCGTCGTCACCGGCGACATCCGCCAACTCGGTGAGGGTATCGTCGACGGCCTCGGCCGCCACGCGCTCCGACCAGCCGAGGCCGATCAGCGCGGCCTGCACGCTGGCCGCAACTGAGGTCACCGGGGCTGCGCGGGTTGGAGACGTCGCCGCGGTGACGGCGAGCTTGCCGGCCAGGGAGAGAACGATGAGTTTGGCGGTTTTCGGTCCGATGCCGCTGACCTTGCGGAAGGCGCCGTCGTCGTCGCCGGCGACGGCCTGCGCGATCTGGTTGGGGCTGAGCACCGCGAGCACGCCCAGGGCGGACTTGGGACCCACACCGGTCACACCGACGAGGAGTTCGAAGACCGCAAGCTCATCGGCAGTGGGAAAGCCATAGAGAGTGAGCGAATCTTCACGCACGATGAGGGTGGTCACCAGCCGGGCTTCGTCATTGATACGCAGGCCGAGTGCGGTGGCTGGCGTCACCTGGACGCCGAGGCCGACTCCCCCAACCTCGATCACGACGGTTGAGCCGACAGCTGAAAGGACAGGGCCACGTACGGAAGAGATCACCGCTTAAGACTACGGGGCACCGCTGACGCTGCTGGCACCGACCCACGTTCGGCGGCACGCCAGGCCCTCTGCGCTGGCGTCAGCGCGCCCGTCGTGACCGTGGCAGCTTTCACCGAGGCGACGGTCGGCAGGGTGCCACCGGATGCTCCGGTGCGCCAGGCGTGGCAGATCGCGAGCGCGAGGGCATCCGCTGCGTCAGCTGGTTTGGGAATCTCGGTCAGCCCAAGGATGCGGGCGACCATGGTGCCGACCTGCTTCTTATCGGCGGCACCGTAACCGGTGATGGCGGCCTTCACCTCGCTCGGAGTGTGCAGGGTTACCGGCAGACCGCGCTGCGCGGCGAGCAGCAGGGCGACCCCGCTGATCTGCGCTGTGCCCATGACGGTGCGCACGTTGTGCTGGGCGAAGACCCGCTCAATGGCGATGAACTGCGGCCGGTGGCGGTCGAGCATCTCTTCCAGACCCTGGGACAACAACAGCAGCCGCCGCTCCAGCGGAAGGTCGGCGGCGCTCCGCAGCACGGTCACATCGACCAGACGGGCGGAGCGGTTGCCCTCGACATCGACCACGCCCACACCGCAGCGGGTGAGGCCCGGGTCGATGCCGAGAACCCGGACCGCCATCGAACTACTCGGACTCGGCTGCGAGTGCGGCCTGAACCTCGGCCGATAGGTCGTAGTTCGAGTACACGTTCTGCACGTCGTCGAGGTCTTCCATCGCGTCGATCAGGTGGAACACTTTGCGGGCGGTTTCGGCGTCGACCTCAATCTTGAGCGACGGAATGAACGCGATGTCAGCTGACTCATAGTCGATTCCGGCGGCCTGCAGCGCGGTGCGGGTGGCGACGAGATCGCCAACGGAGGAGTGGACCTCGAAAGTGTCCCCCTCGTCGATGACCTCTTCGGCGCCGGCATCGAGAACGGCGAGCATGATGTCGTCTTCGGTGAGGGTCGGCAGGTGCTTGACCACAACGACGCCCTTGCGGTGAAAGTTGTAGGCGACACTGCCCGGATCGGCCATGGCGCCGCCATTGCGGGCCATTGCTGTGCGCACCTCGGCTGCGGCACGGTTCTTGTTGTCGGTGAGGCACTCGATCATGATCGCGACACCGTGCGTGGCGTAGCCCTCGTACATAATCGTCGTGTAGTCCACCTGCTCGCCCGACAGCCCGGCACCGCGCTTGACTGCGCGGTCGATGTTGTCGTTGGGGACCGAGGTCTTCTTGGCCTTCTGGATAGCGTCAACCAGCGTGGGGTTACCCGAGAGGTCAGCGCCGCCCAGTCGGGCCGCGACCTCGATGTTCTTGATGAGCTTGGCGAACGCCTTGGCCCGCCTGGAATCGGTGACCGCCTTCTGGTGCTTGGTAGTGGCCCATTTGGAATGCCCGGACATACATCTCCCGTTGTTGTGCTACGTCAAAATTAAGTGAGCGCTGCGAAGTCGGTGCACGCTTAGTGCCGGATCAGTCTATCCCGGAGTGACTTCCAGCAGCTTGTGCAGCGTGTGCAGGTTGCGGGTGGTCGTCGTGTCGCGGTACTTGAGCTTGGCGCTCTTCTTGCTAAAGGCGCTCTTGATGCCCACGGCCTTGCGAACCTCCCAGTACAGCACGCCGTGGCCGAGTTCGATGCGTTCGTCGGACGGCTCGAGCTCCTTGGCGTGACCGGCCAGTTCACTGAGATGACCGGGGTCGGAGGAGAACATGACATAGGAATGCCAGCCGTCATGATCGGCGGTGAAGGGAAAGGCACGCACGATCCGGTCGAGCGATTCGGCGTCGACCAGCACGATCCAGGCCTCGTACTCGAACCGGGCGGTCAGGGCCGCTTCGATGCGCGCCTTGAGGGCCGCGGCATCCGCTTTGTCGACGAGCGGCCTGTCGATGCTGAAGATGACGTTGCCGCTCGCCAGCACGGTTTTGACGTCGGTGTAACCGAGGTCGTGAAAGGTGTCGGCAAGATTGGCCATGGCGATGGTGATGCCGTTGACGTTGATGCCACGGAGCAGTGCTACATATCGGGTCATCGTTGACCACCGGGTGTCTGAGTCATGTCTGAACCCTAGCCACACTCGCGCGCCCGGCACAATTGGGCCTGGCATCAGCGGGCGGCGGCGACCAGTTTCTGCAGGAAATACTGATGAAAACGGTATTCACCGGTGATCTCAGGGTGAAAGGACGTGCCGAGCAGATTTCCCTGTTCCACGGCGACGCACCGGCCGTCGTCGAGGGCGGCCAAGGCGGTCGCCAGCGGGCCGACGGTTTCGACCACCGGGGCGCGAATGAACACCGCGTGCACCGGCTTGTCACCGAGCGCTGCAATGTCAAGGTCGGTCTCGAAGGAAGCGGTCTGCGAACCGAAGGCGTTGCGGCGCACGGCGATGTCGAGTCCGCCGAGGCTCTGCTGGCCGTTCATGCCATCGAGAATCGTGTCGGCGAGCATGATCAGCCCCGCGCAGGTTCCATAGACGGGCAGCCCGCCGCGGATGGCTGCGCGGAGCGGTTCGGCTAGGCCGAAGGTACGGGCGAGCTTGTCCATGACGCTCGATTCGCCGCCCGGAATGACCAGACCGTCGACCTGGAGCAATTCTTCCGGACGGCGCACCAGGGCGACGTTCGCGCCGAGCTCGCGCAGTACCTGCGCGTGCTCACGAAAATCGCCCTGCAGGGCGAGCACCCCAACCCGCAGTCCTGCCGGTACAGCAGCCTCTGCCGGTCGGGTGTCCATCGAGAGAATCGTCACGAACGGTCTGGCTACCAGCCGCGCTCAGCGAGGCGGTGCGGGGCGGGGATGTCCGACACGTTGATGCCGACCATGGCTTCACCGAGGCCGCGGGAGACCTCAGCGATGACCTTGGCGTCGTCGTAGAAGGTGACAGCCTTCACGATGGCGGCGGCACGCTGTTCGGGGTTGCCCGACTTGAAGACGCCGGAGCCAACGAACACACCGTCAGCGCCGAGCTGCATCATCATGGCGGCGTCGGCCGGGGTAGCCACGCCTCCGGCGGTGAACAGAACCACCGGCAGCTTGCCGGTGGCGGCGATCTCGGCGACGAGCTCGTAGGGAGCCTGGAGTTCCTTGGCGGCGACATAGAGTTCGTCACGGCTCATCGAGGTGAGGCGCTTGATCTCGCCGTTGATCGTGCGGATGTGCTTGGTGGCTTCGGAGACGTCGCCGGTGCCGGCCTCGCCCTTGGATCGAATCATGGCCGCGCCCTCGTTGATGCGGCGAAGCGCCTCACCGAGGTTGGTAGCGCCACAGACGAAGGGAATGGTGAAGTTCCACTTGTCGATGTGGTTCATGTAGTCGGCCGGGCTGAGCACTTCGGACTCGTCGATGTAGTCGACGCCGAGCACCTCGAGAATCTGTGCTTCGACGAAGTGGCCGATGCGAGCCTTCGCCATGACCGGAATGTTGACCTCGGCGATGATGCTGTCGATCAGGTCGGGGTCGCTCATACGGGCCACGCCACCCTGCGAGCGGATGTCGGCGGGAACGCGTTCGAGAGCCATGACGGCGACAGCGCCGGCGTCTTCAGCAATACGAGCCTGGGCAGCGGTGACGACGTCCATGATGACGCCGCCCTTAAGCATTTCGGCGAGTCCACGCTTGACGCGGCTCGATCCGAACTGCTCGGCAGAGGTTGATTCAGTCATAACTACGATCCTATTCCTTGCATGGTGGTGGTCTGGTCGGAGCCTGGTGGGTGTGAGCCGAGGACCGGGGCGCACCAGCACGCGCCCGGCCGTGAAAAAAAGCTAGAGAGTGCTTGTGGCGGCAGCCGTAGACGCCCCGGCGACGGGCCAGCCCTCGGCCATTTCCCGACGCACGTCGCCGAGCAGGCGCGGGATGGCCTTGGTGCCGGCGATGATCGGAAAAAAATTCGAGTCTAGGGCCCAGCGCGGCACGATGTGCTGGTGCAGGTGCTCGGCGATGCCGGCCCCGGCGATACGTCCCTGATTCATACCGATGTTGAAGCCTTCACAGTTCGACACCTGGGTGAGCACCCGCATGGCGATCTGGGTGAACTCGCCGATTTCGGCGATCTCCTCCGGCGTGGCCTGGTCGTAGGTGGCGACGTGCCGATACGGACAGACCAGCAGGTGGCCGCTGTTGTACGGAAAAAGGTTGAGGAGCACGTAGGCGTGGGTACCCCGCGCCACGATCAGCGCCTTCTCATCGTCCAGGGTCGGCGCGATGCAGAACGGGCAGTCGTCGGGGTGCGGTTGCTGCCCATCCTGGATGTAAACCATCCGATGCGGCGTCCACAGCCGTTGAAAGGCATCCGGAACACCGGCGAACTCGGCAGCGGTCTCCCCCGCGCCGGCGTCGACGGCGTCGGAACCGCGCAGTCGATCTGCGGGAATGGCCGGCACGCTACGCCTGCACTTCGGTCACAGCAGGGGCGACCGGGGCGACCGGAGTCGTGGTCACCTGCGCGCGGTTCTCGATCGACTTCACGATGATTTGCACGGCCTCGTCTACCGGCACCCCGTTCTGCTGCGTACCATCGCGAAAGCGAAAGCTGACCGCGCCGTTGGCCTGGTCATCTTCGCCCACGATGAGCTGATACGGCACCTTGGCCTTGGTGTGCGTGCGGATCTTCTTCTGCATGCGATCGTCAGAATGGTCAACTTCGGCGCGCACGCCGGCCTTCTTCAGGGTGGCGATCACGTCGTCGAGGAAGGGGCCGTACTGCTCCGACACTGGAATTCCGACTACCTGCACCGGGGCCAGCCACACCGGGAAGGCTCCGGCGTAGTGCTCGGTGAGCACGGCAAAGAAACGCTCAATCGAGCCGAACAGGGCGCGGTGAATCATGACCGGGCGCTGGCGGCTGCCGTCATTCGCGGTGTATTCGAGGTCGAACCGTTCGGGCAGGTTGAAGTCGAGCTGGATGGTCGACATCTGCCAGGTGCGCCCGATGGCATCCTTGGCCTGCACCGAGATCTTGGGGCCGTAGAACGCGGCTCCGCCCGGGTCGGCGACCAGATCGAGACCGGATGCCTCGGCAACCTCGCGGAGCGTTACGGTGGCTTCCTCCCACGCCTCGTCGGTGCCGACGAACTTTTTTGGGTCTTTGGTGGAGAGCTCGAGGTAGTAGTCCTGAAGACCGTAGTCGGCGAGCAGCTGCAGCACGAAGTTGAGGGTGCTGGTGAGCTCCTCCTTCATGCCTTCCTTGGTGGTGTAGATGTGGGCGTCGTCCTGCGTCATGCCGCGAACGCGGGTAAGGCCGTTGAGCACGCCGGACTTCTCGTACCGGTAGACCGATCCGAATTCGAACAAGCGCATCGGCAGTTCGCGGTAGCTGCGACCGCTGGACTTGAAGATGAGGTTGTGGAATGGGCAGTTCATCGGCTTCAGGTAGTAGTCGACGCCCTGGCGGGTGACATGACCGGTGTCGTCGCGTTCCTCGTCGAGGTGCATCGGGGGGAACATGCCCTCGCGGTACCAATCGAGGTGGCCCGAGGTTTCGAACAGCGTCGACTTGGTGATGTGCGGCGAGTAGACGAAGTCGTAACCAGCCTCGGTGTGGCGCTTGCGGGAGTAGTTCTCCATCTCCTGGCGGATGATGCCGCCCTTGGGGTGGAACACCGCGAGGCCCGAACCGATCTCCTCTGGGAAGCTGAACAGGTCGAGTTCGGCGCCAAGCTTGCGGTGATCGCGCTTGGCAGCCTCTTCCTGACGGGTCTGATACGCGCGCAGCTCATCTTTGGTGGGCCAGGCGGTGCCGTAGATGCGCTGCAGCTGAGGGTTCTTCTCCGAGCCGCGCCAGTACGCTGCGGCCAGGCGGGTGAGCGAGTAGCCGTTGCCGATCATGCGGGTGTTCGGCAGGTGCGGACCGCGGCAGAGGTCCTTCCAGACCGTCTCCCCCGTCTTCGCATCGACGTTGTCGTAGATGGTGAGTTCGGCACCGCCGACCTCGACCGATTCTTCGTCGGCCGTCGGACTGTTGTTGGCGGCAGCCTCGCCGCCCTCCCCGGGGCCGCCCTTGATGCCGATGAGCTCAAGCTTGTACGGTTCGGTAGCCAGCTCGGCGCGTGCCTCATCGTGGGTGACTACGCGGCGCACGAAACGCTGGCCCTGGCGGATGATGCGGTCCATCGCCTTTTCGAGTGCCTTGATGTCGTCGGGCGTGAACGGGTCGGCCACGTCGAAGTCGTAGTAGAAACCGTCGGTGACGAACGGGCCGATGCCGAGGCGGGCGGCCGGGTTGACGGTCTGCACGGCCTGGGCCAGCACGTGGGTGGCGGAGTGGCGCAAAATGTTGAGGCCGTCGGGAGAATTTATGCTGACCGGTTCGACAGCATCCGTCGGCAACACGGTGGCCGCCAGATCTTTCAACTCACCGTTGACGCGCATCGCGACAACAGATCGATCGGTGAAAAGCGCAAAGCCGTCAGCCACGTGTATAACTCCCTATTGATTGCCTACCCGTCAACTTTAGCGGCGCGCGCGGGGTTGTTCGTCGGTCGGCATCGAGACGGGGCGTGCGTTCGTGCACCGGTGCGGTTTGGGTACAAAAAAACCCCGGCGAACCGGGGTTTCTGTGGGAACTGCTCTGTGGGCGATACTGGGATCGAACCAGTGACCTCTTCCGTGTCAGGGAAGCGCGCTACCGCTGCGCCAATCGCCCAAGATTCTGGGAAGTGCTCATTCTCTCGTACATGCTCATCTTTAGGACGTGCTCAAAGAATGGAGGTGGATACGGGATTCGAACCCGTGTTAACGGCTTTGCAGGCCGCTGCCTCGCCTCTCGGCCAATCCACCATGTGGGTTCACACCATATGGGTTCATACCAAACGAATTGGAACCGGCCAATTGGCCGATTCCAGTTCATTTGAGCGGATGACGAGATTCGAACTCGCGACCCTCACCTTGGCAAGGTGATGCGCTACCACTGCGCCACATCCGCAACTGTCCGCATTTCTGCGTACTCAGAGACTCTAGCTGAATAGCAAGACGGAAACCAAACCGAGCCGTCTACGGCGTGTTGCGCCGTGTGGTGCGGGCGGGGTCGGGGCGGCCCGGTTGCCCCTGAGATCGCCTCCGGACCGGCACTGGAGTTGCGTCAGTACGCGGGACTTAGGCCAGTACGCGCGCGTGCGGTCCTGGCCGCAATACCCGCGTAATGCGAGGCGCTGGAGCTGCGCCGCTGCGCACCAGTTCCGCTTCGCGCGCAGCGACGTAGCTCCCGCGCGCCCGAAAGTTGTGGTCGACCGCGCCCGAAAGACGGCCTTCACCGGGCCAGGGGCGCACGCGCCACACCCGGCTCGGGGTCGATGTGCGGCGACACTCCAGTCTGGGCTAGTATCAAAAGTCGCAAGGCAAACTTCGGTTTCCC
Source organism: Cryobacterium sp. TMT1-2-2 (assembly GCF_004403505.1). Classification (NCBI taxonomy): domain Bacteria; kingdom Bacillati; phylum Actinomycetota; class Actinomycetes; order Micrococcales; family Microbacteriaceae; genus Cryobacterium; species Cryobacterium sp. TMT1-2-2. The sequence continues at coordinate 153,902 of NZ_SOGS01000002.1, read as the reverse complement.
TGCGACTGCAATTGGGCGATTGGCGCAGCTGGTAGCGCGCTTCCTTCACACGGAAGAGGTCGTGGGTTCAAGTCCCGCATCGCCCACCACGAAAACCCCCTTTCACGAGGGGGTTTTTTGCGTTACCTGCCCCCTGCGTACACGAGAGCGGGGAGAGCGGCCTGGGGCAACCTAGTCTGAGAGACATGGACGTGCTTCTTGACATCTGGCTCCGCATGACGACACCGCATGCCGGATTGGAACCGATAGTCGCGTGGCTGACCGTTGCAGCGGCCGCCGTGATCGTGCTGTTTCCGCCGGTGTGGCGCCTCGCCCGTCACGCCGTCACCATCGTGCACGAGGGCGGCCACGGCGTCGTCGCGCTGCTCTGCGGGCGGCGGCTGGGCGGCATCCGATTGCATTCGGACACGTCAGGGCTCACGGTGAGTCGAGGGCGACCGAGCGGACCGGGCATGATCTTCACCCTGCTGGCCGGCTACCCGGCCGCTGCGCTGCTCGGTTTGGGCGCCGCCTGGCTGCTCAGCCTCGGCTACGACGTGGGCCTGCTCTGGGTACTCCTGGTGCTGTTGGCCCTGCTGCTCGTGCAGATTCGCAACTGGTTCGGACTCTGGTCGGTGGCCGTGACCGGCGCCGTGGTTTTCGGTGTCTCTTGGTTTGGCTCCCCCCAGGTGCAGGGGATTTTTGCATTGCTGGTCACGGTGTTTCTGCTCCTCGGTTCGCTGCGAACGTCGCTGGAGCTGCAGCAATCCCGGTCGCGCCGGGCTGGTTCCTCATCGGATGCCGACCAGCTTGCGAGGCTCACCCATATTCCGGGGATCGTCTGGGTAGTCGTTTTCGTCGTCGTGCAGGTGGGCTGTCTGGCTTTCAGCGCGCGCCTGCTCGGCTTCATCCAAATCTGAGTACCGTACGCAGCCAACCGTGGCAAGGTTGATGACATGACAAAAATTGCCATCATCGGCGGGCACGGAAAAGTTGCCCTCCACCTTGCCCGTTTGCTGACGGCTGACGGCCACGACGTCAGCTCGCTTATTCGCAACCCCGAGCACGCCGCCGACGTGAGCGCGACCGGTGCTACGCCGGTCGTAGCGGATGTCGAGAATCTGACCACAGACCAGCTCGCTACTGCACTGGCCGGGCACGACGCTGTGGTCTGGTCGGCGGGCGCGGGAGGAGGCAGCGCTGACCGGACCTACGCGGTCGACCGGGACGCGGCCATCCGCTCGATCAATGCGGCCGCGCAGACCGGCATCTACCGTTACATCATGGTGTCCTATAAAGGGTCACGCGCCGACCATGGAGCCTCCCCCGACGACGGCATGTTCGCCTACTACGAGGCCAAGGCCGCAGCAGACGACTACCTGCGCGCTACGTCGCTAAACTGGACCATTCTCGGCCCGAGCGCGCTGACCCTGGACGCCGCGACCGGCGCCATCACGGTTGGTGCCGACGCCTCCGGCACGACGTCACGCGAGAACGTGGCACTCGTAGCCGCCGCCGTGCTGGCCAACGACAACACCGTGGGCAAATTCATCGAATTCACCGACGGCGACGTGCCGATCATCGACGCCATCGCCGGTTAGTCCGGGGCTCAGATCCAGAGTCAGGTGCCGCGACCGAACCAGGTCGTGACGCCGGGCGAATAGAGCACGGAATCCGGCGCGCGATCGGCTAAGCCAGCGAAACTGGCCGCGGCCAGCAGGGTGTCATCGAGGCTCACGAGCTCGGCACGGTACAACGGCCACGGCTCGTGGTGGTTGCGGAGATGCACGGTGCGACCACGGATGCTCGTGAACAGCGCCCAGCGCGCCGTCAGAAAGTCAGCCAGCGGGTCATCGACCACGGCGACAACTCCAGGGCGAGCTACGACCTCGGTGCGCCTGGTGGCGTCACCGTGGCGCGTCGACGTGTACCGGTACTGGCCGGAATCCACCCGGAGGCGGGTGCGCGACCAGACGTAGGGCAGCGAGAACAGAGCCCGGGCGGCCAATACGGCCGCGAGGCGGCTCGCCTCGAGCGACACGAACACGACACCGCGACGGCCCCGGGAGTCTTTGGCATACAGCCGCACATTCACTTCGACGAAGGTGCCCACGTATGGGATAGGCGGGCTGCCGAGGATGGTCGCGCGATCGAGCACGAACGGAATCAGGCCGACCCAGCTCGAACCGTCGTATTCATCGGGCACCAGGCCGGCCGGCAGGAGCGGCGCGACCAGCGCAGCATCTACTCGCCAGTGCAGAAATACAAGGTGCGACCAGCGCTGACTCGCCACGGCCCGTCCGGCCAGCGGCGGCGCAATCGCTGAAATGGGGTAAGCCCCGGCGTTCGTCACGTAATTCCTCTCTCACTGGTCTCACGGTACTCGCTGGGCACCCACTGCGCCTGTTGATCGCCCGGGAATGCGGGCCCCGAGGCCGCCCCGCTCAGCAATCGCGGAGGCGGTCTGTGTAAACATGAAGAAGACGGAATCGTCGATATAGACCAGATGAGGGAGACGAATGCCGGGCTCGACCGTTCTCGACCTCTTTCTGATTCTGGTCTTATTCGTTGCCCTCGTTAACGGCTACCGGAGCGGCCTGCTGCAGAGCCTCACCGGAATCGTCGGAGCAGTGCTCGGCGGCATCGCCGCTTTCTTCGTGGTTCCGCTCGTCGGAGGCTGGATTCCCGCCCCGGAGTGGCGCACCCCCGGCACCATCGCGGTCGCCGTTCTGCTCGTGCTCATTGGCCACTCTCTCGGTACATCGGCCGGCGGCATGGTCGGACGCCGAAAGAAGCGTTCGCCCCTCGGCACGATCAATCGGGTGCTCGGCGCGGCCTTCGCTGCCGTCGCCTCCGCCCTGGTCGCGTCGATGGTGGCTTTCAGCATCGGCGCCCTCGGTATTCCTTTCCTCTCCCCCGCGATCGCCTCATCCACTGTCGTCTCCGGTATTGACTCGCTCACCCCTGACCCGGTGAAGTCACTGATGGCCGAGCTGCGCTCGGTAGCCGTGCAGCAGGGGCTGCCGCGCATCGTCGACGCGTTCACCGGACCGACACCGGATGCAGCCGAAGCCGATACCAGCAGCCCGGCACTGGCCGTGGCCGCGCAGTCGGTTGTGCGCATCACCGGAACGGCCTATGCCTGCGGACAGAGCCAGTCCGGCAGCGGTTTCGTGGTCTCTGACGGCCGCGTCATCACCAACGCGCACGTGGTCGCCGGAGTAGGCCAACCCGTCGTGGAAACGCCGGCGGGCGAATCGATGGCCGGGGAGATCGTGTATTTTGACCCGGTCGACGACCTTGCCATCATTTCGGTGCCGGGCCTCGGCGCTGCACCACTCACCGTCGGTGCTAATCTCGCTGCGGGCAAAGGAGCAGTCGCCGACGGGTATCCCTTTGGCGGTCCGTACGTCTCCGACCCGGCGCAGGTCATCTCGATCGGCACCATCAGTGTCGCCGACATTTATGGCCAGGATCCGACGCCCCGCCAAGTCTACACCGTAGCGTCCGACGTGCAGCAGGGCGAATCGGGCGGGCCGCTGCTCAGCGAATCCGGTCAGGTCGTTGGCGTCATCTTTGCCAAGGCCAGCAACACTGAGAACGTCGGCTATGCCCTCGCGCTCGAAGAGGTTCATCCGGTCATCAGCCTCGCGCCCAGCCTCGACGCCCCGGTCTCCTCCGGAACCTGCGTTCGCGGCTGAGCCGCGGCATCCGCTCGTCCCTAGAACAGTAGAGCGGGCCTGCACCCAAAAGGGGCGGTACCGAGCCGGGATCAACCCGAACTCTGTACCGCCCCGTTGCCCGAGAGCCGGGCGGGAGTCAGAAGCTAGACACGCTCGAGGGCGTAGCCCTCTTCGCCGTGCACGCTCGTGTCGATTCCGGCCAGTTCGTCTTCGTTCTTGATGCGGAAGCCGATGGTCTTCTCGATTGCGAAACCGAGAACATAGGCAACAACGAAGGAGTAGGCGAGAACGGCGAAGGCTGCGATGGCCTGCACAAGGAGCTGACTCAGGTCACCGCCGGTGAACAGACCGGTACCGATGGCAAAGAAGCCGAGGTAGAGGGTTCCGATGACGCCACCGACGAGGTGGATGCCGACCACGTCGAGCGAGTCGTCGAAGCCGAACTTGAACTTGAGTTCGACGGCAAGGGCGCAGACGGCACCGGCGACGGCACCGAGCAGCAGTGCCCAGCCAGGCTCGAGGTTGGCGCAGGCCGGGGTGATGGCGACCAGGCCCGCGACCGCGCCGGACGCGGCGCCGACCGACGTGGCCTTGCCGTCCTTGAACTTCTCGACGAGCATCCAGCCGAGGATGGCCGCTGCCGTGGCACCCAGGGTGTTGACGACGATGATGCCGACATTCTCGAGGCCGTTGAGCCATTCAGCTCCGGCATTGAACCCGAACCAGCCGAACCAGAGGATGGAGGCGCCGATGAGCACGAGCGGCACGTTGTGCGGCTTGGTGATGCCCTTCTGAAAGCCGACGCGCTTGCCGAGTACCAGGGCGAGAGCGAGTGCTGCAGCACCGGCGTTGATATGTACGGCGGTACCACCGGCGTAATCGATCACAGCGATATCACCGAGGCCGAGAGTCTCACCGAGTTTCATGATCCAGCCACCGCCCCAGACCCAGGCTGCGACGGGGAAGTACACGAGGGTTGCCCAGACGCCGGCAAAAATCATCCACGAGCCGAACTTGGCCCGGTCAGCGACGGCACCGCTGATGAGGGCGACCGTGATGATAGCGAAGGTGGCTCCGTAAGTGGCGCCGAGAAGGTCGATACTTCCGGTCTCGCCCATCGCCAGCTTGCCGAGGCCGAAGTCGGAGAACGGGTTACCAGCGAATTCCGTGGGTCCGTTGACGGCGCTCATGTTGAAGCCGTACAGGATCCACAGGACGCTGATCAGGCCCAGCGCGCCGAAGCTCATCATCATCATGCTGATGACGCTCTTGGCCTTGACCAGTCCGCCGTAGAAGAAGGCGACACCTGGTGTCATAAACAACACGAGTGCGGTGGCTGTGAGCCCCCATGCAATGCTTCCGGTATCCATAGATTGTCCTTACGCGTCTCGAATGTGCAGGGTGTAGCGCGAGGCGACCTACCTCGGATACGAGTCAAGTATCTGGGGTGGGTGTTACAACAAACGTCCCGTAGTGTTTCGCATCGGTTACGAGCATCGGCTAATTGTTAACGCAAGGTTTCGTGGTCAGTCGGTGTGCGGCGGCAGTTCTCCCGTGGTGAGGGCGACCATGCGCGACTGGGAGCGCTGGTATTTCTTGCGGTACCCGCCTGCCATCATCTCGTCGTCGAAGACCTCATTGAGTGGGCGCCCACTGGCGACGATCGGAATCTCAGCGTCGTAGACCCGGTCGATGAACGCCACCAGCCGCAGGGCGTCTGACTGATCGGTCAGCAGGAAAACGCCGCGCAGGGCGATGACCTCGACGTCGCGAATGACCTTGACGTACTTCGACGGATGCACCGTGCCGAGGTGACGAATCAGGGATCCGAAATCGTCTTCGGTGACCTTGGAACCGCGCCCGAGCAGCGTGTTGACCAGGTGTTCACGTGCCTCAGGCTCCACAGCCACGGCCTGACCGGTGACATTGCGGCGACGGTAGTCGAGGCCGTCGATGCGCAGGGTCTCGAAGTTGGCACTCATGGCCGAGATCTCGCGCAGAAAGTCCTGGGCGGCGAACCGGCCCTCGCCGAGCGAGTTGGGCGGGGTGTTCGACGTGGCGGCGACGCGGGTGCCGGTGGCGACCAGTTCGCCGAGCAACCGGGTCATCACCATGGTGTCGCCCGGATCATCGAGCTCGAACTCGTCGATGCAGATGAGCTTCGCGCTGCGCAGCTCCTTGATGGTCTCCTGGTAGCCCAGCGCCCCCACCAGAGCCGTGTACTCAATGAAAGTTCCGAAATATTTTGGGCCGGTCGCGGCATGCCAGAGCGCGGCGAGCAGGTGCGTCTTGCCGACACCGAACCCACCGTCCAGGTAGATGCCGGGCAGGTCGTCCTTGGCCTGGCGGCGACGAGAGAAGAACCCGGCCGGCCGCGGATTCACGAACTCCTGCAACTTTTCGACGGCCGCGACCTGAGATGGGTAGTCATGATCGGGCCGGTAATTCTCGAACGAGGCGTGTTCAAACTGGGGAGGCGGCACCAACTCGGCCACGATTTCCCGGCCCGTGATGCTGGGGGTGCGTTCGGCCAGTTGCGGAACCGTGTGCTGTGCCTTCTGGTGGGCCTCTGGTGCCATTGGAAACGCCCGTTCTCGTTCTGCTGCTGCGAATGCGCTGGATGCCGGCACCGCGTAAGTTTAAGTGGTGGGCCAGATAAGCCTAATCCGCGGTCAACCCGAATCCGTATGCATCCGGTCCACATGGAGGTTACATGTCTGCCCCGTTCGACCCGACCGAAAAGTTTGCCGCCTACGCCCACCCATCCAAACTGGTTTCGACCCAATGGCTGGCCGAACACCGCGGTGACGCCGGACTGGTCGTTGTTGAGTCCGACGAAGACGTTTTGCTCTACGAGGTGGGGCACATCCCCGGCTCGGTGAAGATCGACTGGCACACCGACCTCAACGACAAGGTCAACCGTGACTACATCGACGGTGCTGCCTTCTCCGCGCTCATGACCAGCAAGGGCATCACCCGCGACAGCACGGTCGTCATCTATGGCGACAAGAGCAACTGGTGGGCCGCCTATGCCCTCTGGGTGTTCACCCTGTTCGGCCACGACGATGTTCGCCTGCTCGACGGCGGACGCACCAAGTGGCTCGCCGAAGACCGCGAGATCACCACGAAGGCATCCCCGGTCACCCCCACAGATTACCCCGTGATCGAGCGTAATGATGCCCCGATTCGTGCGTTCAAAGCGGATGTTCTCGCTCACTTCGGTAACCCGCTCATCGACGTGCGCTCCGACGAGGAATACAGCGGCGCCCGCACGACGATGCCCGCCTACCCCGAAGAGGGCGCCCTGCGCGGCGGCCATATTCCTTCCGCCGCCTCCGTCCCGTGGGCCAGGGCCGCGGCCACCGACTCCACTTTTCGTACCCGCTCCGAACTCGACGGCATCTACCTAGGCGAAGCTGGACTCGCCGCGGGCGACGACGTGATCGCCTATTGCCGCATCGGCGAGCGGTCGAGCCACACCTGGTTCGTGCTGACCCACCTGCTCGGCTTCGACAACGTGCGCAACTACGACGGTTCCTGGACCGAATGGGGCAACGCCGTGGCCGTGCCGATCGCGGTCGGCAGCGCGCCCGGAACTGCACCGGCGCCGCGCCCGTGAGCACGGACCTGCTGAATGAGATTCGCGAGGACTTTCTCGCGCTCGAGCAGAAGGACCGTTTGCTCCTGCTGCTGGAATTCGCCAACGAGTTGCCCGAACTTCCGCAGAAATTTCAGGACCACCCCGATCTGCTCGAACGAGTCGTTGAATGCCAGTCCCCGGTGTTCATCTTCGTCGAAGTGGATGCCGACGGCGCGTTTCACCTGCACGCGACAGCACCGCGAGAGTCGCCGACCACCCGCGGGTTCGCGTCGATCCTGGCCCAGGGCCTGGACGGCCTTAGCGCCGAGGAGGTGCTGGCCGTTCCCGACGACTATTCGCAGTCGATCGGTCTGAGCGAGGCAGTGTCTCCGCTGCGCCTGCGCGGCATGAGCGCGATGCTCGGCCGGGCCAAACGTCAGCTCCGGGATCGCCTCGCCGCCTGATCCTCAGACCGCGGAACTCGGCAGCGCGGCCAGCCAGGCCGCGATCTCGGCGTTCCAGCGGGCGGGATCGTAGTTCCACAGTTTGGTATGCCGGGCTTCGCTGAACGCCACGAAGGTCACTGTGTCGGGCCGGAGCCCGGCCAGCCGGCGCGACCCGGTGGCCGGCACGAAGCCGTCGTCGTCGCTGTGCAGCAGCAGAATGGGCCGGTGCAGGTCGCGCGCCCTGGCCACGAAGTCGAGCCGCTTGAAATCGATCGGCTCGGTCTGCCCGGTGAGGCGCCTGGCCCAGCCTGCGCCCATAACTGCGACCGCGCCGCGGGCGATCAGAACCGGCAGCCGCCGGTCTCTCGCTTGCGCTGCGACAACGTCGGTCCAGTCGATCACGGGAGATTCCAGCACGACACCGCTGATCCGGTGCGGGTGCGCGCTGCGGGTGAGCGTCTGCAGCACCACGGCGCCGCCCATCGACCAGCCCATCAGCACGATGCTCGTCGCACCGTGCGCGGCGGCATAGTCGATCGCGGCGTCCACGTCGGGCCATTCGGTGTCGCCGAGGCCGTACCGACCGTCAGCGCTCGCGGGGGCGTCGCCGTCGTTGCGATAGGAGACGAGCAACGACGTGTAACCGGCCGCGCGAAAGACCGGCACCGCCCGCAAGGCCTCCTCGCGGCGCACCGCCCGACCGTGCACCTGGATCACCCACCGTGTCGACCGGGCCGCGGCATCCGCTGGAAAGAGCCACGCGGGAGCGAGCCCGAGGGGTGCGGGAACGGCGACCTCGGTCCATTCGAAGCCCAGATCGGCAGGGCCCTGATAGAGCCAGCCGCTGAACCGGCCACGGCGGGCCACCTGAAGGTCACCGTAGTCGACAGCGAGGATGCGCCGGGTGACGGTCGTCGCCGTGCGCGCGGTGATCTCACCGACCCGGGCGTGGCCGGTGCCGGCGCTGAAGAAGAAGCTGTAGTCGCCAGGCAGCACGGAATCGCGGTGGCGTTGCAGCGTGATGGTCGCGTTCGGCAGGTCGACCGCGACGACCATGGTGTCGTCGGTCCGCGCTGTCGGCGGGGTGACGATGGTCTTTGCCATGACCGCAGAGAGCACACCGACGGCGCTCACGACAGCTACGGCGGAGCCCGCGACGACGAGACCGGTCAGGCCGAGAATCGCACGCAGAACGTGGTGGTGACGCCCGTTTGAGGGCTGTGGGTCGTGCATGTGCACCTCCGACTGGTCGGCGTGCCTCACGGACAACACCCAGAAAAAACTCTAGTCTGCAGACGTGCCCGAAACAGATCAATCGCTCCCCGCGGAGTTTGCCGCGGCATTGACCGCGATTCGCCGCGCCACGAGCCGGGCCGAATTAGTCGTCACCGAAATTGCCGCGCCCGCCCAGCTCGCCCCGTATTCGATCGCCCTGGCCGCGAATATCCAGCCGGTGCGGCACGGAAGCGATTCCGACCTGGGTACCGGTCGCTTCATTCTGCTCTATGACCCGGAGGAGCCCGAAGGCTGGAACGGAGCCTTTCGCGTGGTCTGTTTCGCGCAGGCACCGCTCGAAGTGGAGATCGGCCTCGACCCGTTTCTGGCCGAGGTCACCTGGGCCTGGCTCGTCGACGCTCTCAACTCCCGCAAGGCCCGGTACACCGCGGCCTCCGGAACGGCGACTAAAATAATCTCGTCAGGCTTTGGCGAACTCGCCAAACAGGGGGATGGCGCGCAGATTGAGCTGCGCGCGTCGTGGACACCCCTGGATCACAATCTCACCGCCCACGTCGAGGGCTGGGGCGAGCTGCTCTGCATGCTGGCCGGCCTCCCTCCCGCTGGGGAAGGAGTCAGTATGTTGTCAGCACGCCGAGCAGCCCGTGGCTGAATCGCAGTCCAAGCAGAGCATCGTCCAACACCAGGTCGTTGACACCCGCGAGGCCTACCTCGCCGCCACCGCCGCCCTGGCCGCCGGTAACGGGCCGGTCGGGGTCGACGCTGAGCGGGCATCCGGTTTCACCTACTCGCAACGCGCGTACCTGATTCAGATCTATCGCCGCGGCGCCGGCACGTTTCTGTTCGACCCGCCGCCGATCGGCGATTTCTACGAGCTGAACGAAGCGTTGGCCGATGAGGAATGGATCCTGCACGCCGCGAGTCAGGACCTCGCCTGCCTGCGTGAGGTCGGCCTCGACCCGGCACACATCTTCGACACCGAGCTTGCCGCGCGGCTGCTCGGTATTCCGCGGGTCGGCCTCGGCGCCGTGGTGGAAGAGCTGCTCGGAATTCACCTCGCCAAGGAACATTCAGCGGCGAACTGGTCGACCCGGCCCCTGCCCGAATCCTGGTTGGTCTACGCCGCCCTCGACGTCGAGCTCCTGCCCGACCTGCGCGATCGCATGGTCGACCTGCTGGTCGAGTCCGACAAGACCGAGATTGCCGCCCAGGAATTCGCCGCGACCCTGTCCAAGGAGGCCAAGGCCGCCCGAGTCGACCCGTGGCGGCGACTGTCGGGTCTGCACTCGCTGCGCAGCCAGCGCAACCTCGCTGTCGCCCGGGAACTCTGGTTGGCCCGCGACGAGTTCGCGCGCGACGTGGACGTCTCCCCGGGCCGTCTCGTGCCCGACGCCTCCCTGCTCGCTGCCGCCCGGGTTCTTCCGGCGACCCGGCAGGCGCTCTCCGACCTGCGCGAGTTCAATGGTCGGGCGAGCCGCAACGAGCTCGACCGCTGGTGGGCTGCGATCCAGCGCGGCCGCGCCACCACTGACCTGCCCGCGCTCAAGGCGAGCAACGACACCCTGCCACCGCCTCGGGCGTGGGCCGACCGCAATCCGGAAGCCGACGTGCGCTACAAAGCGGCACGCGCCGCACTGCAGGCCCTCTCAGACGAGGTCGAGATTCCCCTGGAGAATCTGCTCACGCCCGACTACCTGCGTCGGGTCGCCTGGACGCCGCCGGAGCCGCTGGATGCGGCATCCGTTGGAGAAGCCTTGACCACTTTGGGAGCACGGCACTGGCAAGTTGACGTGACCGCACAATTAATAGCGGATGCTTTTGTAGAAGTTCCACAAACGGCCGACCCGGCCTCGGATCTGGAGTCGTAGAAACCGGCAAACGATTCGGGCGGCCATTTTTGCCACCCTAGGATCGGACCAGACCTTGCAGATGCGATGCCAAGCGGCCGCGTCTGCGTGAATCATCTACGGGAGGCATTGTGGCCGAGAGAGCAGAAGTCGTTTTTGTGGACGGAGTTCGAACCCCGTTCGGACGCGCCGGCGAAAAGGGCATGTATTGGAACACCCGAGCCGATGACCTCGTGGTCAAGGCGATTATCGGGCTGATGGAACGTAACCCCGGCGTCCCGCCGGAACGAATCGACGACGTCGCGATCGCGGCCACGACCCAGACCGGCGACCAGGGACTGACCCTGGGGCGCACGGCCGCGCTGCTGGCCGGACTGCCGAAATCGGTTCCCGGTTTCGCCATCGACCGGATGTGCGCCGGGGCGATGACCGCCGTCACCATGATGGGATCATCGATCGGTTTCGGCGCCTACGACCTCGCCATCGCCGGCGGCGTCGAGCACATGGGCCGCCACCCGATGGGGTTCGGGGCCGACCCGAACCCGCGGTTCCTCTCCGAGCGTCTGGTCAGCGAGGACGCCCTCAACATGGGCGCGACCGCCGAACGCATTCACGACCGGTTCCCGTCGTACACCAAGGAACGCTCCGACCGGTTCGCACTGCGCAGCCAGCAGAAGGTCGCCGCGGCTTACGAGGCCGGAAACATTCAGCCGGACCTGATTCCCGTTGCCACGCGCAGCGAATCCGGCTGGGGCCTCGCGACCCGGGACGAGGCACCGCGCCCGGAGACCACACTCGAGGGCCTCGCCGGTCTGCGCACGCCGTTCCGTTCGCACGGCCGCGTTACGGCCGGCAACGCCTCCGGCCTGAATGACGGCGCATCCGCTTGCCTGCTGGCCAGCGGCGCCACGGCCAAGGAACTTGGCCTCGGCGTGAAGATGACCATGAAAAGCTTCGCCTTCGCCGGCGTTGAACCGGAGGTCATGGGCCTCGGGCCGGTGCCCTCCACCGAGAAGGCGCTGCGCAAGGCGGGCCTATCGATCACCGACATCGGCCTGTTCGAGCTCAACGAAGCCTTTGCCGTGCAGGTCATCTCCTTTCTCGACCACTTCGGCATTGACGACGAAGATCCCCGCGTGAACGAGTATGGCGGGGCGATCGCGCTGGGGCATCCGCTCGCCTCCTCGGGCGTTCGCCTGATGAACCAGCTCGCCCACCAGTTCGAGTCGCACCCCGAGGTGCGCTACGGTCTGACCGCCATGTGCATCGGCCTCGGCCAGGGCGGCACCGTGATTTGGGAAAACCCGCACTTCAACAAGAAGGCAGCCAAGCGATGACCGACTACAGTTCCCTCGATTTCTCCTCGCTCGTCGCGATCTCGGCCGACGAGGTCGTCACGCATTCGTTCGTGCGCGACGTGCCGCTCGGTGGCGGCCGCACCCTGGCCCTGGTCACCCTCGACAACGGGCGCGACCACACCCGGCCAAACACGCTCGGCCCGGTCACCCTGCTCGAATTCGCCGCCACCATGGACGAGCTGACAGCCCGTGCCGGGCGCGGCGAGATCCACGGTGTCGCCGTCACCGGCAAGCCGTTCATCCTGGCCGCCGGCGCCGACCTCAGCAAGGTGGCCGAGATTCCCTCGCTCGAAGCCGGCAAGCTGCTCAGCCAGCTCGGTCACCACGCCCTGGGCAAGCTCGACACTCTCGGCGTACCCTCGTTCGTGTTCATCAACGGGCTCGCGCTCGGCGGCGGCCTCGAAATCGGCCTGAATGCCGGCTACCGCACCGTCGACGCGGCCGTGCCGGCGATCGCGCTGCCCGAGGTGTTTCTCGGTCTGATCCCCGGCTGGGGCGGATCCTACCTGCTGCCCAACCTGATCGGCATCGAGAACGCCCTCAAGGTCATCATCGAGAACCCGCTCAAGAACAACCGCACCCTCACCGGAGCGGATGCCCTCGCCCTCGGAATCGCTGATGTCATGTTCACGTCGGCGCGGTTCCTCGAAGACTCCATCGATTGGGCCGACGGCGTCATCGCTGGCACGACGAAGGTGGCCCGCCCGAATGTGCCCGGCAAGATCGAACGCCTGGTGAAGTGGGACGTCGCCGTCGGCATCGCCCGCAAGATGCTGGTGAACCGCATTGGCGAGGTCGCGAAGTCGCCGTACGTGGCACTCGACCTGCTGCAGGCGGCCAAGAGCGGCACGCGCGCCGAGGGCTTCGAGCGTGAGGACGTGGCCCTGGCCGGTCTCATCGCCGGAGACCAGCTGCAGGCCAGTATCTACGCCTTCAACCTCGTGCAGAAGCGCGCCAAGCGCCCCGCCGGAGCGCCGGACAAGAAACTGGCCCGCCCGATCACCAAGGTCGGCGTGATTGGCGCGGGCCTCATGGCCAGCCAGTTCGCGCTGCTCTTCGTGCGTCGCCTCCGGGTGCCAGTGGTCATCACCGACCTCGACCAGGCACGCGTCGACAAGGGTGTGGCGTACATCCACGGCGAGATCGCGGCCCTCGAGACCAAGAGCCGCATCTCAGCGGATGAAGCCAACCGGCTTCGCGCGCTCGTCACGGGTACCACCGACAAGTCGTTGTTCTCCGACGCCGACTGGGTGATCGAGGCCGTCTTCGAAGAGCTCGACGTGAAGCAGTCGGTGTTCGCCGAGATCGAGAAGTACATCTCGCCCGAGGCCATTCTGGCCACGAACACCTCGTCGCTCTCGGTCGAACAGATCGGGTCGAAGCTGGCCCACCCGGAGCGCCTGGTCGGGTTCCACTTCTTCAACCCGGTGGCGGTCATGCCGCTCATCGAAGTGGTCAACACCCCGCAGACCGACGAGGTCACCCTCGCGACCGCGATGGTGATCGCCAGCAAGCTGCGCAAGAACGCGGTGATCACCAGGGACACCCCCGGCTTCGTGGTGAACCGGGTGCTGGCCAAGCTGCTCGGTGAAGCGATGCACGCCGTCGACACCGGAACCCCGTTCGAGGTCGTTGAGGCCGCTGTGGCGCCGTTCGGGCTGCCGATGACCCCGTTCGAGCTGCTCGAGCTGGTCGGCCTCACCGTGGGCGCTCACGTGCTCGACACGCACCATGCGGCGTTCCCCGACCGGTTCTTCGAGAGTGACAACCTGCACAAGCTCGCCGAACACGGCAAGATCCTCGAGCGCGATGGCAAGGGCCGCCGCACGGGCTTCGACAAGGGCGCGCTGAAGATCGTCGCCGGCGGAAGCACTCCGATGACGGCCGAGCAGATTCTGCAGCGGGTCGAAGATGGCCTGGGCGACGAGATCAAGCGGATGCTGGACGACGACGTGGTGCACGCGGCCGAGGACATCGACCTGTGCATGATCCTCGGTGCCGGCTGGCCGTTCCAGATGGGCGGGATCACCCCGTACCTCGACCGGGTCGGCGCGAGCGAGCGGGTCTTCGGCGGAACGTTCCACACCCCGCCGATCCGCGGGATCGGTGCTGCGGTCGGGGCGGCATCCGCTCAGAACTAGCGAGCACTGCACTAACGAGAACAGGGCCCGGTCTGCACGACCGGGCCCACCCTATGGCCACGGGCCCAGTTTATAAGCTGGGCCCGTGGACGGGGCCTGGGCCCCGTCCGTATTCGGGACGCGCGTGCCGGGCGGGAGTTAGTCGCGCCGGGTTACCTGGATGGCACCGGTGTCGGTGTGATCGGCCGGCAGCGGTCGGGCGTTTGGAATCTTGCTGCCGAGCACCATGGCAACGACATCGCGAGCGATGCGTTGCGGGGTGAGGCCGACCCGCTCGAGAATCTCGGCCCGGGTACCGTGATCAAGGAACTGGTCGGGCAGGCCGAGTTCGGTCACCGCTGTGTCGACGCCGGCCTCGCGCAGATCCTGACGAATTCGCGTGCCGATCCCGCCGACCCGAATGCCGTCTTCGATCGTGACGACGATGCGGTGGGCGGCGGCGAGGGTGATGATGCTCTGCGGCACGGGAACGACCCAGCGTGGGTCGACGACCGTTGCGCCGATCCCCTGCGCTGCCAGCCGGTCGGCCACGTCGAGCCCCATAGCCGCCATCGGACCGACCGTCACGATGAGGACATCCTGCTGGGTCGCCTCCTGGAGCACGTCAACGCCGTCGTCGAGACGGCGAATGGCATCGTATTCGTGGCCGACCGTGCCCTTGGGGTTGCGCACTACCGTTGGTCCGTCGTCGACCGCGACGGCCTCAGCCAGTTCTTCACGCAGTCGCGCGGAATCGCGCGGCGCGGCCAGGCGGATATTGGGTACGACCTGCAAAATGGCGAGGTCCCACATACCGTGGTGGCTGGGACCGTCCGGCCCGGTGACGCCGGAGCGGTCCAGCACGAAGGTGACGCCGGCTTTGTGCAGGGCCACGTCCATGAGCACCTGGTCGAAGGCCCGGTTGATGAACGTTGCGTACAGTGCCACGACGGGATGCAGGCCACCGAAGGCGAGCCCGGCCGCACTGGTCACCGCGTGCTGCTCGGCGATTCCCACGTCGTGCACACGGGACGGGAAGCGCTCGGCCATCTTGTGCAGCCCGGTGGGCCGCAGCATGGCGGCGGTGATCGCGACGATTCGATCGTTCTCGATAGCGAGCTTCAGCAGTTCGTCGGCAAAGACCGACGTGTACGACTGGGCGCCGGGTTCTTCGACCGATTCCCCGGTCTCCGGGTCGATCTGTCCGACGGCATGAAACTGGTCGGCCACGTCCTGCACGGCTGGGTCGTAGCCCTTGCCCTTTTGGGTGATGGCGTGCACGATGACCGGCGCTCCGTAGCCCCTGGCCTGGGCCAGAGCCTCTTCCATCGCGTGCACGTCGTGGCCATCGATGGGGCCGATGTATTTGATGTCGAGGTTGGAGTACAGGGCGTCGTTGTTGGTGACGCGGGCGAGGAACCCGTGCATGCCGCCGCGTACGCCGCGCCAGACGGCCCGCCCGGGCGAACCGAGGCGATCGAATACGTCCTTGCTGGTGAGGTACGCATCCCGGTAACTGGCGCGAGTGCGGATGGTGTTGAGGAAGCGGGCCATGCCGCCGATGGTCGGCGCGTAGGAGCGCCCGTTGTCGTTGACCACGATGATGAGCTTGCGGGTGTTGTCATCGCTGATGTTGTTGAGCGCTTCCCAGGTCATTCCCCCGGTCAGTGCTCCGTCGCCGACGACGGCGACGACGTGGCGGTCGTTCTGGCCGGTGATCTCGAAGGCCCGGGAGATTCCGTCTGCCCAGGACAGCGAGCTGGAGGCGTGGGAACTCTCGACGATGTCGTGTTCGGACTCGGAGCGCTGCGGGTAGCCGGCCAGGCCGCCCAACTGCCGCAGCTTGCTGAAGTCCTGCCGCCCGCTGAGCAGCTTGTGCACGTAGGACTGGTGCCCCGTGTCGAAGACGATCGCGTCGGTCGGCGAGTGAAAGACCCGGTGGATGGCGATGGTCAGTTCCACCACGCCGAGGTTCGGCCCGAGGTGGCCACCCGTCTTGGAGACCTCGCGCACCAGAAAGGCGCGAATCTCCGCGGCCAGCTGCGGCAATTGCTCTTTCGAGAGACCATCGAGGTCCCGGGGACCATGAATCGTCTCCAGAAGAGTCATCCGTCGTCCTTTCACGTCGTACGTTCCCACGACTGCTCATCAAACCAAACCAGCGCGCAGACTCGAATGAATCGAGTCTACGCGCCGCTGTCGTACTGGTGGAGCGCCCACCAGCAGTGCGCGTGCCGGTCTAGACGAGCGAGCGCAGAACGTACTGCAGGATGCCGCCGTTGCGGTAATACTCGGCTTCGCCCGGGGTATCGATGCGCACGATGGCGTCGAATTCGACCGCTGCCTTGCCGGCGGCCGAGAATTCACTCGGAGCGCAGGTCACGTGCACGGTCTTCGGGGTCGTGCCGTTGTTCAGCTCGGTGATGCCCGAGATGGAAACGATCTCGGTACCATCGAGGCCGAGCGAGTCGGCGCTCTGCCCCACCGGGAACTGCAGGGGCACAACGCCCATGCCGATGAGGTTCGAGCGGTGGATGCGCTCGAAGCTCTCCACGATGACGGCCTTGACACCGAGAAGGCTCGTGCCCTTGGCTGCCCAGTCACGGCTGGAGCCCGAACCGTACTCCTTGCCACCGAAGATGACGAGGGGGGTACCGGCGGCCTGGTAGTTCTGGCTGGCATCGTAGATGTCGGCCTTCGGGCCTCCGGCGACGCTGAAGTCACGGGTGAAACCACCCTCGACGTTGTCGAGGAGCTGATTGCGCAGACGGATGTTCGCGAACGTTCCGCGAATCATGACCTCGTGGTTGCCCCGACGCGAGCCGTAGGAGTTGTAGTCGCCACGCTCGATGCCGTGCTCGGCCAGATAGCGACCGGCGGGGCCGTCTGCCTTGATCGAACCAGCTGGGCTGATGTGGTCAGTGGTGACGGAGTCGCCGAGCTTGGCGAGCACGCGGGCACCAGAGATGTCGACAACCGGGCTGGTTTCCAGGCTCATGCCGTCAAAGTACGGGGGCTTGCGGACGTAGGTGGACTCGGCGTCCCAGGCGAAGGTATCGCCGACGGGAGTCTCGAGCGACTGCCAGCGCTCGTCGCCGTCGAAGACGCCGGCGTACTGGGTCTCGAACATGTTCGAGTCGATGGACTCGTCGATGGTCTTCTGCACCTCGTCGGCGTCGGGCCAGATGTCCTTGAGGAACACATCGTTGCCCTCATGGTCTGTGCCGAGCGAGTCGGCGTCGAAGTCGAAGTTCATCGTGCCGGCGAGGGCGTAGGCGATGACGAGCGGCGGGCTGGCCAGATAGTTCATCTTCACGTCGGGGTTGATGCGTCCCTCGAAGTTGCGGTTACCGGAGAGCACGGCGGTAACGGCGAGGTCATTCTCCTGCACGGCAGAAGAGATTTCGTCTTCGAGCGGGCCCGAGTTGCCGATGCAGGTGGTGCAGCCGTAGCCGACCAGATAGAAGCCGAGGTCTTCGAGGTAGCCGTTGAGGCCGGCCTTCGCGTAGTACTCGGTGACGACCTTGGAGCCGGGAGCGAGCGTGGTCTTGACCCACGGCTTGCTCTTGAGGCCCTTGAGGCTCGCGTTGCGGGCCAGCAGGCCGGCCGCGAGCATGACGCTCGGGTTCGACGTGTTGGTGCAGGAGGTGATGGCGGCGATGGCAACCGAGCCGTTGTCGATCGTGAACTCACGGCCGTCGGCGAGGGTGACGTCGGTGGGCTGCGGGTGCGACTGCGTCGGGTGGCTGGTGTGACGGGCCAGGCCGCTTTCGAACGCGTGGTTGTGCGCGGTGTGTTCGTCCTGGGGGGTGAGGCCGATCGGGTCGGAGGCCGGGAAAGTACCCTCTATTGCCGCGTCCACGAGGGAGACGGGCGCGTTGGCGTAGTTGTCCAGGTCGCGTTCGAACTGGGTCTTGGCCTCGGAGAGGATGATGCGGTCCTGCGGGCGCTTCGGTCCGGCGATCGAGGGGACGACCGTGGAGAGGTCGAGCTCGAGGTACTCGCTGAAGATCGGCTCCTGGTCGGGGTTGTGCCAGAGGCCCTGCAGCTTCGAGTAGGCCTCGACCAGCGCGACCTGCTCCTCGCTGCGACCGGTGAGGCGCAGGTAGCCGAGGGTGACATCGTCGATCGGGAACATGGCGGCCGTCGAGCCGAACTCGGGGCTCATGTTGCCGATGGTGGCGCGGTTCGCGAGCGGAACGGATGCCACACCCGATCCGTAGAATTCTACGAACTTGCCGACTACTCCGTGCCCCCGGAGCATCTGCGTGATTGTGAGCACGACATCCGTTGCGGTGACGCCGGCCGGGATGATGCCCGAAAGCTTGAAGCCGACAACCTTGGGGATGAGCATGGAGACCGACTGGCCGAGCATTGCTGCTTCTGCTTCGATTCCGCCGACGCCCCAGCCGAGCACTCCGAGGCCGTTGACCATGGTGGTGTGCGAGTCGGTGCCGACGCAGGTGTCGGGGTAGGCCTGCAGGACGCCACCCACCTCGCGGGTCATGGTCACGCGGGCGAGGTATTCAATGTTGACCTGGTGCACGATGCCGGTTCCCGGGGGAACGACCTTGAAGTCGTCGAACGCGGTCTGGCCCCAGCGGAGGAACTGGTAGCGCTCACCGTTGCGCTCGTATTCGATCTCGACGTTGCGCTCGAACGAGTCCGACGTTCCGAACAGATCGGCGACGACGGAGTGGTCGATGACCATTTCGGTCGGGGCGAGCGGGTTGATCTTCTTGGCGTCGCCGCCGAGTTCGACGAGTGCCTCACGCATGGTGGCGAGGTCGACGATGCAGGGAACGCCGGTGAAGTCCTGCATGACGACGCGAGCCGGCGTGTACTGGATCTCAGTGTCGGGCTCCGCGGTGGGTACCCACGCGCCGAGGGCACGAATGTGCTCGGCGGTGATGTTGGCGCCGTCTTCGGTGCGGAGGAGGTTCTCCAGCAGCACCTTCAGGCTGTATGGCAGCTTTTCGTAGCCGTCGACCGCGTCCAGACGAAAGACCTCATAGTCCGTCGAACCGACGCGCAGGGTGTCTTTGGCTCCGAAGCTATTAACCGTGGTCTTTGTTGATTCCGACACAATGCCCTCTCCGTTGTGGGAGCCGACGGGATACCGGCGGCAGTCCTCAATTCTTGTGGCAGGCACAGCCTCGTGCCAGCAAGGCAAGCCTAACCAGCGGATGCCAGGGGCTGCCTTTTTCCATCGAGTTGTGCTGGCGACTTCTCACCGAACAACTATCTTGACGTCAAGATAACTCTAGCAGGGCGCGGGGGTCTCTCCGTCGTCATTCAGACCGCGTCAGCGGCATCCATTTTGCGATAAACCGATCGCACCATGAGCCAGGAGACGACGAGTAGCGGCGCGTAGAGCGGGATGCCCATGAGCAGCTTCATCGAGGCGAGCAGTTCGACGTTGTCGGCCAGGTAGAGCGGCAGCTGAACGGCGAGGCGGCCGAGAAAAAGGCCGGTCCAGCACAGAGTCAAAATGGTCAGGACCCGACGCTTGCTCGCGTCGAGGCGCCAGGCGACGCCGTCGCCCATCAAGAACCCGACGGCCACGCCGATGAGTGGCCAGCGCACGAGCACCGAGATGAGCAGGGCGGCGCCGTAACCGGCGTTGGTCCACAGGCCGACCAGAAAGAAGTCGGACGGTTTGCCGGAGAACAGTGCGAGCGCAACGCTGATAATGGTTCCGACCAGGCCACCGAGAGCCGGGGTCGTGGTCTGCTTGGTGATCGCGCGCAGCGCGACGAAGATGACGCCGATCACGAGGGGTGCAATCAGCGACGGCAACAACGTGCCGATCGGATCGCTCGTCACATCGGTCGACGGGTCGATGGTGATCGAATAGGTGAACAGAAAAACCAGGCCGGGCAGCACTGCTTCGATCAAGCCGCGGATGCCGCCCATCGCCTTCAGCAGGGCCTGGCCGCTGATCGGCTCGCCCTCCGTCGCCGCACCGAAGCCGGCGCGGCGGGCCGCACCGGCCATCGACTCGGCGAACAGCGCGGAGGTGGACGGCGGGACGGCGCTGTCTGGCGAGCCTGCTTCACCCGGCACGGTTGGCAGCTCCGGCTGATCGGGCTGGTCTTTGGCGGTGTCACTCATGGCGTGGCAAGACGCCGGTCAGACTGCGGCGGTTTCGGTTGTGCCAGCGGGGGTGGCCGGCATGCGCAGCGGAATCAGGTCGCGCGGCGGCATCGGGGTCGAACCGCGCACCACGACGATGCTGCGGAACAGGTCTTCGATCTGCAACGCGGCATCGGGATCGATGGCGCCCTCACCGGCGATCACGCCGCGAAGAAACCAGCGCGGGCCGTCGACGCCGATGAAGCGGGCGAGGCGCGTGACGCCACCGGCTTCCTGGCCGGCCGCGACCGGGATTTCGGCGACGAGTTCGGGGCCGAACGGGCCTTCGCGCGGAGTGGTGCTGCCGCCCTGCTTGCCGATCTGGTCGGCGATCTGGTCGCGGATCTCGTGCCATAAGCCGCTCGAGCGCGGCGCGGCGAACGGCTGAACCTGCAGGGTGGAACCGGCGAAGTCGAGTCCGATGGCCACGACCCGCTTGCTGCCCTCTTCAATTTCGAGGCGCAGGTGCAGTCCTTCGCGAGGAAGAATCTTGATACCGCCGAGGTCGACGTATGGACGTACCGGGTTGGCTTCCGACTCGTCGAGCGGGCCCTCGGTCTCGCGGTCTTCGGGTGCCGATTTCGGCATGGATTCGGGGATCTCCCCCGAGTTCGTGAGGTCACTCACCGGTTATCTCCTGTCTGCGGGGCGGCTGCGCCCGGCATTGGTGCATTGTCTTGAGTGCGCGGCAGAACGCCGGTCGATCCGAAACCGCCCTCACCACGCTGGCTGCCGGGAAGCTTGTCGACGGCGATGAAGGTGGCTCGGGCGACCGGCATGACGATGAGTTGCGCGATGCGATCGCCCACCGCGATGGTGAACGACTCGTTCAGGTCGGTGTTGAGCAGGGCCACCTTGATTTCGCCGCGGTAGCCGGCATCCACTGTTCCGGGAGCGTTCACGATGGTGATGCCGTGCTTGACGGCCAGACCGCTGCGGGGAACGACGAACGCCGCAAAACCATCGGGAAGGGCGATCGACACGCCGGTAGCGACAAGTGCACGGCTTCCCGGGGCGAGCTCGAGAGCCTCGGCCGCGTGCAGGTCTGCCCCGGCATCACCGGGGTGTGCGTAGTTCGGGAGGATGGATGCCTGGATCAGGACTTCGACGCTTTCTGCCACGTGTCGAGGGTAGTGCAGTTATCTGATCGAATAGAGCCATGCCTGATTACCGTGAAAAACTGTGGCCCAACGCCTGGGCATTCATCGTCACCGCTCTGGTGATACCAGCGAGCATTCTCGTGCTCGTGCCGATCTCCCTGTTCGCCGGAATTGTTACGGCCGCCGTATTGTACGGCGGCTGCGTGCTGCTGCTCGTGCTGGCGTCACCGGTCGTTCGCGTGCAGAACGGCGAGTTGATCGCCGGCCCCGCCACAATTTCGACCACGTTGCTCGGCCAAGCGACGGTCTTCGACGGGGCCGAAGCCACGCAGGAGCGGGGTCCTCGGCTGGATGCCAGGGCCTGGCTGCTCATTCGCGGCTGGATCAAGCCGGTCGTACGCGTGCCCATCGTGGATGCGACCGATCCGGCCCCGTACTGGGTCATCTCCAGCCGCCACCCAATAGAGTTGGCCGCCGCGATCAATGAATCGCGAACGGCCAACGTGGGGTAAAGCTGGGCTTTAGGAGTCGCACTCCAGACAGACGGTGCCGAGCTTGGTCTCGTGTCCCATCTGCGAGCGGTGCTTCACGAGGAAGCAATTCACGCAGGTGAACTCGTCGGCCTGCGCGGGCAGAACGACGACATCAAGGTCCAGGTCGGACAGGTCGGCGCCCGGAAGGTCGAACCCACCGGGGTTGTCGGAGTCATCGACATCAACGCTGCCGGACATTTTGTCTGGCACACGTTCCTTGAGGGCCTCGATCGACTCAGAGTCGTCTTCAGTCTTTCGGGGTGCGTCGTAATCGGTTGCCATGCCCATCCATTTCAGTTACGCCGATAAACGAAATCGGCGGGCACAGTTTCCAACAATCCAGACGGAATAGCAAACCGTCCGCCAATGTTTTTATTCGGACACGAAGAAACAACTTGCGGCACGCCCGGCGTATTCCCGCAAAAAGGCATCAACCCGTGGCAGTCTTGCAGCCAACGGTAATCGCGAGAGGGCTTGTCTTCATGCAGGAATTGAAGGTTATTGGGGTTGAGAACGGTGCGCTGCTCGCAGCGTCCGAAGATGGCGACCGGTATCGCATCGCCATCGACGAGGTTCTCCAGTCCCGGCTTCGCCAAACCCAGACGGAACGTGTCAACGCTCCAAAACTGTCACCGCGGGAAGTCCAGGCGCACATTCGCTCCGGCATGTCCGCCGAGGATGTGGCCGCGGTCACTGGCGCATCGCTCGAGTACGTGCGCCGTTTCGAAGGCCCGGTCGTGGCCGAACGGGAGTACATCGTCTCCTCGGCGCTGAGTGTTCCGGTGCACACCGCCATCGATCCGGACCCGATCGACGAGAACGTCAACTTCGGTTCGGTTATTCGGGAACGCCTCGCCTCCCTCGGTGCCACCGGTGAGCGCTGGGCGAGTTGGAAGGAGCCCGGCGGCGGGTGGATCGTCAAGCTGTCCTTCACCGCCGACGAGATCGACCACGACGCCCGCTGGGGTTTCGAACCGAAGAAGAACTCCCTGTCTCCGGTCGGCAGCGAGGCCGTCGCACTGTCGCAGCAGGGCGAACTCAAGGGCTCCTTGATTCCGCGCCTGCGCGCCGTCGGCTCCGAGACGAGCGCCGCCGACGTGTCCCGGTTCGACAGCAACGCCTTCAACTTCAAGGAATCCCTCGCCGACGAGATTCTGAACGACACCAGCCCCAACCTGGAGGCAGTGCCGTACTCCCGCTCACTGAGTCGGGACGACGCGGTGTCGAAAGCTGCGATCAAGCGCGCTGCAGAGCCGGCCTCGAACATGAGCGAAACCGCCGACCTGCTGGAGTCTCTGCGTCGCCGCCGCGGCGAACGCGAGGCGGCGTCGAGCGGGGAGACGGCATCCGTTTCGGTGCCCGCCCCAGCACAGCCGTTGCGCCCGCGTCGGGCGACGCCGGTCGACGCTGCACTCACGGATGCCGCGGTCACCGATGAGTCCAGTGCTGCTCCGGCCACCACACCGGAGCCAACCGGCAACGCCTGGGCCAACCAGGCCGCCAGGGCCCAGGAACGCACCAACCACGGTCGCACCACGCCCAAGCGCGGCCGAGCCTCGATGCCGAGCTGGGACGAGATCGTGTTCGGTGCCCGCACCGACGACGACCTCAGCTGAGCCGTAGCCGGCGTTCAGCCGGCCAGCCAGGCGTAGCGACGCTGCGGCCGGCCGGTCTGGCCGTAACGCAGGCTGACCACAGCCTGCCCTGTCGCCACGAAATACTCCAGATATTTGCGAGCGACTACGCGCGACAGGCCGAGCAGTTCGGCGCACTCCGAAGCGGCCAAGTCGGGGTCGCTGGCCGACAGGGCGGCAGCGGTCAGCGCTGCCGTCTCCTTGCTCAGGCCTTTCGGCAACGCGGAGACCGCCTGGTCGATCGAAAGAGCGGATGCGCGCCCGAGCGCCTGGTCGAGATCGCTCTGGCTCAAATCACCGGTGCCACCGAGCAGTCGGCGCCGCTCGGCGTATCCGGCCAGCCGAGCTTGCAGCTCGGTGATCTTGAATGGTTTGAGCAGGTAGCTCACGATGCCGCCCTGCAGCGCCGCGGTGACCATTTCGGCCTCCCGGGCGGCGCTGAGCACGAGAAAGTCCACGCCGTGCCCGGCTTCGCGGGCCCGGCGGATCACGTCGAGCCCGGTCATATCGGGCAGGTACATGTCGAGGAGCACGAGGTGCGGGGCTTTGGCGGCGATCTGGACCAGCGCGTCCGACCCGGTCGCCGCAACACCGACCACGGTGAAACCACTCTGCTGGGCCACAATGCGTTCGTGGGCGCGCGCCACCATGAAATCGTCGTCGACGACGAGCACATCACACACGGGTCTGTTCCTCGTTCTCGACCAATTCGGCCGTGCCGAACGGCAGCACGGCCTCGAACACGGTGCCCTGATCGGCCCGATAGCCCACCGTGCCCCCGCGACGCGTCGCGACGAGGCGCACGATAGCGAGTCCGTAACCATGGGCGTCTCCCCCGGCGAGTGCCGATTTGCTCGTGACTCCCACCTCGAACACCCGGTCGACGAGTGCGGCGTCGATCCCCGGCCCTGAGTCACTCACCGTCACCAGCACGGCAGCCGCTGCACCAGGGCTCGCCCGCACATCGAGCCGGACCCCACGTTCCCTGGCCCCAGTGACGGCATCCAGGGCGTTGTCGATCAGGTTTCCGATCACGGTAACGAGGTCGGCGGAGAGCTCGGCGTCGACCCGGCCGAGGTTCGATTCGGGCGATAAGACAAGCGTCGCGCCGCGTTCACGGGCCAGGGACGTCTTGGCGATTACGAGCGCGGCTACCGCCGGCTCCTGCAGGCGCGTCAACACCGAATTGTCGAGCTCGGTGCGGTCACGGGTGACGGCGTCAACGTATTCCACCGCCGCTTCGGTGTCGCCGAGCTGCATGAGCATCGAAATGGTGTGCAGCCGGTTGGCGAACTCGTGGGTCTGCGCGCGCAGGGTGTCGGTGGCCTGTCGGCTGCTGCCCAGGTCGTGCTGCAGCGTGACCAGCTCGGTGCGGTCACGCAGGGTCGTCACAACCTCCGGCCGCGACCGAGGCGGGTGGATAAGCGTCTGGTTGAGCACGAGCAGCACCCCGCGGTTCACGAACACCGTATCGATCTCACCGACCTCCTGCGGGCGCAGCGCCCGCACCGCCTCGTCGTCGAGGCCCACCGTGTCGATCGCCCGGCCTTCTGCATCAGCCGGCAGACCGAGCAGGGTGCGGGCGCTGTCGTTGGCGAGTGTGATGAGCCCGTCGGTGTCGACGGCGATCATTCCCTCCCGGATGCCGTGGATCATGGCATCCCGGTGCTCCACCAGCCGGCCGATCTGCTCCGGCTCGAGCCCGAGCGTCTGCCGTTTCACCCGCGCGGCCAGCAGCAGCGACCCCGTCACGCCGAGCACCCCCGCCACCCCGACATAGGTCAGCAGGTTCGGCACCGCGCTCGCGAGCAGATCGGCTAGGGCTGGGAACTGGCGGGCGGCGACCACGGACCCCACGACCTCCCCGGTTTTGGACAGCACCGGCACCTGCGCGACCACGTAATCATTGGTGCCGATCGGCGCGATGCCGGCCCACGCGGCGTCCGACTCGTCGGGCGTCGGGTCGATAGCCAGGTCGGTGGTGAGCAGCCGCGGATCGGCGGGTGAGGCGATCACGCGGCCGTCAACATCCGTTACGAGCAGCTGGTCTACCCCCGTGGTGGTACGGAGGGACTCGACCGGCACCGAAAACTGCTGGGGCACCGCCTTACTGGAGAGCAGGCTGCGTACGAGCGGATTGGCCGCCGCGTATTCGGCAACCGTGAGCATGCGACGTTGAGCACCGCTCTCGAAGCTGCTGCGGGTCTGTTCGAGTGAGATGGCCGTGACAGCGACCAGAACGAGCCCGATCAGGCTGAGTTGAAACAGCAAGAGCTGGCGGGTGAGGCTGAGACGGCTCGAACGGATGCCCGACCCGCGCCGGGTCAGCTGCTCTCGATCGTCTTTGGCCATATGAAATAGTGCCCCATGCAAGGGGCAAACCGAAATCACTGTTTGCAACCGCAAGCTACACAACGTTCACTAAGGCCACAAGTTGTGTCCGACCGGCCCACCACGCAGGCTGAACTCGGCCAGCAAAGAGGCTCGCCAGAAATCGAAGAGGATTCAAGCATGCCAATCACAGCACGCACCATGCGTTCACGCCGCACGGCCAGCACCGTTGTTCTCGCCGGGGTCGTGGCACTCGCCCTCAGCGCCTGCGGAGTCACGAGCGCGAAGAACACCGAGGCCGCCGACAGCGGCCCGATCGAAAACCTGCAGGTCATGATCCCCAATGCCGCGGGCAGCGGCTATGACGTCACCGGCCGCGCCGCGGTCAAGGTGATGGACGACCTGGGCCTGGCCACCGGTACAGAGGTCACCAACCTGGCCGGTGCCGGCGGAACCGTGGGCCTCGCCCGCACCCTGACCGAAACCGGTAACGCCAACTTTCTGCTCATGATGGGGCTCGGCGTGGTCGGCGCCGCGTACACCAACGAGGGCGATGCCAAGGTCGCCGACGCGACCCCGATCGCCGGACTCATCGAAGAAGCCGGCGCCATCTTCGTCGCCGCGGACTCCCCCTACCAAACCATCGACGACCTCGTCACCGCGTGGAAAGCGGACCCGGCCACCTTCGCCGTCGGCGGCGGTTCGTCCCCGGGCGGCCCGGACCACCTCCTGCCGATGCAGCTCGCGGATGCCATTGGCATCGACCCGACAACGGTCAACTACGTGGCCTACGACGGCGGTGGCGAACTGCTGCCGGCCATCCTCGGCGGCAAGCTGCAGTTCGGCGCCTCGGGTTACGGTGAATTTCTGGAACAGGTGAAGTCGGGCGACCTGCGGGTACTCGCCGTCACGAGCGAGGAGCGCGTTCCCGTCATCGACGCCCCCACCCTCACCGAAGAGGGCATCGACCTGGTCTTCACGAACTGGCGCGGACTTTTGGCCGCACCCGGACTGACCGACGCTGAAATCGCGCGCCTCGTCGACGCCGTCACCGCCATGCACGACAGCCCCGAGTGGAAGCAGGTTCTGGTCGACAACAGCTGGACCGACGCATTCATCACCGGCGACGACTTCAGCACCTTCCTTACCGAGCAGGACACCCGCGTCGCCGACGTGCTGAAGACCCTGGGCCTAGTCTAAGAATGACCGCCCCCACTACAGACGCAGAATCCGGGCTACGAGGACGCCTGCAGGCTCGCCTGCACGGTCGCTCCGAGCTCGGAGTCGCCGCCCTGCTCGCCGTAATCGCGATCGTGATCGCGGTCGATACCGCGAACATCCGTCACACCGCCATCAACGCCGGCGTGATGGGACCGCAGGTCGTTCCCACGATCATCGCGATCGGCCTGGGCCTGTGTGCGATTGCCCTCGCCATCTCTGTACTGCGGGGCGGCCACGCCCAGGCCGAAGACGGTGAGGACATCGACCTCACGCAGAAGGCCCACTGGCCGACCGTGTTCGGCCTCGGTGGCCTCATTCTCGTCTTTGCCCTCACGATGGACTTTCTCGGTTTCGTGATCGGCAGCGCGCTGCTGTTCTGCGGCTCCGCCCTGCTGCTCGGCTCAAGGCGCTTCATTTGGGCGCTCGTGATCGGCATCCTTCTGGCTGTTGGCACGTTCTACGGCTTCGTACTGGGCCTCGGCATCAATCTGCCGGCCGGCCTGTTGACGGGAATTCTCTAAATGGACAACCTCACCCTTCTGATGGAGGGGTTCGGCAACGCGCTGACCCTGCAGAACCTGCTGTTCGCCCTCATCGGCGTGCTGCTCGGCACCGCCGTCGGCGTGCTGCCGGGCATCGGCCCGGCCATGACCGTTGCCCTGCTGCTGCCGCTCACCTACGCGCTCGACGTGACCGGGTCGCTCATCATGTTCGCCGGCATCTACTACGGCGGCATGTACGGCGGGTCGACGACCTCGATTCTGCTCAACACCCCGGGCGAATCCTCCTCGGTCGTTACTGCGCTCGAAGGCAACAAGATGGCCAAGGCCGGCCGCGGTGCACAGGCGCTGGCGACGGCCGCCATCGGCTCATTCGTGGCTGGCACGCTCGCCACCGGCGCCCTCGTCTTCGTCGCCCCCTTCGTCGTGGCGGTCGCGATCGGGCTTGGAGCTCCTTCGTACTTCGCAATGATGGTCTTCGCTTTCGTCGCGGTGAGTACCGTGCTCGGTTCGAGTCGAATTC
This sequence comes from Cryobacterium sp. TMT1-2-2, assembly GCF_004403505.1. Lineage (NCBI taxonomy): Bacteria > Bacillati > Actinomycetota > Actinomycetes > Micrococcales > Microbacteriaceae > Cryobacterium > Cryobacterium sp. TMT1-2-2. The sequence goes on along the minus strand of NZ_SOGS01000002.1, from coordinate 125,676 downwards.
GTGGCCTGGCCTCGCTGTTCATTGGCTTGACCATCGGCCTGGTCGGCCTCGACAAAACGTCCGGTCAGGCGCGACTGACCTTCGGACAGCCGCTGCTCTCCGAAGGCATCGACGTCGTCGTTATTGCCGTCGCCCTGTTCGCGGTCGGTGAAGCGCTCTGGATTGCCGCGCACCTGCGGCACGGCACCCCCGCGACCATCCCGGTCGGGGTACCGTGGATGCGCAAGGACGACTGGAAGCGCTCCTGGAAGCCGTGGTTGCGCGGGACGGTTATCGGCTTTCCATTCGGGGCCATTCCGGCCGGCGGCGCCGAGATCCCCACCTTCTTGTCCTATGTGACGGAAAAGAAGCTGTCCAAGCATCCGGAGCAGTTTGGCCACGGCGCCATCGAGGGTGTGGCCGGGCCGGAAGCAGCCAACAACGCCTCTGCCGCCGGAACGCTCGTGCCACTGCTCACCCTCGGTCTGCCCACCACGGCGACCGCCGCCGTGATGATCGCGGCGTTCAACCAGTACGGCATCCACCCCGGTCCGCTGCTGTTCCAGACCGAACCCGTTCTGGTGTGGACCCTGATCGCGAGCCTGTTCATCGGCAACACCCTGCTGCTGGCGCTCAACCTGCCGCTCGCACCGCTCTGGGCCAAGCTCCTGCGCATCCCGCGGCCGTATCTCTATGCTGGCATCCTGTTCTTCGCGACCCTCGGCGCCTACGCGGCCGGCATGCAGACCTTCAACATTCTGATCCTGCTGCTGCTCGGTGCGCTCGGCTACATGGCCCGCCGCTTCGGGTTTCCGGTGCTGCCGATCATCGTCGGTGCCATCCTCGGTCCGGAGATGGAACGCCAGCTGCGCCGCGCACTGCAGATCAGCGCCGGAGACCCGGCCGCTCTGCTGAGCGAACCGCTTGCGGTTGTCATGTACACCGCGATCGTGCTGTTCCTCGTGGTTCCGCCCGTGATCAAGGCGCTGCGCCAGCGGTTCGGTCGAGGGGCCGGACCGACCGACGGGCCTCCGGAGGACCAGTTCGATGCCTTCGGCACCCAGACCTCCGATGGCAGTGCCCGGGTGATTCGGGCGGTGCGCCCGAGTCGGCGCGGAAACTAGCACAACCGGCTACGACGGCGCGGGAGTCGGCATACTGGTGTCATGCCAGCTGCCCTCTCCCGCGCCGACGTCGTTCGCCTTCGCCTCGGAGCCCAGGGGCTGGCCGGGCAACCGCTGGCCGATGCGATCGCGGTCACCGAGCGGATGCTCGCGGTGCAGGCCCGTGATCTCCGCGGAGAACCTCCTGCGGGTCGTGCCGGGGCTGAACGGCATCTTTCTGCCGCTCGTGGTCACGAACGGGCAGATCGTGGGCACCTGGCGCAAGAAGATTGCGGCGTCGGGGGTCACCTGCGAGGCCTCGCTGTCCGAGGAGCCGAACACTGCCGCGGCACGGACGCGGGCGGAGAAGACCCAGCGCGACTTCGAACGGGGCGTCGCCGACTACGCCCGGTTTCTCGAGCTGCCGGTTCGGCCGGAACCGACTCCGAACCGGTAAAAGCCGGCATCCGTCTCACTCTGCGGTCTACGGGTTAGCCTTGACCAGTGAAACTAACCTCGGCCCTGCGCATCTCCAAACGACTCCCGATGCTGCAGGTCGTCAAGATGGCCGTCGCCGTCGGACTGGCCTGGCTCGCCTCCCAGTTGCTCCTGCCGAGCGACCTGCCCATTTTCGCTGCGATCGCAGCCCTGCTCGTGGTGCAGCCGAGCGTCAACCAGACCCTCGGCCGCGCGATCGAACGCACCGCCGGGGTCATCGGTGGCGTCATCATCGCCTCCTCGATCGGCTTCTTCCTGGGCCAGTCCAGCTGGGTCGTGCTCGGCACGATCGTGGTGAGCATCCTCGTAGCCTGGGCGCTGCGACTCTCCCCGGTGTCGGCCAGTCAGATTCCGATCAGCGCCATGCTCGTGCTCGCCCTCGGTGCCACGACGCCCGGCTACGCCCTCGACCGCATCATTGAGACCTTCATCGGCGCCGGAATCGCCCTGATCATCAATGCGCTCATCGTTCCCCCGGTGCTGGTCGCGCCCGCGCGCGACGCCGTCGGCCTGCTGGCACGCGAGCTGGCAGACACCTTCGATCGCATCGCCGAGGCACTGCGCACCCCGCAGACCCCGATCGACCTGATGGAACTGATGATCAAGGCCCGGCTGCTGCGGCCGATGCTGGTGTCGGCGGAGAAGGCCATCGCCCAGGCCGAGGAGAGCCTCATGCTCAACCCGCGCAAGGCCAAGCTGCGGGTAGCACTCGACGCCGATCACGACATGATCGAGCGGTTGCCGACGCTTGTGACGCGCGCGATCGGCATGACCCGGGCCCTGCACGATCATTACGACGAGTCGCTGCAGTACGAGCCGAGCGTTCAGGCGTTCTCCCGGGAGCTGGCGCGGGCGGCGCACGACCTCGCGCTGCTCGCCCGAGCCGAGGGCGACCTCTCGGTCGTGCCGGAACCGCCGGCGCCCGAAATTCTCGCCCTGACCGCGCCGCTGCGCATCGTGACGCCGCACCCCGACCACTGGATTCTGATCGGTTCGCTGATGGAAGACCTACGCCGGGTGCGCGAGGAGATCGTCGGCGACCGCGCCTGAACGCGGTCGCACTGGCCGCGCGGCCATGAGCGCGCCCGAAACGGGTGACCGCTACGGCGGTTCCGTAGCGGCCACCCAGTATCGGGCGCGGCCTCGAATGAGCGACGCCGAAGGGGACGCGGTCGGACCCGCTAGAGCACCTTGGAGAGGAAGTCCTGGGTGCGCGGTTGTTGCGGGTTGCCGAACAGCTCGGCCGGCGTGCCCTCCTCGACGATGACGCCGTCGGCCATGAAGATGACCCGGTCGGCGACCTCGCGGGCGAATCCCATCTCGTGGGTGACGACGACCATGGTCATGCCCTCGGCGGCGAGGTCCCGGATAACCTGCAGTACTTCGCCGACCATTTCGGGGTCGAGCGCGCTCGTCGCCTCGTCGAACAGCATGATGTCGGGGTTCACGGCGAGCGACCGGGCGATCGCAACGCGCTGCTTCTGGCCGCCGGACAGCTGCGCGGGGCGAGCCGTCGCTTTGTCGGCGAGGCCTACCCGGTCGAGCAGTTTCAGGGCGGTGGCGCGGGCATCCGCTGTGGATTCCTTCTTCAGCTCGACCGGGGCCAGCATGATGTTCTGCAGCACGGTCATGTGCGGAAACAGGTTGAAGTGCTGGAAGACCATGCCGATGTGCTGACGCACCTCATTGAGATCGACCGTCTTGTCGCTCAGGTTGAAGCCGTCGACGATGACCGTGCCGGCGCTCAGCTCATCGAGCTTGTTCAGGCAGCGCAGAAAAGTGGACTTGCCGGAACCCGACGGGCCGATCACGCAGACGACCTCGCCCTCGATAATCTCGACGTCGAGGCCCTTGAGCACCTCGTTGGAGCCGAACGACTTGCGGAGACCACGTACTGAAATCTTGCTGACGCTGATCTTGCTCATTTGTTGAACCTCTTGTCGAGCTTGTTGGAGAGCATGGTGAGCAGGTTGATGACGATGAAGTACAGCGCGGCCACGATCAGCAGGGTCTCACCGGTGCGGAAGTTCGCGGCGTAGATCTGCTGGCCCTGGTAGGTGAGTTCGGCGAATCCGATCACGGCCAGGAGCGAGGTGTCTTTCAGGGTCATCACGAACTGGTTGATGAAGGACGGCGTCATGATTTTTACGGCCTGCGGCAGTACGACGCGGCGCATGGTGGTCACGTAGCCGAGACCGAGGCTGCGGCCGGCTTCGGTCTGGCCGGGGTCGACTGACTGGATGCCGCCGCGCACGATTTCGGTCATGTAGGCACCGGCGTTGAGGCTCAGGGTGAGCACACCGGCGGTGAGCACGTCGATGGACTGCCCGGTGAGCTGCGGCAGGCCGAAGTAGAAGAAGAACGCCTGCACCAGCAGCGGCGTGCCACGGAAGATGCTGACGTAGACGCTCGCGATGCCGCGCAGCACGCGGCTCTCCGAGACCTTGAAGAATCCGAACAGCACGCCCAGCACGAGGGCGATCACGATGGAGAGGGCGGTCGCGAGCAGGGTGAGCCCGAGACCCTTCATCAGGGCCGGCAGGCTGTCGCTGAGCAGGCCGAAGAAGCCTGATGACGCGGCCGGTGCTGGCTGCTCCAGGTAGGTGTCGAGAATGTCCTGGTACTCGCCGCTGGTCTTCAGTTCGGCGAGGCCGGTGTTGAATGCGGCGAGGAGTTCGGGGTTCTGGTCCTTGTTGACGGCGAAGCCATAGGAGCTGCCCTGCTCCTTCTCGGTGACCGACTTCAGGCCGTTGTTCTGATTGATGCCGTAGGCGAGCACCGGATAGTCGTCGAAGACCGCAACGGAGTTGCCGGCCTTGACGTCGTCGTACATCGTTGCCGAGTCGGCCAGAGCCTTGACCGTGAAGCCGTACTCGTCCTTGATCGAATTGGCGAAGGTCTCGCCCTCACTGCCCCGCTTGGCGACGACGTTCTCGCCGGCCAGGTCGGCGTACCCGGTGATCTTCGTGTTGTCTTCGGCGACGGCCATCTGCACGCCGGAGTCGAAGTACGGGTCGGAGAAGTCGAAGATGAGCCGCCGTTCATCGGTGATCGACATACCGGCGATGACGCCGTCGACCTGGTTGGACTGCAACGCTTGCAGAGCGGCGTCGAAGCCGAGCGACTTGATCTCGACGGTGAAACCCTGGTTCTTCGCGATGTCGCGAATGAGATCCATGTCGATGCCGGTCAGTTCACCGTCTTTGCGGTACTCGAACGGCGCAAAGGTCGTATCGGTTCCGATGACGTAGGTTTCGCCGGTGACCTCGGTGTTCGGTTGGGCCTGGGGCTGGCTGGCGGCTGCGGCGCTGATGCCGACGAATCCGCCGGCGAGAGCCAGCAGCGCCGTGACGGCGACCGTGAGCTTTGCCGCCCGGAATTTAGTTATTTTGCGCAAAGGAGAGCCATTTCTTGTCGTACGATCTGATCGCACCTAGCGGCCAGAGGGGTATTTCGCGCCGATCGACGCTGATCCACCGGGTAGCGGATGCTGCACACCCTGTCGAACGAGCCTACCTTGGGGTGCGCGCCGCTCAGGTTTTCAGCGGACCTCCGGCCGGTCAGGCATGTGTCTACGAGCTGACGGCAGCCTGCGCATCGATCCAGAGGCCCAAGAGCACCGCTGCCGCGGGGCCGGTGCTCGCCTCACGAAAGCCGGTGCCGGCCCAGAGAGCGAGGCCGTGGGGGTCGCCGCGACGGGCGGCATCCGCTCGGAGGCCCTTGGTGAGGTGATGCACCTGCGGATACTCGTGCGGCGCGCTGGCATCGTGGGCGGTGATGAACGCGTTGCTCAGGCCTCGCGCCGGCCGGCCGGAAAAGGCCCGGGTGATAACGGTCTCGGTGAAGCGCGGCTCGAGGAGGGCGCTCTGGTGCGCCGGGTTCGCGCCCGACTCGTCGGTACGAAGGAACGCCGTGCCGAGTTGCACGGCCGCGGCGCCGTTGGCCAGCAGCGACGCGATCTGCCCGCCAGAGTGGATGCCGCCCGCCGCGATCAGCGGCAGCGTCACGACCTCGCGAATCGCGATCAACAGCTCCCCCAGTGCCAGGGTGCCCGGTTCGTCGCTCGTCGTGAATGTTGCCCGGTGCCCACCGGATTCCGGCCCCTGCACGCAGAGCGCGTCGACGCCACGGTCCACGGCCTGCAGGGCTTCGGCCACCGATGTCACGGTGGCGATCAGGAACGAACCGGCCGCGTGCATCCGCTCTGCTGCATCGCGCGGCGGCAGACCGAAGGTGAAGGAGACCACGGGGACCCGGTGCTCGATGACCACGGCCACCTTCTCAGCGAACCAATCGTCGTCGGCGTCGGCGATCTCGCCGAACGTGGCGGCGGGGTACTCGCGAGCCAGCGCGTCGCGGTAGGTCTCGACGGCGGCGCGGTCGGTCAACGGTGGCTGCGGAATGAACAGGTTGACGCCGAACGCGTGGTCGGTGCGCTGCTGCACGTCGACGATCTGCTCTGCGAGAGCCTCTGGCGTCTTGTAGCCGCCGGCCAGAAAGCCCAGACCGCCGGCCTCACTGACGGCACGGGCGAGGTTCGGAGTCGAGGCTCCGCCGGCCATCGGGGCTGCAATGATAGGAATCTCAAGGGCTGTCAGGGTGAACACGGGGCTCCTCAATAGATTAGACCGCTGTTCCAGCAGCTGGAATGATGATCTATTTGGCGTCGGACTGTGGCGGCGGGCCCGAATCAGCCGTTCCCCTCTTGCACCTTGGCACAGATCGGGGCGGTGCCACGACCGCTGGGGCATCCTCTCTAGAGTCGTACCGACCGGGCCGCCGCTTCCAGCCGTTCCCGATAAGCCTGCCACCAGGCACCATCACCGGGCGGGAGGTTGCTATTGTCGGCGCGCAGGCCGATAGCGCCGTCGATGAGTTCGCGCACGATGTCGGCGTGCCCAGCGTGCCGGTGCGTCTCGGCGATGATGTGCACGACAATCTGGTGCAGCGTCACGTTGCTGCGCTCCGGCGGCCACCAGGCCACGCGTCCCGGCGCGTTGAGCGGCAGCGCCTCGATGGTGGCGGCGGAGTGCTCGCCGACCCTACGGAACAGGTCGATCACCCAGCCCCTGGATTGCTCGGGCGTTGCCCACATATCCGCATTGATCTCGGCCTCATCGTCGAGCCAGGGCAGCGCCTCCCGGAACGGTCGCCCGAAGGTGTCGCCCAAGTAGCCGGCCTCGACGCTCGCGACGTGTTTGATCAGGCCCAGGAGGTTGGTGCCGGTCGGCACGAGCGGGCGCCGCACGTCGTACTCGCTGAGCCCGTCGAGCTTCCAGATGAGGGCCTCACGACCAGAAGCCAGGTAGTGCAGCAGCGTCGTCTTCTCCGCAGAATCGTCCATGTCCTTAGCTTTGCAGCATGCCTCGGTCCCGCATAGGCCGGAAGCGGACGCCTGCCGTCGCCATCACCCGGTCGGGCGCGAAATCTGCGTACTATCTGACAACAGGCTGTTCACTCAGGAGGCTCCCATGTCGTTTCAGGCTTACCTCGACGCGATCGAGGAGAAGACCGGGCTGACGCCGCGCACCCTGGTCGGCATCGCCCACCAACGGGGTTTCGATGACCCAGCGACGAAGGCCGGCACCATCATCGACTGGCTCAAGTCCGATTACGGTCTGGGGCGCGGCCACGCGATGGCGCTCGTCAACGTGATCAAGAACGGCACAACGATCAGCGAGAAGCACGTCGGAACCGACGGCGTGCACCGCGACGAGTCCGTCGAACTGTGGCTCGACGGCAAGTCCTCCCACCCGGCGTGACTCCTACGAGGGGGCGCGGTCGGGCTCACCGACGCGGGGAACGTTCGCGGGGCGAGACGACACGTTCGGCCCCATGGACGTTGGACGTCAACGTCGAGACGACAACTTCGGCCCCGTGGCCAGGGACAGCACGGGACCGAAGTTGTCATCTCGCGGTGCCTCAACTCGACGGCAGGTCAGGCAGCTCGAGACCCGTAGCTTTAAAACATGAATACCGTCTCCGTCTCCCCCGGCGTGCTCGAGTGGGTCGCCCGGCAGCTCGCCGTCAGCGAGCTGCACTGGGTGCGCACGCTTCCCGGCGGCACCCACGCCACAACGAACGTCGTCGGAACAGTCGATGGCGCCGAGTTCGTGCTGCGCGAGTTCCCGCCCGGTGACAACGCTGTGCGCCGCGAGATTCAGGTGCTTGCAGGGCTGGGCGATCTTGGTGAGCTGGCACCGCAACTGCTCGCCGCCGACCCAGACGGCACGGCGAAAGTTGACGGGATACCGAACGGATGCCCGCTCATCGTCACGACGCTGCTTCCGGGTCGGGCTTCGATTACCCCGCAGGACCCGCAGGACTTCGCCCGGCAACTCGGGCAGGCGCTTGCGCGCATCCACTCTATGGCCGTTGACTCGTCGCTCCCCGAGCTGTTCACCGAGCCAGCGGCCACGTCACCGATGCACCCGGTCTGGACAGAGCTCCACGACGAACCGCGAGTGCTCACCCACAACGACTTCTGGTCGGGCAATACTGTCTGGCATGAGGGCCACCTCACCGGGATCGTGGATTGGTCGGGAGCCGGCCGCGCGCCGCGCGGCTACGACCTGGCCTGGTGCCGCCAGGACCTCGTGTTTCTCTACGACGTGACCGTGGCCGAGGAATTCACCCGCGCCTACGACGATGCCTTCGGCTCCCCCACCCCCGAAGTTGCCCGCTGGGACCAGTTCGCCGCCCTGAAGGCCTACCCCCGGGTGGAAACCTGGGCGCCCAACTATCAGGACCTCGGTCGCATCGACCTGGATGGTGCCGGGTTGCGTCGACGCCTGACCGAATGGATACTCCTGCTGGCTCGTTAACGAAGCAGGGCCCCACCGAAGTGGGGCCCTGCTCACGAGAAAACTACGGGTTACGCGTTGAGCGCGGCCTGCAGTTCGAGGGTGATCGTGACCTTGTCGCCGAGCAGCATGCCGCCGGTTTCGAGGGCAGCGTTGTAGGTGAGGCCGAAGTCTTCGCGGTTGACCTCGGTCTTGGCCGTGGCGCCGAACTTGTAGTTGCCGTAGGGGTCTCCGCCGAAGCCGCCGAACTCGAACTCGAAGGTGGCCGGCTTGGTGACGCCCTTGATGGTGATGTTGCCGTCGACAAGGTACTCGTCCTTAACCACGCGCACGCCGGTTGACACGAAGCCGATGGTCGGGTAGGTCTCGGCGTCGAAGAAGTCGCCAGTGCGCAAGTGACCGTCGCGACCCGGCTCGTTGGTGTTGATCGAGACAACCTGGGCGGACGCGGTGACGCTCGTCTGGAGCGGGTTCTCGCCGGTGACGAAAGTGGCGTCGAAGTCGTCGAAGGTGCCCTTGACCTTGCTGATGACGATGTGGCGAATGCTGAAACTGACGGAGCTGTGGGTCTTGTCGATGGTCCAGGTTCCGGCCTTGTAGCCCGGGATGCTCAGTACGTTGGTGTCGCTCATAAAAGTTCTCCTCAAGTGTGTGGGCCCAGGATTTGTCGCCCTCGGGTACATGCAAGCGCATAGAAGACGGTGGTATTCCCCAAAAGACAAATATTCATGTCCCCCTATTCGGGCGTTCAGACGAGACCTAAACTCAGCCCGACCGAATAGGCTCACCCTGTCACGGGGTTCTGCGTGTTTATTGGGAGGTAGCTGTGAGACAACGAGGCGCACCGAACATGCAGGGGGTCGCTGGCGAGGGCATCCTGATCGCTGCCGGAGGCCGCGCCATCCTGCTGCAGCTGGCCAATCCGGCGATCGGACACGGTGTGGCCGACCACAGCAACTTCGCTGCCCGGCCGCTCGACCGACTGAACGGCACCCTCAGCTACGTCTACGCGATCGTGTTCGGCGATGCCGACCAGGCCGAAGCGATGACCGCACGGGTCAACCACGCGCACGGTCCGGTGCATTCGCGCGGCACGACCCCTGAGTACAACGCATTCACCCCCGAACTGCAGCTCTGGGTCGCCGCAACGCTGTACGAATCGGCCACCCACCTGCACGGCCTGGTCTACGGGCCCCTCGATGACGACACCGCCGATGCGGTTTACCGGGAGTATTCACGCCTGGGTACGTCGCTGCAGGTGCCGCCGGAGCTCTGGCCGAGCGACCGGGCAGCATTCGGCCGCTATTGGACTGAGCAGTTGACGCTCCTCACCACGGATGCCGCCACCCGCACCGTCGCACACGACCTGTTGCACTCCCGCAGGGCGCCGCTCTGGTATCGCGCCGCCCTCCCCCTGGCCCGTCTGATGACCGCCGGGTTACTCCCCCCGCACGTTCGCACACTCTTCCAACTGCCGTGGTCGACCCGGCGGCAGCGACGATTTGAGCGGGTGCTGGGCGGCATCCGCTTGATCTATCCGCGGCTGCCTCAAGCGCTGCGACACTGGCCGAAGAATCACTACCTGCGCGCCCTCCACGCTTCCGCGCTGGCGCCGGTAGTGTGAAAACTCATGACGCAACCGCAGACTCCCCACCCCGGACTCGACAGCACCGATCGCCAGATCATCGCCGAGCTCAGCCGTGACGCCCGCCTTTCCATGCGCCAGCTGGCCCTGCAGGTGCACATCTCGCGCACCGCAGCCCACACCCGGGTACAGAAGCTGATCAACCACGGCGTGATCACCGGGTTCGGCGCCCAGACTGACCGCAAGGCGCTCGGTCTCAACGTGTCAGCGCTGGTCGTCGTGAAGATCGGCGACGTGGCCTGGGGTGAAATTGCCGCGCAGCTTGCGCAACTGCCCTTCGTCGAGAAGGCACAGGCCGTGAGCGGCGACATCGACATTATTCTCACCGTCAGCGCGCCCGATCACGAGCAGCTCAGCCAGGCCATCCTCCGCGATATCCACACCATGCCGGGAGTGATCTCGACCCGGTCACACCTGATTCTCGACGAAATCACCGGGCACGCTCCCGGAGCCACCCCGGACGCCTGGCACTGATTCACGATTCCAGAACGCCGTTTGGCCGCCGTCTGGCAGCGGATCGGCCAATCGTTCACAACTGCGAAAAAGCGCAGCCGCGCCGGTAAAAAGGGCGCACCATTGCCTGATGAGCCTCAATGTCGAGAACCCGAGCCTGACCGCCGAGTTGGCACCCCCACCCCTGCGTCTGATCGACGATCAGGGCCGTGCGGCCCCCCAGAACGAGAGCGGCGGCTTCGCCCTCCCACCCGTGGAGACCCTTCTCGATCTGTACCGCCAGATGGTCGTGGCCCGCCGATTCGACGTGCAGGTGACCGCCCTCACCCGGCAGGGCCGCCTGGCCACCTACCCGTCCGCGCTCGGGCAGGAGGCCTGCGAGATCGCCGCCGTCGCGTCGCTCGCCCCGCAGGACTGGTTGTTTCCCACCTACCGCGACAGCATCGCGCTGCTCACGCGCGGCGTCGAGCCGAAGGATATTCTCGCCTCGTTCCGCGGCGACTGGCACAGCGGTTACGACTACCAGCAGCACCGTATCGCCCCGCAGGCCACGCCGCTCGCCACCCAGGCACTACACGCTGTTGGCCTCGCCACCGCCGCGAAGCTCAAGCGCGACGACACCGTGGCCCTCACCCTGCTCGGTGACGGTGCCACGAGCGAGGGCGACGCCCACGAGGCATTCAACTTCGCCGCCGTCTGGCAGGCCCCGGTGGTCTTCGTCGTGCAGAACAACCAGTTCGCCATCAGCGTGCCGCTCGACAAGCAGATGGCCTGCCGCACCATCGCCGACAAGGCGATCGGCTACGGCATGCCCGGCTACTACGTGGACGGCAACGACGTCGCGGCCATGTACGCCGTCGTGTCGGCGGCCATGGACCGTGCCCGCAGCGGCGGCGGCCCCACGCTCATTGAAGGCCTCACCTACCGCATCGAAGCCCACACCAACTCGGATGACCCCACCCGCTACCGCAAGACCGCCGACGTCGACCTGTGGCGCAGCCGCGATCCAATCGAACGCCTGGAAAAGTATCTCGTCGCCCAGGGCGCACTCACCGAGGAGGTGCGGGCGTTGATTCTGGCCGCCGCCGAGGATCTCGCTACGACCACTCGCGAGTGCATGACCGAGCAGGCGGTCATCGACCCGCTCGAACTGTTCGAGCACGTCTATTCCACCCCGCGGGCCGCCCTGGCCGAGCAGCGCACCTTTCTGGCGGCCGAACTCGACGGCGATGCCGCAGCATCCGCTATTGCTAACAAAGAGAGCATCCGATGAGCCCGCAGCAGACCCTGGAGACGGGCACCGCCGTGCGCGCGCCCGAAAGCCTCACCATGGCCGCGGCGCTCAATGCGGCCATTCGCGACGCGATGGTCGACGACCCGACGGTCGTTCTGTTCGGCGAAGACGTCGGACCGCTCGGCGGCGTGTTCCGGGTCACCGACGGGCTCTACGCTGAATTCGGCGAGACCCGGGTGAGCGACTCACCGCTGGCCGAGGCCGGCATCGTCGGCACCGCGATCGGCATGGCCATGTACGGCCTGCGCCCGGTAGTGGAGATGCAGTTCGACGCGTTCAGCTACCCGGCGTTCCAGCAGATCGTGTCGCACGTGGCGAAGATGCGCAACCGCACGCGCGGCAAGATCCCGCTGCCAATCGTCATCCGTATCCCCTACGCCGGCGACATCGGCGGCGTCGAGCACCACTCCGACTCCTCCGAGGCCTACTGGACGGCAACGCCAGGACTCACCGTGGTGAGCCCGTCGAACCCGGCCGACGCCTATTCCATGCTGCGCGACGCCATTCGCAGCGACGACCCGGTCATTTTCATGGAGCCGAAGAGTCGCTACTGGAGCAAGGCTTCCCTCGCGCTGCCGGTGCAGACCGAGCCTTTGAACCAGGCCGTCGTGCTGCGGGAGGGCACCGACGTCACGCTCATCGCGTACGGTCCGACCGTGAAAACGGCTCTCGCCACCGCCGAGCAGGCCGTGGCCGAGGGACTCTCGATCGAGGTCATCGACCTGCGCTCGTTGTCGCCGTTCGACGACGAGACGGTGGGGGCATCCGTTCGTAAAACCGGTCGCGCCGCCATCGTGCACGAGGCCGCGCAGTTCGGCGGCTACGGCGCCGAGGTCGCCGCGCGCCTGACCGAGCGCAACTTCTTCTACCTGGCCGCGCCCATTCTGCGCATCACCGGCTTCGACATTCCGTACCCGTCGCCCAAGCTCGAGGAGTACTTCTTGCCCACCCCCGACCGTATTCTGGCCGCACTCTCCACCTGGGAGTGGTCCTGATGAGCCGCGAGTTTCTGCTGCCCGACCTCGGCGAGGGTCTCACCGAAGCCGAGATCGTGGCCTGGTTGGTCGCTCCCGGTGACACGATCGTCATCGACCAGGCCGTGGTCGAGGTCGAATCGGCCAAGTCCATCGTGGAGCTGCCGTCGCCCTACGGCGGAGTCGTGGCGAGCCTGTTCGGTGAGCCCGGGCAGGTCATCCACGCCGGGCAGGTGCTGTTGACGGTTGCCGATGCCGCCACCGATGTGTCCGCGGCTGGCGCCACTGTGGGAGTTCCCGTCGCCGCGGCGCCGAACAGTACCTTGTCCGAAGGTTCCGGCGCGGTTCTCGTGGGTTACGGCACCACCGAGAGCACCCGGCCGCCGCGCACGGTGGCCGCCGGTCGATTCGGCACGGTCACCACAGCGGATGCCGTGGCCCGGCTGAAAGCACCAACGCCCACGCCGATTCCCGCGGCGGTCGAACCGGTCCGTATCGATGCGGCCCGCCGCTCCCCCGTCGTGTCGCCGATCGTGCGCCGACTCGCACGAGAGAATGGGTTCGACGCGAGCATGCTCGCCGGCAGCGGCCAGAACGATCTGGTGCTGCGCAGCGATGTTGAGGACTACATTCGAGCGTTGACGACGTCCGCGTTGACCACGTCGGAGCCGCCTACGTCCGCGCCGCCCGTTCTCGTGATTGCGGCGACGGGTGCGGCGGCCAGCGCAACGCCGGCCGGTCGCGACGACGTGAGCGCCGACATCCGGATTCCTATTTCCGGTCTGCGCAAGGTCGTCGCACAGCGGCTGACCACGTCCCGGCGGGAGATCCCCGAGGCCACCATCTGGCTCGATGTCGACGCGACCGCCCTGTTCGCAGCGCGAGATCAGCTGCTCACAGCCACCGGCGAACGATTCAGCGTGACGGCGCTCATCGCGCGTTTCGTCGTGGCCGGCCTGCGGCAGTTTCCGGTGCTCAATTCCTCGGTCGACACCGCGAGCCAGGAGATCCTGCAGCACGGCGCCGTGAACCTCGGCATCGCCGCGCAAACCTCGCGCGGGCTGATGGTTCCGGTCATCCACGGTGCACACGCGATGAGCACCCGGCAGTTGCGCGACGCCATCGCCGCCCTCGTGGCCCAATCCCAGGGCGGCACCTTCGCGCCGAGTGCGCTGACCGGCGGAACGTTCACCCTGAACAACTTCGGGTCGCTCGGCGTCGACGGTTCGGCGGCGATCATCAACCATCCGGAGGCGGCGATCCTCGGCATCGGGCGCATGATCGAACGCCCCTGGGTCATCGACCACGCACTCGCGGTGCGTACCGTCGTTGAGCTGTCGATGGTGTTCGATCACCGCGTCTGCGACGGCGGAACCGCTGCGGGGTTTCTCACCTACGTGGCCCGTTGCATCGAAAACCCGGTGAGCCTGCTCGCCGATCTGTAGGGGCACAGAAAGGAACACCTTCGCATGGGGCATGCGAAGGTGTTCCTATTGTCCTCGACGGCGCGGGGGACGCCGGGAGGATGAGCGGGGTGATGCGGTGAATCAGACGCCGACGGCGTTTGTGTCCCGCTGGCCGCGAACCGGGGTGACGCGCACACTGGTGTGGTCGCATCCGGAACACTTGAGAATGTAGACGGGAAGTGAATTGCGCTCGGCGTGGGCGGGATTCGGGCTCAGTCGGGCTTTCGAACGGCAGAAGGGGCAAGTGAGTGTCATGCGATCTCCGAATGTGCCGTTGTTTGGGGCACGTTCTCAGTGTGTCGCCTGCTGGATCGGTCCCCTAGGACCAAAGGTCCCGTACTGCTACAGGATCAGCCACGGGGTGCGTTAGCGTGGTCGGATGAGGGGAATCCGCCGCGGCCAGTTCACACCCGCGCTGGCTCCGTTCGTGCTTCCGGCCGCTGTCGGGCTGGTGACAACCGCGCTGTTCACCGTGTTCTCGGCCCTGCAGTGGCGCAGTTTCGCCGCACCGTCCTGGGACCTGGGAATCTTCACCCAGCTGGCTCGCCAGTACGCGGCGCTCGAGGCGCCCATTGTCACGATCAAGGGCGAGGGCTTCAACCTGCTCGGTGATCATTTTCATCCGCTCCTGGTGTTGCTCGGCCCCATTTTCGTAGTCTTCCCGCACGCGTTCACCCTGCTGGTGGTGCAGAACGCGCTGTTCGGCCTTGCCGCCGCCGCCCTCACCTACGCGGCCGTTCGGCTGCTCGGCCGACTCACCGGCACGCTGTTCGGGCTGGCCTTCGCGTTCAGCTGGGGACTGCAGGGGGCGGTCGAGGCGCAGTTCCATGAGATTGCCTTCGCCGTTCCGCTGCTGGCGCTGTCGCTGTGCGCCTTTCTGGGGCGCCAGTGGGTGGCCTGCCTGCTCTGGGCGATGCCGCTCGTGTTCGTGAAGGAAGACCTCGGACTCACCGTGGCCGCCCTGGGCATCGTGCTGGCCGTGCGCAGCCGGCATCCGCTCGGCGTGTGGCTGGCCGTCTGGGGCGTGGGCTGGTTCGCCCTGGCCAGCCTGGTCATTCTGCCGCTGCTCAACCCGAACGGCGCCTGGGCCTATTCGAGCAGCATCGACCTGCTCGGCATTCTGCAGGACCCGGCCGCATTATTTCAGCCGCAGAAGAGCGTGACTCTGCTTCTGCTGGTCGTAGCGGGCGGGCTCATCGCGGTGCGGTCGCCGCTGGCGCTCGTGCTGCTGCCCACTCTGGCCTGGCGGTTCCTGTCGGAGAATTCGGGCTACTGGGGTCCGACCTGGCAGTACAGCGCCGTGCTGATGCCCATCCTGTTTGCTGCCGTGCTCGATGGAATCGCGCTCGCTCGCGGCAGCCTGCGGGGCTGGCTGCGCGGATACGGGCGGCTGGCGGCATCCGTTTCGATTGTCGCAGCGCTCGTCCTCGCCACGACGCTGCCGCTGTTCAAACTGGCGGATGTCCCGGCCCATTTTTCGACGCATCGCGCCGCCGCTGCGACCGCCGCACTGCAGATTGTGCCCGACGGGGCGCTGGTCGAATCAGACATCGGGCTGATGAACTATCTCGTCGAACGAACGGATGTCTATTGGCTCGGCAATAAGAATCCGCTGCCGGATTACCTCGTGATCGATCTTGCCGCCGGCGGTCTGCCCGCCGAGTGGACGTCGGCGCAGGTGGTGGGCGAGGCGCTGCACCCCGGAGTGGAATTCACCACGATCTATGCCGCCGACGGGTACGAGGTGGCGCGCCGCGACGCCAATGCGCCCTGATCCCCTTGCGTCCATTCCCCACGCTGTACTTCGCGACCCCCGGCACCGTGGACGGGGCCCGGGCCCCGTCCACGGGCCCAGTTTAGAAACTGGGCCCCGGGCCATAAGGTGGGCCCGGGCGCTAGTGCGCCGTCGGGTTCGCGGCCCTCAGCCCGGTCAGCAGGGCCGCGGCACCCTGCGGGTCGTCGACGGTCACGGCGAACTGGTTGCCGCGCCGCAGATTCACCACGAGGGCTGGCCCGCCACGCATGACCACGGCCGAGCGTCCGCCGGTCAGTCGGTATCCCCAGCCACCGGAGTGAAACGGGCTCACGGTCTCGGCGAACGCGGACTCCACCTGGTCGAGCGGCACCTGCTTCAAACGGATGCCCAGCAACCGCGACACCACGCGCAGCCCGCGGTGGTCCACGCTCACCCGAACCTGCACGAAGAGCAGCGTGACCGTGAGGATGAGAACGACAATCGCCACCGCCATGGCGCTGGCCGCGGCCGTACCGGTCAGCCCCTCGTCGCGCAGTTGGGCCGCGATTCCGATGGCCCCACCGAGCACGATGAGCCCACCGATCGTAGCCATGACCGGGCTCGTCACGACCTTGGTCCAGGTGGCGGCGGGATCGGCGGTCGCTGTCGCGGCGGTCGTCTCCGGGAGTTCCGTTACGGTCGCCGGCGTCACCCATTTCTGGGCAATCAGAAACGACAGCAGACCATACCCGCAGGCGGCGAAGGTGAGCAGCACCCAGGCGCCCATTTTCGGTTCCGCGGCTCCGGCAGCAACGGTGATGCCGGCCGTGGTCAGCCACAGGCTCGACGACAGCCCCGCAGCGAGGCCGAGCCCGAGGTAGGCCTGGCGGCGATTGGGCGCACCCCGCTCGCGGAGCCAGTAGGTGGCCAGACTGGCAGCACCCAGGCTCACCACGAGCGCAATCACGGCCATTCCCCAGGTGGGCATCGTCGAGCTCACCGCGCCGTCGCGCCCCCACTGCCGTGGCAGCACGCCCGGCAGGCGATCGATCCACAGCAGCCAGGTGACGACGACCGCCATGAAAGGCAGCCACAGAGTCAGCGCTGCAGCGATATCCCGCGGGCGGGTCGGCGCCGAACTGTTCACCAGTGTCATGAGGTCCCCCGATCGAGTGCGGGCAGACCAGTCCGCCCTCGCACTCCTTCCATCCAAGCACAGGCCTTTCCCGTGGCGAATTCCGCAAAAACGAACCGGCACAGACCAGAATCGCCCGTACCAGCGCCGCGCCTCCGGATTTCCTGAATTCGCCACCGAGATTCGTCGTGAGAACTCCGGCGGCCCAGGCGGGCTGGGCGGTCAGCGCTTGCGACGGGCGAGGAAGGCATCCATTCGGGTGAATTTGGCCTCCGATTCGAACAGAATGGACTGGGCCGTGTTATCGACGAGCGGATGCGCCGCGCGGGGAGCGTGGAACACCTCTTTGGCCAGCCGGGTCGCGAGGGGATCCTGCGCCGCAATACGGTCGGCCAGCGCGTGCGCGGCGGCCAGCAGGTCGTCGGGGTCGTGAACCTCGGTGACCAGGTGCACAGCAAGGCACTCCGCGGCGCCGAGGATGCGCCCGGCCAGGATGATCTCCTTGGCCACCGGCTCCCCGACCAGCTCGGCCAGGCGCCACAGCGCGCCGGCGGCGGGCAGGATGCCAAGCGCCGTCTCGGGGTTGCCGAGCCTGGCGCTCGTCGATGCGATCCGAAAGTCGGCCGCGTAGGCGAGTTCGGCGCCGCCGCCGAGCGCCCAGCCGTCGATGGCGGCGATGACCGGCATCGGCAGCTTCGCGATGCGGGAGAACAGCCCGGAGTTGATGCCGAGCAGCGCGTCATCGCGACGCCGTTCGCGCAGCTGGGCGATGTCGGCGCCCGAGGCGAAGACACCGTTCGCGCCACTGATGATCAGGATGCGAGGCTGCTGCTCGAGCTCGGCGCAGACCGCGTGCAGCTCGTCGATCATGGTCTGGTCGATGGCGTTGCGCACGTCGGGTCGGTTGAGTTCGACGTGCACCCGGTCGGCGCGGCGTTCAATCGTGAGGGTGGTCGGGGTACTCGTCATAGTGGGACGTCTCCATTGATGTCGGGGCGGGAATCGGGACTGGATTCGAGGTCGGGCGTGCCGGCCGGGAACACACGCTTGTAGCTGCGACCGTCGGGCAGGGTCACGGTGCGACTGACCAGGGTTCCGCGGCGCACCTGCAGATAGATGGCTTGGGCGCTCACTCCGCGCGCGGCCGCCGCCTCAGCGACGGACAGCCCGGGAAGGTCGGTGGGCACGCTGCTGGGCCGCACGGATCGTTTGCGGCCCGCTTCCAGGCGGGCACTGATCTCGTCGTCGGTGCCGCCCCAGCGCCATTTGGCCGCTGGTGCCTTGAGACCGGTCGCGTCGGCGATCTCGTCCCACGACGTATCTGCCGCGACAGCGTCACGCACGGCGGCGAGCGTGGCGGGGTCGTGTTCGAGCGCTGCTTGCAGCGCGCGGATGGCGCGCAGCCGTTCCAGGGGCGCGGCATCCGGTTGCAGGTTGAGCAGGTGCACGAGCGCGGTGGCTGTTGTCGGCGACAGAAACGATCCCATGCCTGGTCCTCTCTGCTGCCTGGTCGTGCAGCAGTCAGCCCCATCTTGCCAGACGCGATCAGGCCAGGACGACCACGGAATGCGGTGCCAGCTGCAGGGCGTTGGGCAGCCGACCCTGCACGGCGTCGCCCGCGGCCGCAAAGGACAGCACGATGTCACCGCCCCCCGCCGGAACGTGCACCGGCTGGGTGCCGAGATTGAACAGGATCTGGGTGCTGCCACGGTGCAGCCGCAGCCAGCCGGCTGCCGCATCGAATTCCACGGCGATCTGGTCGAAGCGGGGATCGGTGAAGTCCGGGCGGGTGCGGCGCACAGCGGCCAGGTCGCGGTAGAACCCAAGCAGGCGAGCATGCTGTGGTTCGGCGGCTTCGTTCCAGTTGAGCTTTGAGCGCTCGAAGGTCTTCGCGTCCTGGGGATCGGGAACCAGCGCCGGATCCCAGCCCATGCGGGCGAATTCGTTGATGCGACCACGGGCCGTGGCGGCGCCGAGGTCCGGTTCGGGATGCGAGGTGAAGAACTGCCACGGTGTCCTGGCTCCCCATTCTTCGCCCATGAACAACATCGGTGTGTACGGCCCGAGCAGGGTCAACGCGGCGGCAATGGCCAGCTGGCCGGTATCGAGCTGCTCGCTCAACCGGTCGCCGACGGCACGGTTGCCGATCTGGTCATGGTTCTGGGAGGCGACGACCAGCCGCCAGGTGGGCATGCGCTCGAGGTCGATGCGGCGGCCGTGCGTGCGCTCGCGAAAGCTCGAGTAGGTGCCGTCGTGGAAGAACCCGTGGGTGAGCACCTTGGCGAGGGCGTTGAGGGGTTCGAAATCGGCGTAGTAGCCGGTCGTTTCGCCGGTCAGGGCGACGTGCACGGCGTGGTGAAAGTCGTCGCTCCATTGTGCGTCGAGACCGTAGCCGTTGGCCTCGCGCGGCGTCACGAGCCGGGGGTCGTTGAGGTCGGATTCGGCGATCAGGGTGCGCGGCCGGCCGGTTTCGGCGCTGAGCACTGCGACCTCGACGGCGAGCTGCTCGAGCAAGTGGGTGGCGCTGGTATCGCGCAGGGCGTGCACCGCGTCGAGGCGCAGCCCATCGACGTGGTATTCGCCGAGCCACATCAGTGCATTGTCGAGAATGTAGCGGCGCACCGGGTCGGAGTGCGGACCGTCGAGATTGAGGGACGAGCCCCAGGTGTTACCGGCCGCCTCACTGAGGTACGGGCCGAACTGGGGCAGGTAGTTGCCGCTCGGCCCCAGGTGATTGTAAACGACGTCCTGGATGACGCCGATGCCGCGCTGGTGGCAGGCGTCGACGAAGTTCTGGTACCCGGCCGGGCCGCCGTAGCCCTCGTGCACTGCGTACCAGAGCACGCCGTCGTAGCCCCAGTTGTGCGTGCCGTTGAACGCGTTCACCGGCAGCAGCTCGATGAAATCGACGCCGATCGAATGCAGGTGATCGAGCCGGCTCGCGGCCGCGTCAAAGGTGCCCTCGGGCGTGAAGGTTCCCACGTGCAGCTCGTAGATGATGGCGCCGGCGAGCTGGCGACCGGTCCAGTCGGCGTCTTGCCAGACGTGGGCCGAGGCGTCGAAGGTGCGCGAGAGGGCGTGCACCCCGGCCGGCTGGTGCCGCGACCGGGGGTCGGCGAACGGTCCGCGCCCGTCCACGATGAATCCGTAGTCGATCGGTCCGGTGACCGGTGGTTGAGCGGATGCCGGCAGCTCCCACCACCCGTCGTCGCGCGCCGTGAGCTCGAGCTGGCGGAGGCCGAGTTGCACCTGCACGGCGTGCGCGTCAGGAGCCCAGACGGCAAATTTCTGATCGTTCATGCGTGTCGTCCTGTGTGGGTAGTGACGGGATTTCGGTCATCGACGGCCGCCAGGAGCGCCACCGGGTAGTGCGCGAGCACCTGGGCGACGTCGAGGTTCGGGCCCTCGAAGCGCTCCTGCGTGAGCAGATCGATATAGGCGCGCCCCGCCACAGCAATCGTCGTGTCTCCCCAACCGCCCGCCTCCTGCAGCCCGATCGGCAATCGGGTGGCCAGGGTGATCGCTCCCCCGCGATCAAACGCCACGAGGTGGCTCGCGCCCGACCCGAAAACCGGAACCGGGGCGTAGCGGGTGAACAGGTCCGGCCGGTCGCGGCGCAGCCGCATGGCCCGGGCGGTGACCAGCAGCTTGGCGGCACCTGTCTCGTCTACCTCGGGAAGCCATCCGCTGTCGATGCGGGTCAGCAACTCGCGGCGCTGCGTGTAGTCGACCGTGCGACGGTTGTCGGGGTCGACGAGTGAGGTCTCCCACAGTTCACTGCCCTGGTACACGTCGGGAACGCCCGGCATGGTCAGCTGCAGCAGTTTGAGCGCGAGCGAGTTGCTCCAGCCGGCCTGCTGCATCCGCTCGACCAGCGCAGCAATCAGATCGTGGGTAGACCCCGGGCTGGTAGCGAAAGCGACGAGGTCCCCCAGTTTCGCTTCGAATTCGGCGTTCTGCTCTGTCCACGTGGTGATGGTTCCGGCCTCGCGCGCCGCCTTGAGCGCGTAGGCGGCGAGTCGCTCCCGGCTGGCCGGCCAGGAGCCGACGATTGCCTGCCAGAGCAGGTTCTCAGACGGTGCGTCCCCGAGCGGATGCGCCTCCCGCAGCTGGTCCAGGGAGGCCTCCCACTCGGAGGGAATCTCGGCGAGCACCGAGATACGGGCGCGCACGTCTTCGCCACGTTTGGTGTCGTGGGTGGACAGCGTCGTCATCGACCGCGGAAAGCCCGCCTGGCGCGCGCGCTGCCGGTCGTGAAACTCGGCCACCGTCACCGCAAACTCGTCGGGGTCGGCTCCCACCTCGTTGAGCGAGGTCAGCCGACCGAACCGGTAGTAGGCCCGATCTTCGACACCCTTCGCCATCACCATGCCCGAAGTCTGTTGAAAACGTACGGCCGCCGGATGCCCCGGGTCTCCCAGCAGCGGCAGCAGCCGGTCGATCTCGGCCTCCAGGTGCGGGCGGTGCGTGATCGACCGCTCCGCCGCCTCCTGCAGGTGGCCCTGGCCGAGGGGCAGGTAGGAGCGATAGACCGGAAACCAGGCCAGCAGTTCGGCCACGGCGTCGGCGGTGGTGTCGGTCCCCTCGTCGTTCGGTACCAGACGGGCGATGCGCAGCACTTCCGAGCGAAGGATGCCGTCGGCCACCGCACGCTTGTTGCGAAAGACCAGATCGTTCCAAGCGACGGAGTCGCCCTGCAGCCGTGATTCCAGGGCGTCAAGGGCAGGCTGACCGGCCGGATCGACGAGCACCCGGTCCACGTCGGCGAGGGCGTCATACCCGGTCGTCCCGGCCGTCGCCCAGCTCGACGGAAGTTGTTCCGGACCCTCGAGAATCTTCTCGACCAGCACGTACACCCCGTCGGTGGCGCGGCGCAGGGCTTCGAGGTAGCCGGCCGGGTCCGCGAGGCCGTCGGGGTGGTCCACCCGGAGGCCCTGAACCAGGCCGTCCTTGACCCAGCGCACGATCTCGCGGTGCGACTCTTCGAACACCCACGGCACCTCGACCCGAATGCCGGCCAAACTGTTCACGGCGAAGAAGCGCCGATAGTTGAGCTCCGCGTCAGCGCGGCGCCAGTTCACGAGCTCATAGTGTTGGCGATCATGCACCTCGGCCGGGCTGGCACCGTCGTCGGCGGTTCCGGCCGCCAGCGGATACCGGTTGTCGAAGTAGCGCAGCTCGCCGTCGACCAGCTCAAGCCGGTCGAGCTCGCCGCGGCTATCGCCGCCCTGATCATCACCGAGCACCGGAATGCGGATTCTGCCGCTACCGAACTCCCAGTCCACGTCGAAGGCTTCGGCGTACCGTGACTGTTCGCCGTTCTGCAGCAGGTCCCACCACCAAGGATTCTGCCGCGGCGTGGCCACGCCCACGTGGTTGGGCACGATGTCCACGAGCACGCCCTGCCCGGCCCGATGCGCGGCAGTGGCCAGGCGACCCAAGGCATCCGCCCCGCCGCGTGCTGGGTCGACCAGGGAGTGGTCGACGACGTCGTAGCCGTGCTCCGATCCGTCTTCGGCCGTCAACAGCGGCGACAGGTAGACCCAGTCGGCACCGAGATCGCGAAGGTAATCGACGATCCCTGCGGCCGCGTCAAGGTCGAAACCCGCAGTGATCTGCAGGCGGTAGGTCGACAACGGCGCGACGACGGGCACCGTCACGAAAAGATCTGCGTCAAGGGTCACCGAACGGCCCTCAGCTGTGGCCCGGCAGCGTGATCAGACCGGTGGCACCGGCCAGTGACGCGGCGACGGAGTGATCCGGTGCAACTTCGGGTTCGTGATAGGCGCGCAGGACCACGAGGGAACGACCGGCCACGGTCTGGATGGCTCCGGCCGGACGAGCGATGGAATCGGCCCCCTCACCGGCGGTGTCGACCACAATTTCCCAGGCCGGGGCATATTCGTCGGGTGGCAGCGTGAATTCGACGTCTTCGGCGTCGGCGTTGAACAACAGCAGAAAGTTGTCGTCGGTGACGTCCTGACCGCGCACGTCTCGCTCACGGATTCCGTTGCCGTTGAGGAATTTGGCGACCGTGCGAGCGAGGTTTTCGTCCCAGTCTTCCGACGCCATCGGTTCACCATCGGTGCCCAGCCACACGATATCGGGCAGCGATTCGCCCGCGACGCGGTTACCGGGGCGACCGTCGAAGAAGCGACTGCGCCGAAACGTCGGGTGCTCGCGGCGGAGGCGGGAAACGGCCGCCGTGAATTCGATCAGCGGCACATCCGCTTCGTCCCAGTGCACCCAGGTCAGCTCGGAATCCTGCGCGTAGGTGTTGTTGTTACCCTGCTGGGTTCGGCCCAGCTCATCGCCGTGCAGCAGCATCGGAACCCCCTGCGACAAAAGCAGCGTCGCAATGAAGTTGCGTGCCTGCCGCGCGCGCAACCCACGAATCTCCGGATCATCGCTGGGACCTTCGACGCCCGAGTTCCAGGAGCGGTTGTGCGACTCGCCGTCTTTGTTGTCTTCGCCGTTGGCGTCATTGTGCTTCTCGTTGTACGACACGAGATCGGCGATGGTGAAGCCGTCATGCGCGGTGACGAAGTTGATCGACGCCATCGGACGGCGCCCGGAGTGCTCGTAGAGGTCGGCCGATCCGGCGACGCGGGAGGCGAATTCGCCGAGAGTGGATGGCTCCCCCCGCCAGAAATCACGCACAGTATCGCGGTACTTGCCGTTCCATTCCGACCACTGGGAGGGAAAATTGCCGACCTGATAGCCGCCGGGGCCGACGTCCCACGGCTCGGCGATGAGCTTGACCTGCGAGACGATCGGGTCTTGCTGCACGAGCTCGAAGAAGGTGGAGAGCTTGTCGACCTCGTAGAGGTCGCGGGCCAGGGCGCTGGCCAGGTCAAACCGAAAGCCGTCGACGTGCATCTCGAGCACCCAGTAGCGCAGCGAGTCCATGATGAGCTGCAGCACGTGCGGGTGCCGCACGTTGAGGGTGTTGCCGGTCCCTGTGTAGTCCATGTAGTAGCGCTTGTCGTCGTCCATCAGGCGGTAATAGGCCTCGTTGTCGATGCCCTTGAACGACAGGGTCGGACCCATGTGGTTGCCCTCGGCGGTGTGGTTGTACACCACGTCGAGAATGACCTCGATGCCCGCGGCGTGCAGGCTGCGCACCATTCCCTTGAATTCCTGCACCTGCTGGCCGAGGTCACCGGTCGAGGAATACGCGTTGTGCGGCGCGAAGAATCCGATCGTGTTGTAGCCCCAATAGTTGCCGAGCCCCTGCTCCACGAGGGTGCCGTCATTGACGAACTGGTGCACCGGCATCAGCTCGATGGCAGTCACACCGAGCTTTTGCAGGTGGTCGATCACCGACGGATGCGCCAGGCCCGCGTAGGTGCCGCGCTGGGTTTCGGGCACGGACTCCTGCAGCTTGGTCAGGCCCTTCACGTGTGCCTCGTAGATGAAAGACTCGCTGTAGGGGGTGCGGAGGGATCGATCACCGGTCCAGTCGAAGAACGGGTTGACGACGACGCCGAGCATCATGTGCGAGGCGGAGTCCTCGTCGTTCACCGAATCCGGGTCGTCGAAATCGTAGGAGAACAGCGACGGGTCCCAGTCGATGGCCCCCGTGGTGGCCTTGGCGTATGGGTCGAGCAGCAGCTTGTTCGGGTTGGCTCGGCTACCGGCCGCCGGGTTGTAGTCGCCGTACACCCGATACCCGTAGCGCTGCCCCGGCTGCACCAGCGGCAGGTAGCAATGCCAGATAAAAGCGGATGATTCCCACACGTCGACCCTCGTCTCACCGCCGTCTTCGTCGATAAGACACAGCTCGACACGTTGGGCGGCTTCGCTGAACAGGGCGAAGTTGGTACCGCTCCCATCGAACGTAGCGCCAAGGGGGTAGGCGGTTCCGGGCCAGGTTTCCATGAGACTCCTCGGGATGAAGATGGGACACGGTCAGGTGCGACAGAGGCGACAAGACAGCGCCGACGGATGACCGACTCGCGCTTGGAGAATACGCTACAGGCATCCGCCGACATATCCGGTCTTCCGAGCCGCTCCGGGCAGGCTTAGCCGAGTTGTTCGCGCACGAGCGGTGCGACCCGAATACCAAAGAGCTCGATGCTGTTCATCAATTTCTCGTGCGGGAGCGTGCCGATGCTGTACTTCAGGTCGAACCGGCTGAGCCCGAGTCCCTGCACCACCGTGGCGATCTTCGTGGCCACGGTCTCGGGTGAACCCACGAACACGGCGCCGTCGGGGCCGGCATCCTGCTCGAAACGTTCCCGAGTAGCCGGGCCCCAGCCGCGCTCCCGACCGATGCGGTTCTGCATCGCCTCGTAGTGCGGCCACATTTCGTCGCGAGCCTGAGCATCCGTCTCGGCGATATAGCCGGGCGAGTGCTCACCGATCGGCAGCGTGGGCTTCTCGAACTGCGCCAGGGCGCGGTGGTAGAGGTCGACGAGAGGCGCGAAGGCGAGCGGCGCACCGCCGATGATGGCGAGCATGAGCGGCAGACCGTAGTGCGCGGCGCGAATGACCGACTCAGGGCTGCCGCCCACACCGATCCAGGTCTTGATCGCTCCGGACTCGGTCGGCGGAAACACGGTCTGGTCGTTCAGGGCTGCCCGGGTCTGACCGGACCAGGTCACCGGCTGTTCTTTGAGCAGTTCGGTGAACAATTCGAGCTTCTCCTCGAACAATTGCTCATAGTCACCGAGATCCAGGCCGAACAGCGGAAAGGATTCGGTGAACGAACCGCGCCCGAGAATGACCTCCGCGCGTCCAGACGACAGGGCGTCGAGCGTGGCGAAGCGCTGGTAGACCCGCACCGGGTCGTCGGAGCTGAGTACGGTCACGGCTGAGCCCAGTCCAATCCGGCTGGTCTGGCCGGCGATCGCGGCGAGCACCACTTCGGGTGCTGACACCGCGAAATCGGCGCGGTGGTGCTCGCCGATGCCGAAGAAATCCAGGCCGACCTGGTCGGCCAGCACGGCTTCGGCCACGACGTTGCGCAGCACCTGTGGCTGAGCCAGCGGCCGCCCATCGGCGTCGAAGGTGACGTCACCGAAGGTATCGAGTCCCAGTTCAAGTTTGTGCGTCACGCGGGTACAGCCTCTCAGAACGAGTCTTTTCTATGCACATGCATACACCGGTGGAACCTTGGCCCGGCCGCTGTTATTCCGTTTCACCCAGACTCGCACGGTTGAAAGAACCGTACGATCTGCCGGAGCGGCCAGAATAGAGCCAGGTGCCGTGCGGCACCCGAAGAATGGAGCCAGCCATGACCGAATCCGAGCTCATCACTGCCTGGGTGAAAGCCCGCGGACACATCATCGCGTCCCAGGCCGCGCCGACCTTCCTGCTCACGGCCATCGTGGGCTTTCTCGCCCTGGGCCTCGGCACGACAGAGCTCTCCGTGCGCATCGCCGCGGCGGGCATCCTGCTAGCCTCGGGCATTTTCGGAGCTTTGGCCCAGATCGCCGCGGCCAATGAAGGCCTCGCCGTCATCACCGACCTGCGTGGCCTGGAGACGCCCAGCGCGCTCACCCGGAGCATCGTGGCCATGGCGCCCTGGGTCAATGTCGTGCGATTCGTCACGCCGGCAATTTTCGTCATCGTCTACATCGCGCTGCTGGCCGCGCTGTTTCTGACCGCTCGCTGAGCGCGCCTGCGGTCAGATCAGCCGGCCACCGGACGGTCGCGACGCGAACGCCACCAGGCCCAGACCCGCGTGACAATCCGATTGAGGAACCCGCCGAGCCGACGCGCTGAAGCGAATTCCGTTCCGAGCACGGCGAGTCCCAGGAAGACGATCAGCCACCCCGGCCCAGGCAGGGGAATCAGAATAATGCCGATAACAACAATCACTGTGCCGAGCAGCCCGACCCCGAGGCGATAGGCGAAGAGTAAATAGGGGTGCCCGTCAACCCACGCGCGAGCTCGTCGCAGGGCCCGCCGCACCGGATGCCGCGGGTCACTGCCACTGGCGATATCGCGGGAGAGATGCTCAGACATCTACCCAATCTAAGCCAGATTTCTGGGAGGTGGCCGCCCGATATCGACCGCGGTGACGCGCCCTCTGAGATTCCATCCCGGCCATGCGGCTGGAAGTGGCTATCTGGAGTTCAGGCTGTCTGGAACGGCATCGAGGTAATACCATTGGCGGTCAACCTTGAGAAAGCGGCTCACTTCTTTCTGCTGACCCGCTATGCCGTTTTCACGATAGTGCGCTGCGAATTCCACGACGCCCTCACTATCGAGTAAACCACCGCGCTCTGTACGCACGATATCGAGCCGTCGCCAAGTTATCGCCGGGTCCAGTTCGAGTGATTCCGGTCGGGTCAACGGATGCCACGTCTGAAGCAGATACTGCGCCTCACCCCGGCAGAAGGCGCTATACCGAGATCGCATGAGCCATTCGGCCGTCGGCGGCACCGCAGCACCGCTGTGAAAGCGGCCGCAACAGACGACATAGGTGCCCTCGCTCAGGCAGGGACACCGCTGATCCAGAGTAATGGTCTGTTCGGGCTCTGCTAGGCCTGCGCCCTGGCATAGGCCTCGCGCACGGTGCCGGCAATGCGCCCACGGTCGGATACGGCAACGCCGTTGGCGGCAGCCCAGGCACGAATGGCCTGGAGCTCGGCCCGGTCCGAACCGGCCGAACTGGTACCGCGTGACTTAGCGGGCACATAGCCAACGCGTCGGGAAACATTTGTGTATGGCTTGATCGCGGCGCGAAATTCAGCGAGGTTTTCGGCGGACAGATCGATCTCGTACGATTCCCCTTCGAAAGCATAGGAAACGGTTGCTCCGGAGCCATTTTCAATAACGGTGCCGTCAAGGTCATCCAGCAGCTGAACCGTGGTCTTCTTCATTCTGAGATTCTCCAATGAGGTGTCGAATACATTCGGGATGGATACATTCGCGTGTGGCGATAACCACTAACGAATTATGGCTGCCGAACTCCTTTTCCGATACCCGCCACGCGGTATTTCTTTTGCATTCACAACTTTTACACGACGCATCACAAAAAAATAGCCCCGACAATGTCGGGGCTACTTCATATTTGGTGGATCCGAGGGGATTCGAACCCCTGACCCCCTGCATGCCATGCAGGTGCGCTACCAGCTGCGCCACGGACCCAGATTGTTGTTTCGAATTGCTCCGAAACAACTTTGTTAGCTTACAACACAGATTGGGATCTGCGAAACCGAAGCTACTCCGCGACCTCGTCGGCAGCCTCATCGGCGGCCTCGTTTGACGTCACTTTGGCGGGAATCCCGGTCGGAATCACCGGGCAGTCCTTCCACAGTCGCTCCAGGGAGTAGTACTGGCGCTCTTCTTCGTGAAAAACGTGCACGACCAGGTCACCGAAGTCAACGAGCACCCAGCGGCCGGCAGCGCGTCCCTCGCGCCGCAGCGGCTTGTGGCCGGCCTCGATCAGCTTGTCTTCAATCTCGCCGGCAATGGCTACAACGTTGCGCTCCGACCGACCAGTGACGATGAAGAAGATGTCGGCGAGGGGAAGCGGGTTGGAGACGTCGAGGGCAACGAGATCTTCGCCTCCCTTGGAGTCGGCGGCGGCGACGGCGATGGCAAGCAGCTCGAGGGCGTGGGGTGACGTGGTCATGAATGAATCCTTGAGATTGTGCCGCGAGGCGCGAATGCGCTTGTGGCGATGATAGGGGAAACGAGCGAGCCGAAGAGGCCCGCGAGGAAGGAAAGACACGGATGCATGGCGCGGGGCACTAGAAGAGACCCAGCAGGTAGCCGGTCACGAAGAGCGCCAGAACACTCACGGCCAGTGCGGCCGTGGCGATGACCAAAACGGTGGGAAGTGAGGCACGCTGATTCTTGGGCGGGGTTAACATCCCGCGGGTAGACGCGTGCGTGCTCACGGCGCGACTCGCACTGACCGGGGCCGAGTCCCCGCCTAGCTGATCGGCGTCGAGCTGGTCCATCAGGTGGTCCATCTCGGACGAATCGAACAGATTCGGGTGGGCGCCGGTCGAGCCAAGACTGCGCGGCAGGTCGAATGACCCCGTGATCATGATCTCGCCCGTATTGGAGATGGGACTCACGCTGCTCGGCTGGTGGGGAATCGACGGCAGGATGAGCGCGTTCGTGGTGGTGGGAATGCCCCCGGCCCCGATACCACGGTTGATCAGTTCGTCGAGCGACTGGTCAGGCTGCGATACGTCGACGCGCGGAGCATCCGCATCGACCGACCAGTGTCCGATCGGCGGCATCCATCCGGTCTTGTCACTGATGGTCGGATCCGGCGCCTCGATCGGCTCGGCCACGATCGGCTCGGCGTACATCTGCTCGGATTCGACCGGGTCGACGGCGACCGGCGTGGTGGGCTCGGGCTCGATCAGCTCGGCCTCGACCAGCTCAGGGTCAACCGGCCCAGCAGCAGTAGTTTCAGCGTCGGCGGGCTGATCGGAGGGGGTCGTGAGGTCCCCAGTATTGAGAGCCCGTTCCTCGTCTTCACGTGCGTGCAGTGCGCGCAATTCCCGGCGACTCAGGGTGTGCGATGCCGGAACCGACGGGTCGGGCTCGGCTGCACCCGGGGTTGGAACTTTATCGACGGTGTCCTGAAGCTCTTTCGGATCGGGAGCCGTGTGGTTCCGGCTCGTTCGCCGTGATGTCGAGGTCTGTGCCGATGGAGCAAACGATGCCGGGCGAAGCGCGGCGGGGACCAGCACCGGAACGTCGAGGGTCGGGATTGCGTCGTACACCGCGGCAGCTTCGTCACCCTGTTCGCGGGCGAGTTCGCGCGCCTGACGTCGGCTGAGCGGCTGAGGGTCTCCCGACGTCATGCCACACTCCGATACAGATGATGCTTTGAGATGTACTGGACGACCCCGTCGGGGACCAGATACCAGACCGGGAATCCCCGATTGACCCGTGCCCGGCAGTCAGTGGACGAAATAGCCAGTGCCGGAACTTCCAACAAGCTTACGTCTTGGTTCGGTAATCCCGAAACGCTCAGCTCATGGCCCGGGCGACTCACAGCCACGAAATGTGCCAGCTGCCACAGTTCACGCACGTCTTTCCAGCCGAGAATCTGGGTGATCGCATCCGCTCCGGTAATGAAGAACAATTCGGCATCCGGACGTTCTTCGTGCAGATCACGCAGCGTATCAATGGTGTAAGTCGGGCCGACCCGGTCAATATCCACCCGACTCACCGTGAACCGCGGATTGGACGCGGTCGCAATCACCGTCATCAGGTAGCGATGTTCGCCGCGGGTGACGCCGCTTTTCTGCCACGGCTGCCCGGTGGGCACGAAGATCACCTCGTCGAGGTCGAAGCTCTGTGCCACCTCGCTGGCGGCGACGAGGTGCCCATGGTGAATAGGGTCGAACGTTCCGCCCATCACGCCGATGCGAAGGCGACGAACTGTCACGTTAAGATCAGGCTTCTAGTGGCCACCGGTGCCGGTGGTACCACCGTGTCCGCCATGCGCGGCGGCGTAGGCGTCAGCCTTGCCGCTGTGGCGGTTGGACACATCACGAAAGCTCCACAGCACGACGCCGAGGGCCAGGAACAACACGGCGGCCACCACCGGGTAGACGATGAGCGGCAACGGCAAGGCGATGTGCTCGACCTCGGTTAGCACGGCACTCACAAAAGACATCGGTTCTCCATTCACGCGCCGCGCAGTCGGGCGCGGCCCCAGTTGGCCGCGACGGGTCGCGCGCCTGACGGCTCACGCCGTCGCCTCATTCTAGCTTGACCGGCGCACTTGACCGGCACCCGCGTGTGAAACTACGCGCGTACCTGGCCGGTGCCGCGCACGATCCACTTTGTGCTGGTCAGCTCTGGCAAACCCATCGGCCCACGAGCGTGCAGCTTCTGGGTGGAGATACCCACCTCGGCACCGAAGCCGAATTCTCCGCCGTCGGTGAAGCGAGTGGAGGCGTTGACCATGACCGAGGCCGAATCGACCTCGTTCAGAAAGCGCTCAGCGTTCTGCAGATCGTTGGTGATGATCGACTCGGTGTGCCCGGTTGAATAGCGACGAATGTGGTCCATGGCCTCATCGAGGGAGTCGACAATCGCCACCGAAATGTCGAGGCTCATGTATTCGGTGCCCCAGTCATCGTCGGTCGCCGGGACAGCGGCCGGATAGAGCGCGCGGGTGCGGGCATCCGCATGGATGGTGACACCGGACGCCGTGAGCTTGTCCAACACATCGGGAAGCAAGCGTTCAGCTGCGCTGCGGTGTACGAGCAGGGTTTCCAGGGCATTGCAGACGCTCGGACGGTGCGTCTTGGAGTTGTACACGATATCGATCGCCCACTGCTTGGTAGCCGTCTCATCGAGGAAGACGTGCACGACGCCGGCACCGGTCTCGATGACCGGCACCTGGGACTCACGAACCACGGTCTGGATCAGCTTGGCGCTGCCACGGGGAATGAGCACGTCGACGTAGCCGCGAGCCTTCATGAGCTCGGTCGCGCCGGCCCGACCAAAGGGATCGATGGTCTGCACCGAATCAGGGTTGAGTCCGGCGTCGGTGATCGCCGCCTGCACCAGGTCGATGAGTACTCGGTTGCTGTTCTCGGCAGCGGAACCACCGCGGAGCACGACGGCGTTGCCGCTTTTCAAGGCGAGGGCGGCCAGATCGACGGTGACGTTCGGGCGAGCTTCGTAGATGACTCCGATGACGCCGAAGGGAACACTCACCTGGCTGATTTTGATGCCGTTGGGCAGGCTGCTGCCGCGCACGACCTGGCCGACCGGGTCGGTCAGCAGCGCGATCTGGTCGACGGAGTCGGCGAGGGCCATAATGCGCGGCGGGTCGAGCTTGAGCCGGTCGAGCAGTCCGGCACTGAGGCCGTTGGTGGCGCCGGCAGCGAGGTCGACCTGGTTGGCCGTCACGATCTGCGCGGCGTGGTCGCGCAGCGATTGCGCAATCAATTTCAGCGCTTTATTCTTTAGCTCTGTCGGCGCTGAAGCGAGCGGCAGGGAGGCGGCGCGAGCGGCCTCGAGGGTGGGCGTGAGCTGGGCTACATCGTTCAGAGACTGCAACATGAACCTAGTTTACGGGAGGCGAACCATGAGACTATTCTCGGCTCTCAGGAAATACGCAGTGCTGACGGTGCTGGCGACGGTTCGAACCAGGTTCCCACCGGATCCCCGCGCAACGCCTCGGCCACCAACCCGGTCGCCGTGACCAGCACGGCGGTTCCGGCCTGGGCCGCGATGCGCGCCGCCGTCACCTTGGTGCTCGCTCCCCCGGTGCCAACCCCGTTGACGGCAGTCGCGCCGAATTCCATCCCCACCAACGGGTCACCGGATGCCACGTGGCTGATGCGCTCAGCACCGGGCAGGTCCGGCGGGCACGTGTAGAGGGAATCCACATCGCTGAGGAGCACGAGCAGGTCGGCACCGATCAGGGTGGCGACGAGGGCGGCCAGTCGGTCGTTGTCGCCGAATCGAATCTCGTGGGTGGCTACGGTGTCATTCTCGTTGACGATCGGAAGAATACGCAGCGCCATCAGGCGCTCCATGGCGCGCTGGGCGTTGCCGCGGTGGGTGGCGTTGTCGAGGTCGCTCGCCGTCAGCAGCACCTGACCGGCCACGATGTCGTAGCGGTCGAGGCTGTCCTGGTACCGAAAGATCAACAGATTCTGACCAACGGATGCCGCCGCTTGCTGGGTAGCCAGGTCGGTCGGCCGCTCCTGCAGCTGGAGGTACGGCATGCCGATGGCAATGGCACCGGACGACACCAGAACCACCTCGGTGCCCCGGGCATGCGCTTCAGCCAAGGCGTCGACCAAGGGCGCGATCTGCCCGGAATTCTCGCCACTGATCGACGAGGAGCCCACCTTGACCACGATACGCGCGGCCGATCGAACAACCTGCTGCGAGTGCGCCCTCATCGGGTGATATTTCGGTTGGCTACATTAACGCTGAAGCCATTCACGCTGACCCCAATAAGGACGTGCAACCCCACATGAATCTGGCCCTCCGGCAAGAATAATGGACGCGCCGTGCGACCACCGGCAGTTTAGCGCAGCTGGTGCGCCGGCTCGGTCAGAGCAGCGCGCGACGCTCTTCGCTTGCCGTCGGCTCGAACCAGGTGCCGACGTGCTCGCCACGCAGGGCTGCAGCGGCCAGTTCGGTCGAGGTGACCAGAACGGCGGTGCCAGCATTGGTGGCGAGGCGGGCGGCGACCACCTTCGTGCTCGCTCCCCCGGTGCCCACTCCGGTTGCTCCGCTCGAACTGAACTCGAACCCGTCGAGCGGGTCGTCCGCGGCGATGAAGTCGAGCTTCTCAGCGCCCGGCAGGTGCGGCGGCTTGGTGTAGAGCGCGTCGACGTCGCTGAGCATGATCAGCAGGTCGGCTTGGATGAGGGTTGCGACCAGGGCGGCGAGGCGATCATTGCTGCCGAACCGCAAGCCATAGACAGCCACGGTGTCGTTCTCGTTGACGACCGGCAGAATGCGCAGGTCGAGCAGTCGTTCCAGTGCGCGCCGGGTGTTGCTTCGGTGCGGTTCCTTGAGAGCGTCGCCCTCGGTCAGCAGCACGGTACCGGCAGCGATGCCGTACCTGTCGAGGCTTTCCTGGTACCGAAAGATGAGCACATTCTGCCCGACAGCGGCGGCGGCCTGCTGGGTGGCGACGTCACTGGGGCGTTCATCAAGGTTCAGGAAGGGCATGCCGGTGGCGACCGCGCCCGAGGAGATGAGTACCACCTCAGTGCCGCGACCGTAGGCCTCAGCCAGGGCGTCAACGAGTGGGGTGATCTGCTCGGAGTTCTCGCCGCTGATCGACGAAGACCCGACCTTCACCACGACGCGTTTCGCGCCCGCTACGTTGTCCCTGGCTAAGCCACTCACTTCTGTACTTCTTCCGTTGGGTCTGTCTCAGTCTCGTCAGCATTGGCATCCGTTTCGATGCCGGTGTCTGGCGCGGTTTCGGGCTCGGCGGCGTCGGCCGGCGTGGAGAAGTTCAATTCCACGTCGGCGAGGCGAACGTCTTCGTTGTGTTCCTCCTCGCCGGTCTGCCACATGCCGGCTTCGCGCTCACGAATGAGTTCGGCGCGGGCCGAGGACTTGGCGTCCATTCGGCCGAAGTACTCCTCGCGGCGTTCGTTGCTGGTGCGACGTTTAGGCTCGTCAAGGCGGGCGTCGGTGCCGCGGGGAGCCGTGATGAGTTCGGCGGTGGAGGTGAGCGTGGGCTCCCAGTCGAAGACGACACCGTGGCCGGGGCCGATGATGACGGTCGAGCCGGCGATGGCTCCCGACTTGTACAGCTCATTCTCGATACCGAGCTTGGCGAGTCGGTCGGCGAGGAAGCCGACGGCCTCATCGTTCGTGAAGTCGGTCTGCTGAATCCAGCGTTCCGGCTTGGTACCGAGAATGCGGTAAATGTTGCCGAAGGTGCCACCCTCGACCTTGATGACGAAGCCGCCCTCATCGACGGCCTTGGGACGGATGATGATGCGCGGCTTCTTCGCTTCGGCTGCGGCAGCCTCGGCGCGGCCCTGTTCGACGACCTCGGCGAGGGCGTAGTTGAGCTGTTTGAGGCCCTCGTGGGTGACGCTGGAAATTTCGAATACGCGGTAGCCACGGGCTTCGAGGTCGGCCTTGACGAAGGCGGCCAGTTCGCGGCCTTCCGGCACGTCGATCTTGTTCAGGGCGATGAGCTGGGAGCGCTGCAGCAGCGGCTTTTGGCCGTCGGGCACCGGGTAGGCGTCGAGTTCGCCGAGAATGACGTCGAGGTCACTGATCGGGTCGCGACCGGGCTCGAGCGTGGCACAGTCCAGCACATGCAGCAGGGCGGTGCAGCGTTCAACGTGGCGAAGGAACTCAAGGCCGAGCCCCTTGCCCTCGCTCGCGCCCTCGATCAGGCCGGGCACGTCGGCAATGGTGTAGCGCGACTCACCCGATTCGACGACGCCGAGGTTGGGGTGCAGCGTGGTGAAGGGGTAGTCGGCGATTTTGGGCCGAGCCGCACTCATGGCGGCGATCAGGCTGGACTTGCCAGCCGAAGGGTACCCGACGAGCGCGACATCCGCTACGGTCTTGAGCTCGAGGTAGACGTCGCCTTCCCAGCCGAGCGTGCCGAGCAGGGCAAAGCCGGGGGCCTTGCGCTTGGTCGAGGCGAGGGCGGCGTTGCCGAGCCCGCCCTGGCCGCCGGGCGCGACGATGAGGCGCAGGCCGGGTTCGTCCATGTCGAGGAGCTGGTTGCCCTCGATGTCCTTGACCACGGTGCCGATGGGAACCATGAGCTCGCGCATCTCGCCGTTGTGGCCATTGCGGTGGTCGCCCATGCCGGGGCCGCCGTTGTCGGAACTGCGGTGCGGTGACCGGTGGAAGCCGAGCAGGGTGGTCGTGCTGGGATCGGCCACGAGCACGAGGTCTCCGCCGCTGCCGCCGTTACCGCCGTCGGGACCGGCAAGAGGTTTGAACTTCTCGCGCTTGACCGAAACGCATCCGTTTCCTCCATTGCCCGCTCGTAAATGCAGCGTCACGTGGTCAACGAATGTGGCCATGGAGTGCCCCTTTCAGGTGGCGCAAGAAATGCTTCAAAACGAGGTGCTATGAAACCCGTGCGTGGAACGATGTGCTACAAAAAGTGCTGAACAAACACGTCAGGGCGGACCGAAGCCCGCCCTGACGTTGTGTACGAAAAATACTGTGCTGTAAAAACCTACTCGGCTGCAACCACGATGTTGATGACCTTGCGGCCACCCTTGGCGCCGAACTGCACGGAGCCGGCTTCGAGAGCGAAGAGAGTATCGTCGCCGCCACGGCCGACGTTGACGCCGGGGTGGAAGTGCGTGCCGCGCTGCCGAACGATGATCTCGCCCGCGCCGACAACCTGACCGCCGAAGCGCTTCACGCCGAGGCGCTGAGCGTTCGAGTCACGACCGTTGCGAGTGGAACTCGCACCTTTTTTATGTGCCATCTGTCTATCTCCTCTGGCCTAGGCGATGCCGGTAACCTGAACGCGAGTGAGCTCCTGACGGTGCCCCTGACGCTTCTTGTACCCGGTCTTGTTCTTGAACTTCTGGATGACGATCTTCGGACCGCGAAGGTTGTTCAAAACCTCAGCGGTGACCTTGACCTTGGCCAGTGACGCCCCGTCAGTGGTGATCTTGTCGCCGTCGACGAGGAGCACAGCGGCCAGCTCGACGTTGCCGTCCTTGTCAGCCTTGATTCGGTCCATCGTCACGATGGTACCGACCTCTACCTTCTCCTGCCGCCCTCCGGCGCGCACAACTGCGTAAACCACTTTACGTACCAATCTCTGGGGAGCCTGAGGCTCCAATTTGCGGAAACTCACTGCTCAAACTTGACTGCTGCATTCACTGCAGTACACGGACCGGTTGGCCCAGCGCACTCAGAAAACCTTGGTATTCGCGTTTATTTATCTAACGCACACCAAGGGTTGACTTTACCTGATCCGCTACCCGTGGTCAAACCAACGGCACGGCGTGTCTGAACCACTTCTGAAACACAGGGCGGCTCGTAGACTTCGATCATGGCAATACTTATCGATCAGCCTAGCTGGCCGGCGCACGGAACGGTGTGGGCACACCTCGTGAGCGACTCGAATCTGCACGAATTGCACGCTTTCGCCGCTCAGGCCGGTATTCCCCGGCGTGGCTTCGACCTCGACCACTACGACGTGCCTGAAGGCCGCTACGCGGACCTGGTGGCCGCCGGGGCCGTGCCGGTGAGCTTTCGGGAGATGATCGTGCGGCTGCGCTCCAGCGGGCTGCGTGTGACCGCCCGGGAGCGGCGCGGACTGTAGCCTCGGCTACTGCCAGGTGGCGTCGAAGCCGAGCACGCTGCGGCGCACCGCGCCGGTAGCCACGTTCACGAACAGGGTCGTTGCATCCGTTGCCTGAGCATTGACCGGGTATCCGTCGGAGCGCTCGGTCTCACGGTTCGGCACGATCTGCACGGCCAGGAACTGGTCGTTCGGCGAGAGCTCGAATCCAACAATGGTTTCGTCAGCGGATGCCGGCGCATAGATGGTGCGCGCCTCACCACCCTGCACCAGCGAGAGATATTGCCTGACCGAACCGGTAGCGGCGTCGAACTCGGCGACGCGCTGCACGTAGCTGTCGGAGTCCGTGCCGGCTCCCCCGGCAAGGAAGCGCAGCTCGGCGGTGTACTGGGTGGTGCCTTCCACGCTCTGCGGCACGATGGCGGACTCTGTGCC
The DNA here is from genome assembly GCF_004403505.1 of Cryobacterium sp. TMT1-2-2. NCBI lineage: Bacteria > Bacillati > Actinomycetota > Actinomycetes > Micrococcales > Microbacteriaceae > Cryobacterium > Cryobacterium sp. TMT1-2-2. Next base: position 88,442 of record NZ_SOGS01000002.1, on the reverse strand, counting down.
CTGCGACAGATCAAGCACGTACTGGCCGTCGCGGTCCGACACGGCGATGCGCACGCCGTCGGGCGCGAACGCGGTGAGGTTCGCGAATTGCCCGAGCGGTACCGATGGGTCGAATTCGGGTTCATTCTCGAGCGGGTTGCCGCCGGACTGGTTTAGCGGATTGATCAGCAGCAAGGTCGAATCGAATTGCTGTGCAACGATGTCGGCGCGATTGGCCATGAATCCCCAGGTCGTAACACTCAGCGGGCCACCCTCGAGGGCGGGGACCGCAGTGGCATTGTTGGTGCGCAGGTCGAGCACGAACAGCACGTTGTCGTAGTGCGGGCCTGCGGCATCCGCTGCGCTGGTGAAACGAAAACCGAGCAGGGACTGGCCGGGCGCGGCTTGCAGATCCTGCACGAGGCCGACACCGGGCAGGTTGAGAGCTTCGGCGGTACCGTCGGCATCAACGCGATAGAGCGCGTTGGCCAGATCGGGGTTCACCGTGACCACGGCGAGTTCGCTGCCCATCGGCACGAACTGCTGGATGTTCGCCGACTCGAAGGCCACCTCGGTGTCAGCCCTGCCGGTCGTGGTCCGCAGGATGCGGTCCGTGCCGCGCGTGCCGGCTTCGGCGGCCGACGCCGCGCGACTGAGGTAGTACAGCGAGGGTTCGCTCGTACTGAAGGCTGCCCTGACGGTCGATTCTCGGTCGACGGCCGTGCCGGTAATGCCTTGCACGGAGACCGCGTAGTCGGTGTTGTAGGCGAGTGGCTGCGGGAAGGAGATCACGACGGAATTCGCGCTCGTGGTGACCTGAAAGGCTGCGGACGGCTCGATACTCACCTGCTCCGGGGCGATGTCGGTCAACTGACGGTTCGTCGCGAGCACGAGGCGCGCGTTTGCGGAAGAGACCACGGCGGTGGTGTCGACGTCGACGTCGGTGAGCCGGGGGCCGGTCAGCAGGTTGACGGCGACCAGGGCAACGCAGGCCGCGACCAGGCCGCCGACGAGTATCCAGAGGGTACGGCGGAATGGGCGGGTCGACCGTGCCGGGAGCGGTTGCCCGGTCAACAGGTCAGCAGAGGGGTCAGTAGACATAGGGGTCATTCGGCTGGTCTACGGGAAGGATCTCGACCGGGGTGATCGCGAGTGGATCGCTCGCTGATGCGCTCACGCTCAGCTCGAACCGGCCGGTGATCTGCACCCAGTCATCGACCTTGTACTCGGCCTGCCAGCCCGGCAGGTAGACCGGAACGCCGATCGGCTGGGCGTCGACCGCGCAACAGGTGACGACGAACCGGGCCACATAGAACACGTTATCGGGGTCTTTGGCGTCAGGCGTGACGAACCCGGTGACCTGAGCGGTTTTGTCGGCGTAGAAGGCCGGATCGGAGGATTGCGCGAGCAGGGAGACCCACTCGCGCACGCTGAGCTGCTCAAAGTCGCCGGTGCCGATGAGCGCCGCGGCCTGGTCGGCGTCGTCGTCGGTGCCGAGCCCGCCGGAATTGACCTCGCGCTGGGTTGCCGTGGCGCTGGTCAGGGTGGTCGGCGGGACCACGACCATGGCGACGCCCATGATCAGCAGCAGCCCGACTCCGACCCCGGTCAGAGTCGTTTGGACCCGACCGCTGCGTTCGACCTCAAAACCGCGTCGACGGGCGAACCCGGCGGCGACGAGCACAAGCCCGACCACGGCCATGGCGATCGTGAAAACGAAATAGCGAGGGTGGATATAGAGGCCGAGCTGGCCGCTCAGGGCCAGCCACAGGGTCGCGACAACGACCACGAGGCTGAGCAGCACACCCTGCCAGCGCTCAGCCCAATAGCGGAGGGCCCCGAACAGCTTTCGGTCAGGCAACATAGTTCACCAGCAATCCGAGCGCGGCGCTCATGAGGCCCACCACGACCGTGATCTGCACCAGGGTGCGACTGGTGAAGGTCGTGCGCATGAGGGCGAGCATCTTGACGTCGATCAGGGCACCGAACACGAGGAACGCCACGATTCCGCCGGGCAGAAAGGTACTGCCGAACGACAGCACGAAGAACGCGTCAACGTTGGAGCAGACCGCCACGATGAAAGCCAGCGCCATCATGGCGAGCACCGACCAGACCGGGTTGCTGCCGAGCGCGAGCAGCACCGACCGCGGCACGAACACCTGGGTGAGGGCGGCTACGGCGGAGCCGATGAACAGGGCCGGCATGATGACCGATGTTTCGCGAATGAAGATCTCGGTGGTCTGGCTGAACCGGCTCTCCCGGTGGTGTGCATGATCGTGCCCGCTCGTGGACCCGACCGCGCAGGCGGCCGCGAACCTGGTCGTCAGCAGGCTCTGCGGGTCGGGGTGCTTGCTGAACAGCCAGCCTACGACGTTGGCGATGAGGAATCCGCCGACCAGCCGCGCGACCAGAATGTGGCCGTCCCAGCCGAAGGCCTGGTGCGTGGTGATTATGGTGATCGGGTTGAGAATGGGCGCGGCGAGCAGAAAGGTGATCGATTCGGAGACGGTGAACCCACCGACCATGAATCCGCGGGCGAGCGGCACGTTGCCGCACTCGCAGACCGGAAAGAACATGCCGAGCAGCGAGATCGTGGCGCGCCGCAGAATGGGGTTGCGTGGCAGATGCCGGGCCAGAACGCCGTGCGGCAGCCAAACCTGCACGACCGCCGAGAGTAGGATGCCCAGAAATACGAACGGCACCGACTCGATGATGACGCTGATCGCCAGGGTCAGGGTGTCCTGCACCCGGTCGGGCAGTTGGAAATCGCTCAGCTGCTCGTCGATGAAGGCGGGCGAAAGCGCCCGCACGACGAAAACGGCGAGCACCACCAACACCCCCGCGGTGAGGCCGAGAGGCCATCGCCGCAGGAGAGGGAGCTGCCCGCCGATTGCGTTACCGTCTGACTTCTGTTTGGGCCTAGTCGCCGTGCGGCGGCTGGCTGGACGTCGACGCTGAGGTCGCCGAACCGGTTGCGGTCAAAATGGCCTGCCCGGCGGAACCGCCGGCGGTCGTGACGCGACGGCTGCGCGCGCGTCCCTGACCGGGAAGTTTCGGTTCCGGCAGCGAGTCGAGCACCGAATCCAGCAGCTGGTCGGTGACCTGCTTGCTGGGGCGCCGGGTGGTGCGTGTGGACTTCTTCACCGGAATGTCGAGGATGTCAACAGACTCCGATGTGTCGGGGGCGGGGGTCGGCACGATCGGTGTTGAAACGGTCGGCGCTCCGGCTGCGAGGGTGCTGCGCCCACCGCGGGTGCGGGGTGCGGTATCCGTTGCTTTCGTCGCGACGAACTGCTCAGTGACGGGGGCAGCGGATGCCTCGGGCTCGGCCTGCTGCGTGCTAGACAGTTCCGTGCCGGCCTGCTGCGTGCTAGACAGTTCCGTGCCGGCCTGCTGCGTGCTAGACAGTTCCGTGCCGGCCTGCTGCGTGCTAGACAGTTCCGTGCCGGCCTGCTGCGCGTTGGCCAGTTCCGTGCTGGCCTGGCGGGCGCGGGCCTGCTCGGACCGCGACTGCTGGGTGCGCGCGTTCTGGCCGCGCGACCGCGACTGCCGACCGCGTGAACGCTCGGTGCTCGCCGGTTCGGCGCCTGCCGGTCCGGCCTGCTCGGCGTTCGCCGTGTCGGCGTGCTCGGCGTCGACCGGTGCGGTGCCGACCTGCTCGGTACCGACCTGCTCGGTACCGACCTGCACGGTACCGACCTGCACGGTGCCGGCCGAATCGGTGTGGGCAGATTCGGTCGTGACCGGCGCTATGGTCGCTGCGTCAGCATCCGCTTCCCTGCTTTCGGGCGGAATGATCGAGATCGAGCCGGTGCGGGTGATGGTGCGCGCGGCGATCAGTGCGAGAGCCTGTTTGGCGTCCTCGGTGATGCCGTGGGTGCCCTGGCCGCTCTTCGGCGCGTCAAAAGCGCTGTCGCGCTGACCTGAGTTGTGCCCGTTGTCCCGGTTACTGCCGGAGCCGCCAGTGCTGGAGGCGTTGCTGCCGCCACTGTTATTGGGGGCGGAGCTGCCGGCCTTGGCGCGCGGTCGGCGCTCCTGCGGCGGCTGCGCGGTCTGGCGGTGCTTGATCACCGGGTCGTGGTGCACGATGATGCCGCGACCTGCGCAGGCCTCGCAGTTTTCACTGAACGACTCCAGCAGGCCGAGGCCGAGCTTCTTACGGGTCATCTGTACGAGTCCGAGCGAGGTGACCTCGGCCACCTGGTGTTTGGTGCGGTCGCGGCTGAGGCACTCGATCAAGCGACGCGACACCAGGTCGCGGTTCGATTCGAGCACCATGTCGATGAAGTCGACCACGATGATGCCGCCAATGTCGCGCAGGCGCAGCTGGCGCACGATCTCCTCGGCCGCTTCGAGGTTGTTTTTGGTGACGGTCTCTTCGAGGTTGCCGCCGCTGCCGACGAACTTGCCGGTGTTGACGTCGACGACGGTCATGGCCTCGGTGCGGTCGATCACGAGGGATCCGCCGGACGGCAGCCAGACCTTGCGGTCGAGAGCCTTCTCGATCTGCTCCGAGATGCGGAACTCGTCGAACGCGTCGACCTCGCCCTCGTAGGTTTCAACGCGCTCGAGCAGGTCGGGAGCTACCTGGCTGAGGTAGGTCTCAATAGTGGCGCGCACGTCAGGGCCGGCCACGACCATCCGCTGGAAATCTTCGTTGAAAACATCGCGCACGATCTTGACCAGCAGGTCGGGCTCGCTGTGCAGCTCGGCGGGGGCCTGGGCCGATTCGACCTGCTCCGCGATGTGCGCCCACTGTTCGCGCAGTCGGTTGACGTCGACGGTGAGCTGCTCGTCGGTGGCGCCCTCGGCGGCGGTGCGCACGATGACTCCGACATTGTCGGGCAGAACCTCCTTGAGGATCTTCTTCAGGCGCGCACGCTCGGTGTCGGGGAGCTTACGGCTGATGCCGTTCATCGAACCGTTGGGCACGTAAACGAGGTAGCGGCCAGGCAGGGACACCTGGCTGGTGAGGCGGGCGCCCTTGTGACCGATCGGGTCTTTGGTGACCTGCACAAGGACCTTGTCGCCGGGCTTGAGGGCCAGCTCGATGCGGCGGGCCTGGTTGCTGCTGCCGGAGTTCTCGGCGGCAGCGTCCCAGTCGACCTCACCGGAGTAGAGCACGGCGTTGCGGCCGCGTCCGATGTCGACGAACGCGGCTTCCATGCTCGGGAGCACGTTCTGCACCCGGCCCAGGTAGACGTTGCCGATGAGCGAGGCGTCCTGATTCTTGGCCACGTAGTGCTCGACCAGCACGCCGTCTTCGAGGACGCCGATCTGGATCTTGTTGTGCTTGGCGCGCACGACCATGAGACGGTCGACGGACTCGCGGCGGGCGAGGAACTCGGCCTCGGTAATGACCGGGCGACGGCGCCCGGCATCACGGCCGTCGCGGCGACGCTGCTTCTTGGCTTCAAGCCGTGTGGATCCCTTGATGCGCTGGGGTTCGGTGATGAGCTCGGGTTCGCGCGGGGCGCGCACCTTGACGACGGTGTTGGCCGGGTCGTCGGTGCCTGAGCGGCTCTCGTCGCCGGTGCGACGACGGGCACGACGACGAACCGTCGTGGTTTCTTCTTCGTCGTCGTCGTCGTCCTGGTGCGACTGGCGGATGCCGGTGCGCGCCGGCATCGGCAGGATCTCCGGCGCCTGGAACAGCAGGGAGAACGACCGGCGCACGGGTACTGTCGCCTTGTCGTCGGCGGCGAGATCGGGCGTGACGTCGGTCATCTGCTGCGCTCCGGTGACGTTGTTGTACTCCGCGATGGTGACCCTGGCGGGCTCTGGCTCGGCGACGACCGGCGTTGCGGGTGCCTCGGCTGCTGGGGCGGCGGTCGACCGGGTGACCGGCGCCTTCCGGGTTGATTTGCGAGTGCCGAACAGGCTCTTGCGTTTCTTGTTTTCGTTGTCTTCCACCATCACTGGTGCGCTCCTTGACCGCTGTGGATGACCGCGCCACCCACCGGTTACTCTCTCGTGCGAGGTTGTCACCTTCGTGAAAACCCCGCGAATTTTTTACTGCGGCAACCGGCTTTGCCCCCCGGTCTTGGTCGAAACTGTGCTCGGGGACTGTGCTCTGGCTGCAAATACTTCGGATCGTGGGACCCTAATTCCGGGCGACTGTTGCCCAGGCAAGCTCTGTACTCATTAAGACTCATTAAGCTCAGTGGCGTCTGCTTGAGCGCGGCTCAACGACTACCCACGATTATCGCATGTAATCGCACAAAGCCGTGCAGCGCGAGTGGCATAATCACAAGAGTGCCAACGACAGAGCGTTCTCAGCGTCCAACCGGCCTGGCTATTTTCCTGATCATCGCCGGGATCATCGCGTTTGCGGCGGCATTCGCGCTCACGCTCGACAAGCTCCACCTGCTGGAAGACAAGAACGCTCAACTGAGCTGCAGCTTCAGCGTTCTCATCGGCTGCGCGACCAATCTCGCCTCCCCACAGGGCGCCATCCTCGGCTTTCCGAACCCGCTGATCGGACTCGCCGCCTGGAGCGTGGTCATCACGATCGGCGTGGCCATTCTGGCCGGGGCCCGATTCGCCCGCTGGTTCTGGGTGGGCTTCAACATCGGTATGCTCGCCGCGATCATATTCGTGATCTGGTTGATCGGCCAGAGCATTTTCGTGCTCGATGTGCTGTGCCCATGGTGCATGGTGACCTGGGCGGTGACCATTCCGGCTTTTCTGGCCGTGACCCTCTACAACTTCAAGGTCGGGAATCTGCCGGGCGGGGCATCCGTTCGCCGGTTCGCCGGAGCCGCGTATTCCTGGATCTTCGTCATCACGATCGTCTGCTACATCGTGTTCTTCATCGTGGCGCAGGTCAACATGGACGTGCTCAACCGTCTTTAGTTGCACAACCAGAATGGCCCCGCCTCGAAAACGAGACGGGGCCTTTCGTGACGCTCTGGTTAGTCGAACCAGAGCGCGAGCTCGCGAGCGGCGGATTCGGGCGAATCGGAGCCATGCACGAGGTTCTGCTGAACCTTCGAACCCCAGTCACGACCGAGGTCACCGCGAATGGTGCCGGGAGCTGCAGTTGTCGGGTCGGTGGTACCGGCCAGGGCTCGGAAACCCTCGATGACGCGGTTGCCGGCAATGCGGAAGGCGACGATGGGGCCGCTTTCCATGAATTCGACGAGGGGTTCGAAGAACGGCTTGCCCTCGTGCTCGGCGTAGTGCGCGGCCAGCAGCGAGCGGTCGGGTTCAACCAGCTTCAGGTCAACCAGGGAATAGCCCTTGGCCTCGATGCGGCGCAAAATCTCGCCGGTCAGGTTGCGCGCAACGCCGTCGGGCTTGACCAAGACGAGGGTTTCTTCGATCGGGGTGTTCATGCAATCTCCTTGGGTTGATCTGGATTCGTGTGATCTATTCGAGAGCCGGTGATCATGCAGTAGGCCCACATGGCGGCAAAGAGGGCGCCGACAAAAAACATGGCCGGGGTGACGAACCCGGTGGCGATGATGATCGCCTGCAGCGCCCAGCCGATCGGGTAGGACCACCTGTAGCGGAGCAGTCCGATCAGGCCGACCATGGCCAGCACGAGCAACACGCCTCCGATGATGACGGCCAGCGGCGAGACCGGTGTGGGTTCGGTCGCCACCGACACGAGACCCAGGGTGACGACGGCACCGAGAAAGACAACGATCGTCTCGAAGCCGAGCAAAATCGTGGCGAGCGACCGTTTCACCGAGCGCGGCCCCGACGACCGGCGAGACCGGCCTGCGCCGGACCTGCCTGCGCCAGACTCGTCAGCGCCGTCGGCCACGAGGCTCACTTCTCCATCCATTCCCCGGCGGCGGCGAGCGTGATCGCTTCGCCGACGAGCACGATCGAGCCGGTGACCAGCACAGCGCGTTTGGGCGCCTCGGCCGCCCACTCGCGGGCGCTCTCGAGCGCAGCGGCCAGATCGTCGAAGCGGAAGGTGACCTCGTCGCTGGTCCACTTGGCGATGTTGTCGGCCAGGTCGTCCATGCGCACGGCCCGCTCGGAGTGCGGCTCCGTGACGTAGAAGCGGTCGACCTGAGGGGCGAGCGCCGCGACGATGCCCTCGGCGTCCTTGTCGGCGAGGACTCCAACGACCACGGCGATGTCGTCGAAGTCGAAGTAGGCCTCGAGCGCGGCGGCGAGGGCCATCGCTCCGTGCGGGTTGTGCGCGGCATCCACGAGCACCGTCGGTTCGATGCCGACGAGTTGCAGGCGGCCGGGCGAGGTCGCCGTGGCGAGGCCCTCGGCGAGCAGGTCACCGACCAGGGCCTGGCTGCCAGCGCCGAGGAACGATTCGACGGCGGCGATGGCCACCGCGGCGTTTTGCGCCTGATGGGTACCGTAGAGCGGCAGGAACAATTCGGTGTATGTGCCGGCCAGACCGCGCACCGAGATGACCTGGCCGCCAACGGCCACGGTGCTCGAAAGCAGTTCAAAGCCTTCATTCTCGTGGGCCAGGGTCGACTCGCTCAGTTCTGCCGCACGATCCAGCTCGGCCCGCACGTCGGCGCTTTGCGCCGCGGAGACAACGGATGCCGCCGGCTTGATGATGCCGCTCTTGGTGCGGGCGATCTCGGCGACGGTGTTGCCAAGGCGCAGCGTGTGGTCGAGCGCGATCGGGGTGAACACCGCGACCTGGCCGTCGGCGACGTTGGTGGAATCCCACTCACCGCCCATGCCGACCTCGATCACGGCCACGTCGACCGGCGCGTCGGCGAAGCAGGCGAAGGCCAGCACGGTCAGCGCTTCGAAGAAGGTCAGCGGGACATCCCCGGCAGCTTCGAGTTCTGTGTCGACGAGTTGCAGGTAGGGCTTGATATCGGCCCAGTTCGCGGCCAGGATCTGGTCGCTGATCGGTTCGCCGTCAATGACGATGCGCTCGTTCAGACGCACCAGGTGCGGGCTGGTCAGCAGGCCGGTGCGCAGCCCGTACGCCCGCACGATGCTCTCGACCAGGCGGCTCGTGCTGGTTTTACCGTTGGTGCCGGCCACGTGAATGATCGGATACGAGCCCTGCGGGTCGCCGAGAAAGTCGAGGGCACGCCGGGTGGGCGCCAGGCGCGGCTGCGGCTGGGCCTCCCCCACCCGCTGCAGAAGCTCGGCGAAGACGGCGTCTCCGGCTTCGCGGAAGGCGTCGAGCGGGGCCGGCTGATTCATCGGCTCCTCGTCGTCGCCGCGACCGGTGATGTTCTTCCAGTCAGCGGTGTCGTCAGTGGGATTGTCGTTGTCAGACAAGGATTGCTCCATTCACGCGTGCGACGGCCACGATGACGGCGCCCAGATTGACATAGTGGTCGGCTTCAAAGCGAACGTAGTGCTCGACGGGCGCGCCGACCCGGGCTTCCAGCCACTCCGACGGGAGCTCGGCCGAGAATTCGCCGGTTGACGGGCGGTGCGTTGTGAAACTCGTGGCGAGAGTTTCCGCCGCGACGTCGACGCCGAGGGCGAGGTCGAAGCTGTCGGCATCCGCTTCGCTCTGAAAGACCAGATCGAGACGGATGCGGTCGCTCACCTGAAAACCGGCCGACTTGCGGGTGTCCTGCACGGCGCGAATCAGGTCGCGGGCGAACCCCTCAGCCTCGAGTTCAGGCGTGGTATTCGTGGCGAGCAGCGTGAATCCGCCGCCGGGCAGCAGGGCGAGTGCGGCTCCGCCGTCGTCGGCGTCACTGTTCGCCTCGAGGGTCAGGTCGTACTCGCTCGGTTCCAGGGCGATGCCGCCGGCCGTGACACGGCCGTCGGTCTCCCTCCAGTCGCCGGCGCGGGCGGCCTTGATGACCTGCTGCACCTGCTTGCCGAGGCGCGGACCGGCGGCGCGGGCATTCACGACGAGCTTGCTCGTGACTCCGTATGCGGCGGCACTGTCGTCTTCGAGCTCGATCAGGGTGACCGTCTTCACGTTGAGTTCGTCGCGCAGGATGCCGCTGAAGGCTCCGAGCGCCGCGGTGTTGCCGGTGACGACGGTGAGGTTGGTCAACGGCAGGCGCACGCGCAGGCCGGCCTGCTTGCGCAGCGAGAGCACGGTGCTGCTGATCAGGCGCACCTGGTCCATCGCCGTGACGAGGGTCTCGTCGGCGGGAAACAGGGTGGCGTCCGGCCAGTCTTCGAGGTGCACGCTGCGACCGCCGGTGAGGCCCTGCCAGATGCGCTCGGTGACGAGGGGCAGCAGCGGCGCGGTCACCCGGCAGACGGTTTCGAGCACGGTGTACAGGGTGTCGAAGGCTTCGTGCTCGGTGGCACCGAAAGCCGCGCCACCCCAGAACCGGTCGCGCGACCGGCGCACGTACCAGTTGGTGAGCACGTCGGCGAAGTCGCGCAGGCGCGCCGCGGCGACCGTGCTGTCGAGGGCTTCGAGGTCGGCCGTGACGCCCACGATCAGGTCCCGGGTCTTGGCCAGAAGGTAGCGGTCGAGCACGTCGGTCGAATCGGTGCGCCAGGTGGCCTCATAGCCGGTGGCACCGTCAGTACCCGAGGCGTTCGCGTACAGGGTGAAGAAGTAGTACGTGCTCCAGAGCGGCAGCATGACCTGGCGAGCACCCTCTCGAATGCCTTCCTCGGTGACGACCAGGTTGCCGCCGCGCAGTACCGGCGAGCTCATCAGGAACCAGCGCATGGCGTCGGCGCCGTCGCGGTCGAAGACCTCATTGACGTCGGGATAGTTGCGCAGCGACTTCGACATCTTCTGGCCGTCGTTGCCGAGCACGATGCCGTGGCTGACCACGTTCTTGAAGGCCGGCCGGTCGAACAGGGCGGTGGAGAGCACGTGCAGCAGGTAGAACCAGCCGCGAGTCTGTCCGATGTACTCCACGATGAAGTCGGCCGGGTTGTGCGCTTCGAACCATTCCCGATTCTCGAACGGGTAGTGCACCTGGGCGAACGGCATCGATCCGGAGTCGAACCAGACGTCGAGCACGTCCGTGATGCGGCGCATCGTCGACTGGCCGGTGGGGTCGTCCGGGTTCGGACGGGTCAGTTCGTCGATGTAAGGGCGGTGCAGGTCGGTGGGGCGCACCCCGAAATCGGCGGCCAACTCGTCGAGCGAGCCGTAGACATCCGTTCGGGGGTAATCGGGGTTGTCGCTCTTCCAGACCGGGATCGGTGAGCCCCAGTAACGGTTGCGGCTGATCGACCAGTCGCGGGCGTTGCCGATCCACTTGCCGAACTGGCCGTCCTTCACATTCTCGGGTACCCAGTTCACCTGTTGGTTGAGCTCGACCATGCGCGGGCGAAAGTCGGTGACGCGCACGAACCAGCTCGAGACGGCCTTATAGATGAGCGGGTTGCGGCAGCGCCAGCAGTGCGGGTAGGAGTGCTCGTAGCTGGCCTGGCGCAGCAGCCGGCCGTTGGCCTTGAGCAGCGCGGTGAGCGGCTTGTTGGCGTCGCTCCAGAGCGCTCCGGCGACGTCGGGAACGTCGCTGAGGAACTTGCCGCCGTCGTCGAGCGAGAGGATCACCGGGATGCCGGCGGCCTCACCGATCTTCTGGTCCTCCTCGCCGTAAGCGGGAGCCTGGTGCACGATGCCGGTACCGTCGCTCGTGGTGACGTAGTCGGCCACGAGGATGCGCCACGCATTCTGCGTGCCCCAGACCGACTCGTCGGCGTAGTAATCGAACAGGCGGTCGTAGCTGACGCCCTCGAGCTCGCTGCCGATAATTGTGCGCGACACGGCAGCGGATGCCTCGGCGGCACTCTCGTAGCCCAGGTCCTTCGCGTAGTTGCCGACCAGATCGATGGCGATGAGGTATTCGGCACCGAGCACAGTCGCTGCGGTATCGGTGCCTTCGCGCAGCACCTCGGCGTCGGGCGTACCGTTCGGGCCGGCCGGAACGACGGCGTAGACAATCTCGGGGCCAACGGCGAGCGCGAAGTTCGTCGGCAGGGTCCACGGGGTCGTGGTCCAGGCCAGGGCGCGCACGGCGGTGAGGCCGAGCGTCTCCGCCTTGGCGCCGATCAGCGGGAAGGTCACGGTGACGGTCTGGTCCTGGCGCATCTTGTAGACGTCGTCGTCCATGCGCAGTTCGTGGTTGGACAGCGGGGTCTGGTCGCGCCAGCAGTACGGCAGCACTCGGTAGCCCTCGTAGGCGAGGCCCTTGGTGTGCAGCTGTTTGAACGCCCAGATTACCGATTCCATGAAGGTGATGTCGAGGGTCTTGTAGTCGTTCTTGAAGTCAACCCAGCGGGCCTGGCGGGTGACGTACTCTTCCCAGTCTTTGGTGTATTCCAGCACCGACTCGCGGGCGACCGCGTTGAATGCGGCGAGGCCCATCTCTTCGATCTGGCTTTTGTCCGTGATGCCGAGTTTGCGCTCCGCCTCCAGCTCAGCGGGAAGACCGTGGGTGTCCCAGCCGAACCGGCGGTGCACCTGCTTGCCGCGCATGGTCTGAAAACGGGGGAACAGGTCCTTGGCGTAGCCGGTGAGCAGGTGGCCGTAGTGCGGCAGACCGTTGGCGAACGGCGGGCCGTCGTAGAAGGTCCATTCCTCGGCGCCGGCGCGTTGGTCGATGGAGGCCTGAAAGGTGTCGTCGTTCTTCCAGAATTCCAGCACCTCGGTCTCGAGGGCCGGAAAATTCGGCGACGGAACGATGGCTTCGCCGGGTGTGGCACCGTTTTGGGTATTGCGGCTCTTGGGGTACAAAATGCTTCTCCTACCGGGACGGGTCACTGGGCCCTGCTCCACGAGGACGAACGATTCTGGAGAAATCGCCGCGGTACCACCTCGCTTGCCACCCGAAACTGCCGGATGACCGCTTGTTCACAGGCTGTAACGGGCCCGACTCGTTCGGTTCTACTGAGCTGGCTGCCCGAGGGCTTCCAGCTGTTCTTCCGAAGACTTCCCGGTGATGGCCGGGTCACTGTCATTCGTTTTAATCGTACCGGATGAATGCTCGTGACTGATATGTCGGCAGAAGAACGGATGCGCGTACTGACTGTCCCCCGTTGGCCCGACGTAGCCTAACGTTGAGGGGTGCCCCGCAAGGCATACCTGTGAACGCAAACTCGGCGCGCATCCGCCGGGAAAAGAGATTCTTCATGCCCCTTCGGCACCCCTGGCGCACCCGTCGTCTGCTCGCCGCCACCACCGGCATCATTGCCCTGGGCTTGCTCGTCGCCGGCTGCACCCCGGCCGGCTCGAACGAACCGGTCGGGGAACCGAAAACCGGCGGCACGCTCACCTATGCCTCGGGCGACGCCGAACCGACCTGCCTCGACCCGCACGTCGGCGGCAACTTTCCTCAGGCGCTGGTCAGCGCCCAATACCTGGAATCTCTCGTTTCCCGGGACACCGCCGGCACGATCATCCCGTGGCTGGCCGAGTCCTGGATCCCGAGCGAGGACGGCCTGACCTGGGACTTCACCCTGCGCTCTGACGTGACCTTCACCGACGGCACCGTGTTCGACGCGGCGGCCGTGCAGGCCAATATCGTCCACCTGCAAGACCCGACAACCCTGTCGTCGACCGGCTATCTCGCGCTCGGTAAGGTCACCGGCACCGAAGCGGTCTCCCCCACCGTGGTGCGCTTCACCCTCAGCGAACCGGACAGCGCCCTGCTGGAATCGCTCTCCCAGACCTGGCTCGCCATGGAATCGCCGACCGCGCTCGAGCGCAGCCAGGACGAGAACTGCGCGAGCCCGGTCGGTACCGGCCCGTTCCTCGTGGACAGCTGGGTGAAGCAGAACGCGATCACCCTCGTGCGCAATGACGACTACGTCTCCCCACCAGCGGATGCCGCCCACGCCGGCCCCGCTTACCTCGACAAGGTCATCTGGCGGTTCATCCCCGACTCCGCCTCCCGCTACGCCGCCCTGCAGTCCGGTGAGGTCGACGTGATCGACAACGCCCAGCCCGACACCATCGTGCAGGCGAAGCAGAGCGATTCGATCGAGCAGCTCGACTCTCCGCGACCCGGTGCCTCCAACCGCATCGAACTGAACTCGGGTCAGGCCCCCTTCAACGATGTGCGCGTTCGTGAGGCGTTCATCCGCTCAGCCAACGTCGACGACGCCGTCTCGAGCCTCTTCCAGGGCACCGCCACCCGGTCGTATTCGGCCCTGTCGAGCGCAGAGAGCACCGCCGTCTCGAACCCCGCACTGTTCGACTACGACCCGGCCGCCGCCGTTACGCTGCTCCAGGCGGCCGGCTGGGGCGAAACGGATGCCGACGGCTACCGCATCAAAGACGGCGTGCGGCTGAGCGTGGAGTTTCCGGTGAGCACGAACCAGTCGATCCCGGCCGAGCAGAGCGTGTTCGAACAGATTCAGGCCACGGCGAAGGAGACCGGCTTCGAGGTCAAGCTGGCCCCGATGGACCTCTCGAGCTGGTACGCCGCCCTCGCCAGTAACGACTATGACGCGGTGAGCGCGCCGTACACCAAGGTCGGCCCCGACGTGCTGCGCATTCTGTACCACTCCGCCAGTATCGTGCCGGCGCCGAGCGGGTACTTCGCCAACCTGGCCCAGGTCAATGACCCCGCCATCGACGAGCTGCTGACGACCGCGGCGCGCACCACGGATGCCGCCGAGCGCGCCTCGCTCTACGCCGACGCCCAGAACCGCATTCTGGAGGGTTTCTACATCTTGCCGCTCTACGACCAGCAGAACCACTACCTGCTGCGCAGCGACGTCATAGGCTTGCGCACCCTGCCGACCGTGGCCGTGCCCACGCTCTACGACACGTGGCTGAACCGGTAGCGCCGCCCGATCGGCCCGGGGCGGGGTCGGTTCGACCGGCCTCTGACAGCGCTCCCGGTCGACGCCGGGCCGTGCTGCGCCTGCTGAGACGCGTTCTCGCCCGCCTGGGCGGAGCGGTCTTCGTACTGTGGGCGGTGGCATCCGTCACCTTCTTCGCGGTGCGCCTCATTCCGGGCGACCCGGCCCAGGCCGTGCTCGGCGGCCCCGGATCGCAGGCTTCTCCGGAAGCCCTCGCCGCGGTCAACGCCGAGTACGGCTTTGACCAGCCCGTGATCGTGCAGTATTTCGCCCAGCTCGGCCGGCTCGCAACCGGCGACCTGGGCCGGTCCTACGCCCTCAACCAGGACGTCGGGTCGCTCATGCTGAGCCAGCTCGGCGGCACCCTGCTGCTGGCCGTGCACGCTCTGGCCCTGGCCTGGCTGCTCGCCCTCGCCCTGGCGACCTGGTCTACCCTAAGCGGTCGGATCGCCTCCCGGGTGGGGTCGGCGCTCGAAATCGTCGCGGCAGCGCTGCCGCATTTCTGGCTGGCCACCTCGCTCATCGTCGTGTTCAGCATCTGGCTCGGCGTGCTGCCGCCGATCAGCACCGGCGGCGCCCTCGGCCTGGTGCTGCCGGTACTCACCCTGGCCATACCGCTGGCCGGATTTCTCGGCCAGATCATGCGCGAATCCCTGCTCCGCGCCCTGGAGAGCCCGTTCGTGCTCTCGGCCCGCGCCCGCGGCGAAAGCGAGAGCGGCGTGCGCTGGATCCACGCGCTACGCCACGCCTCCCTGCCCGCGATCAGCCTGTCCGGCTGGGCCTTCGGCTCGTTGATCAGCGGCGCGGTCGTGGTCGAAACCATTTTCGCTCGCCCCGGCCTCGGCCGCACCCTGCTGAACGCGGTCACCCTGCGTGACGTTCCCGTGGTGATCGGCGTCGTGATGATCGTCGCGGTCGCCTACATTCTCATGACCCTGCTGACGGATGCCGTCAGTCGTCTGGTCGATCCCCGATTGCGCCTCTCATGAGCGACCTGGAGGTGCAGGTCGGGCTGGCCGCGCAGGCCGGCCAGCCCGACCGGGCGGCACAGTCTGGTCGACGACGACGCGTCGGCGTCGCCGAGACAGCGGCCGCAGTGCTCGCCCTGTTCCTGCTGGCATCGGCCGTGGTGCCGCAGCTGCTCGCCCCGGGCGACCCGCTCGGCATCGACCCACTTTCGGCCTTTCAGCCGCCTTCCGGCGCGCACGGCTTCGGCACCGATGAATCGGGTCGAGACATCTACACCCGGGTCGTTCACGGCACCCAGTACTCGCTCCTGATCGGCGGCGCCGCCACCGCGATCGGATTGGGGCTCGGCATCGTGCTGGGCACCCTGGCCGGAATGCTCGGCCGCGTCGTTGACTTCACCGTGAACCGAGTTCTCGAGGTGCTGTTCGCTTTTCCCGGACTGCTCCTGGCCCTGCTGTTCATCCTGATCTTCGGCCCCGGCGTGGCGACCGCCACGATCGCTGTCGGGCTGTCGACCGCGCCCGGGTATGCCCGCATTATTCGGGCCCAGCTGATCTCGGTGCGCTCCGCTGCCTTCGTCGAGGCCGCGACCGTGCTCGGACGCACCCGCTGGCAGATTCTGCTGCGCCACATCCTGCCGAACACCCTTGCTCCCCTGTTCGTGCTCGCGACCCTCGGCATCGGCCAGGCCATCGTCTGGGCAGCCACTCTCAGCTACCTCGGGCTCGGAGCCGAACCGCCGACCGCGGAATGGGGCGCCATGCTCTCGGCCGGACGCACCTACATCACATCGGCCTGGTGGATGAGCTTCTTTCCCGGTCTGTTCATCGTGCTGACCGCCGTCACCGCCACTGTGCTCGGCCGCAGCATCGACCGTCGAATGAGGCACGCATGAGCGAGGCAGACACGAGCGCGGCACGCCGGAACGGCGACACATCTCGGAGTGAGCGCGCTGCCGCGTTGTCCGTACGTAATCTGCGGGTGGGATTCGGCGCAGCCGCACCGGTTGTCCGGGGCGTATCCTTCGATATCGCGCCGGGCGAGTGCCTCGCCATCGTCGGCGAATCCGGCTCGGGAAAGAGCGTGACCGCCCGCAGCCTGCTCGGTCTGGCCGGTGCGAACGCCCGGGTCAGCGCCGACCGGCTCGAGCTCGGCGGCCACAGCGTGCTCGGCCTGACCGAGCCTGCCTGGCAGGCCCGCCGCGGCAAGGACGTCGGACTGGTGCTGCAGGATGCTCTGGTCTCGCTCGACCCGCTGCGACCGATCGGCCGGGAGATCGCCGACTCCCTCCGTCTGCACACCGGTCTCGGCGCCTCCGCGCGGGCAGAGCGGGTGCTCGAGTTGCTCGACGCCGTCGGTCTGCCAGACCCCGAGTTGCAGGTGCAGAAGCTCTCCGGGCAGCTTTCCGGCGGGGAACGCCAACGCGCCCTGATTGCCGCGGCGATAGCGCTGAGCCCGCCGCTGCTCATTGCCGACGAACCGACGACGGCCCTCGATGTGACCGTTCAGGCCCAGATCCTGGCGCTGCTCGAGCAGATCACCGGTGCCGGCACCGCCGTGCTGCTGATCAGTCATGACCTCGCCGTGGTCAGCCGCATCGCGCACCGGGTGGCAGTCCTGCACGATGGCGTGCTGGTGGAGACCGGCCGTACCGAGCGGGTTTTGGGGTGGCCCGAGCAGAAACAGACCCGGCGCATGGTCGCCGCGATACCCGCCGACAAGCCGCGCGGCACGAGGCTGAGCGAAGCCGACACCCCGAACATTCCCGATACCGCGATCGACTCTGTTCAAAAGACTCCCGCCGACAACACCATCGTGCTCGAAGCCATCGGCCTGTCCAAGAGTTTTCGACACCCCGACGGTACCCGGCAGCTCGCCGTGGATACGGTCTCGTTCGCCCTGCCCCGCGGCAGCACCCTCGGAATTGTGGGCGAATCCGGCTCCGGCAAGACCACGACGGCGCGACTTCTGCTCGCGCTCCTCACGCCGGAGCACGGCGAGGTTCGGGTGTTCGGCCAGCCCTGGAGCACGGCCCGCGAGAAAACGCGGCGTGCTCTGCGCCCCGGCGTTGGGGCGATCTATCAGGATGCCCTCGGCTCGTTCGATCCGCGCTGGAGCGTCGCCGAGATCCTCAGTGACGCCCTGAGCCTTGGCCGACAGCGCCGCACGCCGCAGACGACGGCGCGGCTCGCGACCCTGCTCGACGAGGTCGGCCTCGCCGCCACGGTGCTGCTCCGACGTCCGCTCGAGCTCTCCGGCGGGCAGCGGCAGCGGGTCGGTATCGCCCGTGCCCTGGCCGGGAAGCCCCAGATTCTCATCTGCGACGAACCGGTCTCCTCGCTCGACGTGACCGTGCAGGCCCAGGTGCTCGACCTGCTCGACGACGTCCAGCGGGAACGCGGGCTCAGCCTCGTCTTCATCTCACACGACCTCGGTGTCGTGGCGCACGTCAGCGATCAGATCGCGGTCATGCGTGCGGGCCGCATCGTGGAGCTCGGTCCAGCGCTGCGCGTGTTTGCCGAGCCGCAGCATCCGTATTCAGCACAGCTGCTCGCCGCCGTGCCCCGCTTGTCGGCCTGATCCCACGCCGACAAGCCGTACCGGAAGCCCCCGTTCGGGGAAAAAGAACCGATCAGGTAGATTAGATGGGCACACGAGGCACCTCACCATCGACACGGTGCCGAATACCGAACCGGAGAAGTATGACCAACACCGATCGCGCCCCCGCATCCAACGTTCCCGAAAAGCCCGCCCTCGAAGGGCTCGAAGCCAAGTGGGAATCCCGCTGGGACACCGATGGAACCTACCGCTTCGCCCGGGAGAACGCCACCCGCGAAACGATCTACTCGATCGACACTCCCCCGCCGACCGCCTCCGGTTCGCTGCACATCGGGCACGTGTTCTCCTACACCCACACCGACGTCGTCGCCCGGTTCCAGCGGATGCGCGGCAAGAACGTCTTCTACCCGATGGGCTGGGACGACAACGGCCTGCCCACCGAGAGGCGCGTGCAGAACTACTACGGCGTGCGCTGCGACCCATCGCTTGGCTACACCGAGAACTTCGTGCCGCCGTTCGAGGGTGGCGACGGCAAGAGCACCAAGGCTGCCGATCAGCTGCCCGTCAGCCGCCGCAACTTCATCGAGCTGTGCGAAACCCTCACCAAAGAAGATGAGAAGCAGTTCGAAGCCCTCTGGCGCACCCTCGGTCTGAGTGTCGACTGGACCCAGACCTACCGCACCATCGGCCCGGAAGCCCTGTTCACCTCACAGCTCGCCTTTCTCGGCAACGTCGAACGAGGCGAGGCCTACCAGGCCATGGCGCCCACGCTCTGGGACGTCACCTTTCGCACCGCGGTGGCCCAGGCCGAACTCGAAGACAAAGACATGCCGGCCGCATACCACCGGGTGTCGTTCGCAAAGCCCGACGGAACGACGATCGAGATCGAGACGACCCGTCCCGAACTGATGCCGGCCTGCGTGGCCCTGGTGGCGCATCCGGATGACGAACGCTACAAGCACCTGTTCGGCACCACGGTGACGACCCCCGTGTTCGGTGTCGAAGTTCCGGTGCTCGCCCACCACCTCGCCCAGAAGGACAAGGGGTCAGGCATCGCCATGATCTGCACCTTCGGCGATGTGACCGACGTGGTCTGGTGGCGCGAGCTCGACCTGCCCAATCGCGCGATCATGGGCTTCGACGGCCGAATCATTGCCGACGTGCCAGAGGCGATCACCTCCGAAGCCGGGCGTGCAGCGTATGCGCAACTCGCTGGCAAGACCGTGTTCGGCGCCAAGGCCGCCGTGGTCGAGCTGTTGAAAGCCAGCGGCGACCTGATCGGTGACCCGAAACCGATCGTGCACGCGGTGAAGTTCTTCGAAAAGGGCGACAAGCCGCTCGAAATCGTTTCCACCCGGCAGTGGTATATCCGCAACGGTGCTCGCGACGAGAAGCTGCGCTCGCGCCTGCTCGAGCACGGCACCGAGCTGGCCTGGCACCCCGAATTCATGAAGGTGCGCTACGAGAACTGGGTCAACGGTCTCACCGGCGACTGGCTCGTCTCCCGCCAGCGTTTCTTCGGCGTGCCGCTGCCGGTCTGGTACCCGCTCGACGAGGGCGCCAACCCCGTCTTCGACCAGCCGATCGTCGCCACCCGCGACCTGCTGCCGGTGGACCCGTCATCGGATGCCGCACCCGGCTACACCGAAAGCCAGCGCGGCCAGGCCGGCGGCTTCGTCGGTGAGGTCGACGTCATGGACACCTGGGCCACCTCCTCGCTCACCCCGCAGCTCGCCGGCGGCTGGGAACGCGACCCGGAGCTGTTCGAGCTGGTCTTCCCGTACTCGCTTCGCCCGCAGGGCCAGGACATCATTCGCACCTGGTTGTTCTCCACCCTGCTGCGCGCCGAGCAGCAGCACGGCACGTCCCCATGGCAGCACGCCGCGCTCAGCGGCTTCATCGTGGACCCCGACCGCAAGAAGATGTCGAAGTCGAAGGGCAACGTGGTCACCCCGGCCGACATGCTCGAAACGCACGGCTCCGACGCGGTGCGCTATTGGGCGGCATCCTCTCGCCTAGGCACCGACGCGGCCTTCGACCCGCAGAACCCGACGCAGATCAAGATCGGCCGACGCCTGGCCATCAAGATTCTCAATGCGAGCAAGTTCGTCTCCATGTCTGCCGGCAGCATCGACGCCCCGATCACCGAGCCGGTCGACCAGAGCATGCTCGCCGGTCTCACCGCCGTAGTCGCCCAGGCCACGACCGCGTTCGAGAACTACGACCACGCGCGCGCCCTGGAAACCACGGAAAGCTTCTTCTGGACCTTCTGCGACGACTACCTCGAACTGGTGAAGGAACGCGCCTACGGCGAGCCCGGCCCGGCGCAGGCATCCGCTGTTGCCGCGCTGCGCACCGCGCTGGCCACCCTGCTGCGCCTGTTCGCACCGTTTGTTCCGTTCGCGACCGAAGAGGCGTGGTCGTGGTCGAACGCGGGCTCGGTGCACACCGCTCCGTGGCCGATCGCGGCCGACCTGCTCGGCAGCGACGAGGTCGCCACCGGCAACATCGCTCTGCTTGATTTGGCCAGCCGGGCGCTGACGGGCATCCGTCGTGCCAAGACTGATGCGAAAGCGTCGCAGAAGTCCGAGGTGGATTCCGCAGTAATATGCGGTGCACCCGCCGAGATCGCACTGCTCACCCTGGCCGCCGCTGATCTCAAAGCGGTCGGTCGGATTCAAGAACTAACCTTTGTCGACGGCAGCGAACTCGCTGTGACCGAGATCGTGTTCGCCACCGTGTTGGAAAGCTAGGAGACCAGATGTCCGTAACCGTGCGCCCGCTGGGCGATAAAGACTTTTTCGCCTGGCTGGGCCTGTTCGAGGGCTACAGCGCGTTCTACGAGAGCGAACTAACCGACCAGAAAGCCCTGCAGGTCTGGAGCTGGATCATCGACGCGAACAACGACCTCGACGGCGCCGTCGCGGTCAACGACGACGGTGACTTCGTGGGCTTCGCGCACTACCGCAGCGTGCCGCGCACGCTCAGCGGTGACCTCGCACTGTTCCTGGACGACCTCTACGTCGCCGAGGACGCTCGCGGCCAAGGCGTCGGCACCCAGTTGATGGAGTTCACCAAGGACTACGCCCGACAGCACAAACTCGCCCAGGTTCAGCTGCTGACCGCGGCCGACAACGCGACCGCGCAGGTGCTCTATGACCAGCTTGGCACGCGTACCGACTGGGTCACCTACGAAATCGACGTCTAGACCATGCAACTGGGTACCCGGTGGACCCTCGGCGGCACCCTGCCGACCGGTCTTCCGCACGTTGTCGAAATCGCCGTGCGCGCCGTCGAGGAAGACTCCACAGCTCTCGCCGTCGACACCAGCACCTGGCGTTGGACGCTGACCTGGCTGGAGTCCAAGCCGGTGATCGAGCTCGACGATGGCACCATCATCCGCTACAACCCGGTGGACGACAGCGCCACCATCACACAGCCGTCGACCACTGTCGATGACGACGACGAGGAATGGATCTAGCTTCGCCCGTGTAGCCTCTCGGTGATACACATGCTACCGTCTGTGTATTATCCTAGTGATACACGAAAGGTGGCCAGCGTGCTCTTTCTCCTTTACTTCGTCCTCGTCTTCATCGTTGTCGGGGTTGTTCGGGTGGGCAGCCGCAAGCGCCTGGCCGGCCTGGTCGTGACGGTTGACGACATTGGCACGGTCAGAGCGCGCCGGTTCGCCCGCTCGATCATGGTGCGCAACATCAGCGCCCTCGCGGCCGGCGGCGTGGTGCTCTGGGCGCTCGACCTGGTCAACCAGGCCCAGCCCGGCTGGTACGGCCTGCCGCTGATCGGCCTGACTGTGCTGCTCGCCGCAGCGACTCTGTTCGCGCTCGGCCGCATCGCCTCGGCCGCACGCTCCGAACAATTCAGCGACCTCGATCGTGCCGTGCGCATTCTGGCCACGCGGGTGGTCATGCAGCTTAGTTCCGGAGCGCTGTTTCTGTACTTCGGGGGCGTTCTGCTGTTCGCCGGCTGGACCACCAGCAACGCCGCGACCGTCTTCGCCCCGGGCGGGGTTGCTCTCTCCTCCGTGCAGCCGGCCGCCGCCATCGGCCTCACCGAGGTCATCGCCGGGCTGGTGGTCGCTCTGCTCGGCGGGGTTCTGGTCATCCTGGCTATTCTTGATGCGACCAGGCAGCCACTCGGCCGGGTTGCCGTCGTCGGCACCCCGGCAGTGGATGCGGCATCCGCTCGCGAGTCATGACCACCCGCGCATGATCACCCTCGACGACGAGCACCCCACACCTCCGTTCGAACAGATCCGCGCGCAGCTGGCGGATCAGATCCGCGCCGGAACGCTTGCGGCCGACCATCGCCTGCCGTCGGTGCGCCAGCTCGCGGCCGATTTACGCGTGGCGACCGGCACCATCGCGCGCGCTTACGCGGCGCTGGAAGCGGCCGGGCTTATCTCAACCAGCCGTGGCAGCGGCACCCGGGTTCGCGCCGATCAGTGCCTCGACGACGAATCCCGGGCCAGCGCTCGACGCTTCGTGCACGCCCTGCAGCAGCGCGGGGTCAGTCTCGACGACGCGCTGAGTGCGGTGCGCGCCGAGTGGCCCCGCCTGCCCTGATTCGCGGCCTCGCGTCAGGCTCGGGCCAGAATCTCGCCGTGCGGCATGCCGAACCAGCCGTTGGGGTCGCGTACCCACTCGCGCCAGCCCACGGCCATCCGTTTGAGATCGGCGAGGTCGGCCAGCCCCGACTCGATAGCGTGCGCTGCAAAACTTGATTCGGTCACTCGCACCGCCCACGATTCGCCCCACCACTCGCGCTCGGCATCCGACGCGAAGCACCAGATGGATGCGCTGCTGGTCACCGCGGTGAATCCGGCCCGCCGGGCCCAGGCCTTCAGCGACCTACCGGCATCGGGGTCACCTCCGTTCCAGGAGTGAACCTCGCGGTAGACCCGCATCCAGTCGACCAGGCCGTCGATGTTCGGTGCGATCATGACTCCGCCGTAGTCGACGTCGCGGGCGGCGAACACGCCGCCAGGCTTGAGCACCCGGCGAATCTCGGCCATCGCCGCGACCGGGTCGGCCAGGTGCTGCAGCACTTGGTGGGCGTGCACGATATCGAACGTCGCATCGGGCCAGGCGAGTGCGTAGACGTCCCCGACCTGGAAACTCGCGTTGTGTACCCCCTCATCGGCGGCCAGGCCGGTCGCGCGCGCGACGATATCGCTCGACGCGTCGATGCCGACCACGCGGCCCGGAGCGAGCCGATGGGCCAGATCGACCGTGATCGTGCCGGGGCCGCAGCCCACATCGAGCAGCACGCTCCCGGCCTGCAATTCTGGAATGAGGTAGGCCGCCGAGTTCGCGACCGTGCGCCAGGTATGCGAGCGCAGCACGCTCTCATGGTGCCCGTGGGTGTATTCGTCACGTGGAGCGGACTCTGAACTGCCGGTCAGGTGGGTCATGGTGAGATCCTACGCGCAGCCGGTGACCGGGCCGGGCCGGCGGGTTTGGCTAGGGTGGAGGCATGGCTTCCACCGTGAACAATCCCTTTTCCGCCCGCAGTACTCTGCCCTACCAGCTACCGCCGTTCGCGTCGATCAGTGACGAGCACTACCGCCCGGCTTTTCTGCAGGGCATGACCGAGCAGCTCGCCGAGGTCGGGGCAATCACCCACACAGCGGATGCCCCCACCTTCGAAAACACGCTTGTCGCGCTCGAGCGCAGCGGGCAGACGCTGTCGCGGGTGGCCGAAGTCTTCTTCAACAAGAGCTCCTCCGACTCCAGCGACTTCACCAACGACCTCGAAGAAGAACTTGCGCCGCTGCTGGCCGCCCACGCCGATGCCATGAGGCTCGACCCCGCCCTGTATGCCCGCATCGCCGCTCTGCATGCCCAGCGCTCCGATCTCGAACTCGATGCCGAGTCGCTCTACCTGCTCGACCGGTACTTCACCGAGTTCACACTGGCCGGGGCCGGCCTGAGCGACGACGATAAGCAGTCTCTGCGTGATTTCAACTCGCGGCTGTCGACCCTCACCACCCGGTTTGAAAAGAACCTGCTGGCCGACACCAACGAGCTCGCCCTCGTCATTGACGACGTGGCCGAGCTCGACGGGCTCACCGACGGTGAGATCTCGGCCGCCGCGGAGGCTGCGCGGGAACGCCAGCTCGACGGTAAGTACCTGATCAGCCTCGTGCTGCCCACCTCGCACCCCTACCTGGCGAGCCTCACCAACCGCGGGGTGCGCGAACGGCTGCTGGCAGCGAGCCGGGCCCGCGGCATCCGCTCAGATGACGCGGGAGCTGCGAGCGACAACCGGCCGCTCGTGATCGAGATCACCCACCTGCGGGCCCAGCGCGCCCGCCTGCTGGGGTTCGACAGCCACGCCGCCTACGTGACCGCCGATGAGACCGCCAAGACTCCCGGCGCGGTCTGGGATCTGCTCGGGCGTCTCGCGCCGGCCGTTGCGCGGAACGCCAGCGTGGAGCAGGCCGACCTGCAGGCCGTGATCGACGCCGAGGGCGGCGGTTTCGAGCTGGCCGCCTGGGACTGGGCGTTCTACACCGAGAAGGTACGCCGGGCCAAGTACGACGTGGACACCGCCGCCATGCGTCCCTATTTTGAGCTCGAGAGCGTGCTGGCCAACGGGGTCTTCTACGCGGCCCACCAGCTCTATGGCCTCACCTTCACCGCTCGGCCCGATCTGGTCGGCTGGCACCCCGAGTCGCGGGTGTTCGAGGTCACGACCGAAGATGGCTCGGCCCTCGGGCTGTACATCGGCGATTTCTACACCCGCGATTCCAAGCGTGGCGGGGCCTGGATGAACGCCCTGGTCGCGCAGTCCACCCTGCTCGGCACCGAGACGACCGTGGTCTGTAACAACCTCAATGTCTCCAAGCCTGCCGCCGGACAGCCGACCCTGCTCACCTACGACCAGGTCACGACCCTATTCCACGAATTCGGCCATGCCCTGCACGGCCTGCTCGCCCGGGCCACCTACCCCAAGTTCTCCGGCACCAATGTCTACCGCGACTTCGTCGAGTTTCCCAGCCAGGTCAACGAAATGTGGATGCTCTGGCCCGAGGTGCTGGCCAACTACGCTCGCCACTACCAGACCGGTGAGGCGATGCCGCAGCAGCTCGTTGACCGCATCCAGGCGTCGTCGGCTTTCAATGAGGGCTTCCTCACCAGTGAATACCTGGCCGCAGCGCTGCTCGACCAGGCCTGGCACCGGATCGATGCCGACACGACCGTCACCGTCGTTGCCAGGTTCGAAGCGGATGCCCTTGCTTCCGTCGGTCTCGACAACCCCGCAGTTCCCACCCGCTACGCCAGCACGTACTTCGCCCACACCTTCTCGGGCGGGTACGACGCCGGGTACTACGCCTACATCTGGAGTGAAGTACTCGACGCCGACACCGTCGAATGGTTCAAGGA
Source organism: Cryobacterium sp. TMT1-2-2 (assembly GCF_004403505.1). NCBI lineage: Bacteria > Bacillati > Actinomycetota > Actinomycetes > Micrococcales > Microbacteriaceae > Cryobacterium > Cryobacterium sp. TMT1-2-2. Next base: position 62,835 of record NZ_SOGS01000002.1, on the reverse strand, counting down.
GAACGGCGGCCTCACTCGTGCCAATGGTGATCGTTTTCGGGACCGACTGCTCGGAGTCGGCGGCACCACGGACCCGCTGGAGGCCTACCGGCACTGGCGCGGTCGGGATGCCGAGCTGCAGCCGCTGCTCGACCGCCGCGGCCTCAACTAGACCGCGGCATCCGCTCACTGGACAACTTCGTGGGGTGCAGGTGGCACCACACCCCACGAAGTTGTCTACTGAGCGGCAGGTGGACCCTGCACCCTCAGGATTGAGGATGCGACCGGCTCGGTCTGGCCGTAAGCTACATGACCATGGACACTCCGGAACTGTCACGCCAGGGCGCGGGCCGGCGGCGCTTCTTGTGGATCGTTGCCATCGTTTTGGCCGGGATGCTGCTGGCCGGACTGGTGCTGCATTTCATCCGCGAGAACATCGACAGCTCCGTACCGGGCTGGGCTCTTCTCAGCGGAACGGCGAGTCTGCTCTACGCCGATGGTGAAGCCAACCTGTGGGCCTGGATTTCCGGCCTTCTCCTGGCGGGCGTCGGCGTCGCCCTCGGCGTCGTCGGATTCACCGCGCGACACGAGGGCAGGGCCGCGCTGCCGTACTTCTTCCTCGGCGCTGTCGCACTTGAGATGTCTGCCGATGAGATCGCCCAGCTGCATGAGAAGCTGGCCCGGTTCAATCTCGGTTCGTCGTTCACGTTCGCGTGGCTCGCCCTCGGGGTGCCGCTCGCCATCGCCGCTGGCCTGGTGGTGTTGTGGATCGCTCGACGAATTGACCGCCGTCTTCGGCGGAGGCTCATCGTCGCGGGCACGATCTACCTGCTCGGCGCGGTCGGAATCGAAGCACTCACCGGGTACATCGTTGGCGGGCGCCAAGATGACCTCGCTCGTGCGAGCCTCGAATACCACGTACTGCTGGGCGTGGAGGAGAGTCTTGAGGCAGCCGGAGCGCTGCTGGCCCTCGCCGCAACTCTTGCCGCGCTCAGTATCGAACGCACCACGGCCGGCATCGTCGTGAGTACCCGATTCGAAGTCCGCCAGATACGTCGCAACACCTCACATGTCGACTGAGCACCCCCGCAGACTACGACCCACACACCGATTGCACTCCGCCCTCCCCACCACGGCGGCAGAAGAGTGACGGCCTCGCTCAACCCGGAGGTTGACGCACCTGAACGCGTACGCTGCTAGGCGGACTTGACCTGGCGGGTCTTGTGCAACACCATCTCGGCCGGAGCGTTGTTCAGCACGGTGTCGCGGTTGATGATGACCCGCTCCACGTCGGTGCTGGACGGCACCTCGAACATGACCGGGCCGAGTACCTCTTCGAGGATGGCTCGCAGCCCACGGGCACCGGTCTTACGCAGCACGGCGAGGTCGGCGATGGCCTCGAGGGCCGGCTGCTCGAACTCGAGCTCCACCCCGTCGAGTTCGAACATGCGCTGGTACTGACGCACCAGGGCGTTCTTGGGAACAGTGAGAATCTGCATGAGGGCCACCTGGTCGAGCTGGGTGACGGTCGTGACGACGGGAAGTCGGCCGATGAACTCGGGGATCAGCCCGAATTTGTGCAGGTCTTCGGGCAGCACTTCGCTGAACAGGTTGATGTCGTCGCCCTTGATGTGCAGGGGCGCACCGAAGCCGATGCCCTTCTTGCCGGCGCGGGACGAGATGATGTCTTCGAGCCCGGCGAACGCACCGGCCACGATGAACAGCACGTTCGTGGTGTCGATTTGAATGAACTCTTGATGCGGATGCTTGCGCCCGCCCTGCGGGGGGACCGACGCGATGGTGCCCTCGAGAATCTTCAGCAGCGCCTGCTGCACGCCCTCGCCCGACACGTCGCGGGTGATGGACGGGTTCTCGGCTTTGCGCGCGATCTTGTCGATCTCGTCGATGTAGATGATGCCGGTCTCGGCCCGCTTGACGTCGTAGTCGGCGGCCTGAATGAGCTTCAGCAGAATGTTCTCGACGTCTTCACCGACGTAGCCGGCTTCGGTGAGGGCCGTCGCATCCGCTACGGCGAAGGGAACGTTGAGGCGCTTGGCCAGAGTCTGGGCGAGGTACGTTTTGCCGCAGCCGGTGGGGCCGATCAGCAGGATGTTGGACTTGGCGATCTCAACGTCGTCGTGAATGGCCTCAGCGGCGGTGAGCGTGGCTCGTGACCGCACGCGCTTGTAGTGGTTATAAACGGCGACGGCGAGGGCACGCTTGGCGGGTTCTTGCCCGATGACATATTCCTCGAGGAAGCCGAAGATTTCTTTGGGCTTGGGGAGGTCGAACTCGCCGGCGATGGCTTCAGAGCCGGCTTCAGCCAGTCGCTCTTCGATGATTTCGTTGCACAGCTCGACGCATTCGTCGCAGATGTACACGCCGGGGCCGGCGATGAGCTGTTGTACCTGCTTCTGGCTCTTTCCGCAGAAGGAACATTTGAGCAGGTCGGCACTTTCACCGATTCGGGCCATGTCAGCCTCCTCCATTGGTCTCGCTGCAATTGAGCCTAGCCTGTGCGTGTGACAGTTACGTGCAGCACGCCATAAACCGAAACGGCGCGCCGCCCGCAGGCGACGCGCCAGTCGTACCGGTTCAGGGCACAGGCTATTTGACCAGCATCGGAAGGTTTTTGCGGCTGGTCAGAACCTGGTCGATCAGGCCGTATTCGAGGGCCTCGGCCGCGCTCATGATCTTGTCGCGGTCAATGTCCTTGTTGACTTGCTCCACGCTCCGGTTGGAGTGGTGAGCGAGGGTCTCTTCAAGCCAGACGCGCATGCGCAGAATCTCGGCTGCCTGAATCTCGATGTCCGAGGCCTGGCCGCCGCCCTGGCCACCAACCGAGGGCTGGTGAATGAGGATGCGCGCGTTCGGCAGGGCGAGACGCTTGCCCGCTGTACCACCGGCAAGCAGCACGGCGGCAGCGGATGCCGCCTGGCCGAGGCACACGGTCATCACGTGCGGGCGAATGTACTGCATGGTGTCGTAGATCGCCGTCATAGCGGTGAACGAACCGCCGGGCGAGTTGATGTACATGGTGATGTCGCGGTCGGGGTCCTGACTCTCGAGCACGAGGAGCTGGGCCATGACGTCATCGGCCGAGGCGTCGTCGACCTGCACACCGAGAAAGATGATGCGGTCTTCGAACAGCTTGGCGTAGGGGTCCTGGCGCTTGTAGCCGTAGGCGGTGCGCTCTTCAAAGGTGGGGAGAATGTAGCGAGATTCAGGAGCGTTCTTGGTCGAGCCGCCCATCGAGCTGTAGGCCGTTCCACCGAATGTGGGGATAGTCATGATTTCTTCCTGTTCAGTTTCGGTGGACTACTTGGTGACTGCCGCGTCGGGGTCAGTGCCGCCGCCGCCGATGACATCCGAAGCGGATGCGCGGAGGTGATCGACGAAACCATATTCGAGGGCTTCCTGAGCGCTGAACCAGTTGTCGCGGTCACCGTCGGCGTTGATCTGCTCTGGCGTCTTGCCGGTCTGCGCGGCCGTGATCTCTGACAGTCGCTGCTTCATGTCGAGAATGAGGCGCGCCTGGGTCTGGATGTCGGCGGCCGTGCCACCGAATCCGCCGGACGGCTGGTGCAGCAGCACCCGGGCGTTCGGGGTGATGTACCGCTTGCCCTTGGTTCCACTGGTCAGCAGGAACTGCCCCATCGAGGCGGCCATGCCGATACCGACGGTGACAATGTCGTTGGGTACGAACTGCATCGTGTCGTAGATTGCCATTCCGGCGGTGATCGAACCACCGGGTGAGTTGATGTAGAGGTAGATGTCTCGATTCGAGTCTTCGGCTGCCAGCAACAGGATCTTGGCGCAGATCTCGTTGGCATTTTCGTCACGGACCTCTGAGCCGAGCCAGATGATGCGGTCCTTCAGCAGTCGGTCAAATACACCGTTGGTGGGTGTCGGGTCGGCCATGTCGTGCTCCGTTTCAGTTGTCGCTTCTCAATGAATCTATCGGAGCGCGCGAGCGAAAACGGCTCTGTTCGCCCTCGGCAGATTACCGGGCCGCGCACACGGCTCCCTCAGCATGCAAAAGGCCGACTGGAAAGATTCCAGCCGGCCCGTTCACGCAAACAAGCGCTACTTCTTGGCAGCGGCCTTCTTCTTCTTGGGCTTCTCTTCAACCTCGGCGTCGGCTTCGACGACGGGGGCGGCTTCGACGACGGGGGCGTCGTCGTCGCTGGTGGCGGCATCCGCTTCGACAGCGGCGTCGTCGGCGGAATCATCAGCGACCGGGCCGGTGAATTCGCTCAGGTCGACCGGCTTGCCGTTGGAGTCAACGACCTCGGCCTTGCCCAGGGCGATGGCGAGGGCCTTGTTACGGGCAACCTCGGCGACCATCGACGGAATCTGACCGTTGGTGTTGAGCGTCTGTACAAACTCGCTCGGGTCCATGCCGTACTGGCTGGCGCCCTGGATGAGGTACTGGGTGAGCTCGTCCTGGCTGACCTTGACTTGCTCCGCTTCGGCGATCGTGTCGAGCAGAATCTGCTGACGGAACGTCTTCTCGCTAGCCTCGGTGACCTCGGCGCGGTGGGTGTCGTCTTCGAGACGGCTTTCGCCCTCAAGGTGACGGTTCACCTCGTCGAGGATGATCGCGGCGGGGATCGGAACGTCGACCGAACCAAGCAGCGTCTCAATGAGACGCTCGCGGGCCTGGCTGCCCTGACCGAAGGCCTTGGACTTCTCGACCTGAACCTTGAGGCTCTCGGTCAACTCGGCGATCGTGTCGAACTCGCTCGAGATCTGAGCGAAGTCGTCGTTGGCCTCTGGCAGTTCGCGCTCCTTGACAGCGATGACCGTAATCGTGATCTCGGCCGTCTCACCCTCGTGGTCTCCGCCCATGAGGTCGGAGTTGAAGGTGGTGGTCTCGCCGGCGCTGAGCGAATCGAGCGCCTCGTCGATGCCGTCGATGAGGTCGCCGGAGCCGACCTCGTAGGAAATTCCGCTGGCGGTGTCAACCTCGTCGCCGTCGATCGCGGCGTTCAGGTCGATCTGGGCGAAGTCGCCGGTCTTCGCGGGGCGGTCAACGGTGATGAGCGTGCCGAAACGGCTGCGCAGCTTGTCGAGTTCTTCGGCGACTTCTTCGTCGGAGACCGAGACAGCATCGACGGTGAGCTTGAGGCCGGCGTAGTCGGGCAGGTCGATCTCGGGGCGCACGTCAACCTCGATGGCGAGAAGCAGGTCACCGGAGAAGTCGGTGTTGCTCGGCCATTCGACGATGTCGGCTTCGGGGCGACCCAGCGGGCGCAGCTTGTTCTCTTCGACGGCGGCGCGGTAGAAACCGTCGAGGCCCTCGTTGACGGCGTGTTCCAGAACGGCAGCCTTGCCGACGCGCTGGTCGATGATCGCGGGCGGGATCTTTCCCTTACGAAAACCGGGGATGTTGATGTCTTCGGCAATGTGGCCGTAGGCGTGGGTGATGGCTGGCTTCAGCTCGTCGGGGCTCACCGTGATGGTGAGCTTGGCGCGCGTGGGGCTCAGTTTTTCGACCGTGGACTTCACTCGAGACTCTCCTGTGTATTGAAACGGTGTGCTGCGGGTAATGTCGGGGCGACAGGAGTTGAACCTGCGACTTCTCGCCCCCAAAACGAGCGCTCTACCAAGCTGAGCTACGCCCCGGATCGTTCGATCCGTCGGTACTACTTTTGTTGGGGAATCAATCTGTCGGCGCAGGCAGAAGCTTGCGACAGCCGGATTGACCTCAGCCAGTCTAATGCACGGCATTCGAGCGGATGCGCCCGCACTGGCATCCGGTGCCCGGTTTCTTGTACTACGCTATCCCAGTGCTCGAATGTTGGGCGTGGGGTCGTAGCTCAATGGTAGAGCCTGAGTTTTCCAAACTTATGACGCGGGTTCGATTCCCGTCGACCCCTCCCAATTGAGGGGACCGAAGCCAGATGGCTTCGGTTCTGCGTGTCTCCCGCAAGGTGAGGTGCAACCCGTGACTAGCACCGTAGTTTTCTACCCAAGAAGTCCCCGGTACGTGCCTGACCAGCCACGATTCACCCCACACAGAACCGCCTCCGCTGCTGCAGCGGAGGCGGTTCTGTCCAAGCCTGGTCACGATCTCCCCGGGCTCAGAGCGAGAAGACCTTCATGATGTTGATCACCGCGGGCGTCAGCAGCACGATGAACAGCACCGGCAGGATGCAGAACACGAGCGGGAAGATGACCTTGACCGGCACCTTCATCGCCTGCTCCTCCGCACGCTGACGGCGGCGCAGACGCATCTCCCCCGCCTGCACCCGTAGGACGTCGGCGATTGCGATGCCGTAGGTGTCGGCCTGGATGACCGACCGTGTGAAGCGGCGCAGATCGGCGGAATCGGTGCGATCGGCGAGCGCGAGGTAGGCATCCTTGCGGCTGCGGCCGATGCTCATGTCCTGCAGAGTGCGGATGAGCTCCTCAGCCAGCGGCCCGGACCCATTGGTTCCGGCCTTGCTCATCGCCGCCTCAAAGCCGAGGCCGGCCTCGACCGAAATGGTCATCTGGTCAAGCGTGTCGGCGAGCGCGTTCTGCATGGCTGCCTGGCGTTCCTGACCACGGCTGTACAGCAGCAGGTCGGGCACGAAGAAGCAGATCACCACGAGCAGGCTTCCGACCAGGATGCGCAGCGGAACGGGGTCGTTGGTGATCCACAGCACCGCGAGCAGCAGGCCGGCTCCGGCCAGGGCTGGTTTGGCGATGAAGATCTTATCGATGGTCCACGCGGCGGGGCGGCCGGCCAGGGCGAGGCGGTGGTCAAGAAAGCCCACGTACCCCTTTGGTGCCAACTCACGACTGGCCGCGAGCAGTCCCGAGCGACGAGGCAGCAGGCCCGGCCGACCCAATCCGGGCAGCACAATGACCGCGTCGGCGACCGGGTCGGTTCGGCGGGCTCCGACCAGAATGGCTACGATGGCGGCGAGGCCGCCGGCCACAGCAAGGGCGGCGAAAAAGGTGAGTATCGGGGGCATCCGCTTCTCCTTAGAATTTCACTTTGACGACGGCCATCATCCAGAGCGAACCGACAATCAGCAGAACGGCGGCCACGATGAGCGCGATGATTCCGATGATGTTGCCGAGGAACCCGTTGAAATAATTGGGCTGGCTGATGAGCAGGAACGCGAACACTCCGATCGGCAGGAGCACGAGCACCCACGCCGAGAGCTTTCCCTCAGCGGCGAGGGATTTGACCTGACGCCGAACCTGATTGCGTTCCCGAATGGTGTGACCCACCTGGTCGAGCACCTCTGAGAGGTTGCCACCAACCTCGCGGTTAATCGAGATGGCTTGGGCGACCCACCGAAAATCTTCACTGCGCATGCGCACTGCCGTACTCTCGAGCGAGTCACTCAGGTCACGGCCGATGCGTGTTTCGTTCACGATGCGCGCAAATTCATCGGACGTGGGCTGTTCGGTTTCGTGGCTGACGGCATCCACTGCCCGCATCAGGCTGTGCCCGGCGCGCAGTCCGCCGGCCAGCAGCCCGAGTGATTCGTCAAGCTGATCGGCGAATTTGGCGCGGCGGTGCCCTGTGCGCAACCGGAGCCAGACCTTGGCGCCGACGACAGCGAATGCCGCGAACAAAATCATGAGGGGCACCATCCAAACGGTGCCGTCACCGAGGAGCAGGCCGAGCAGGGCTGCCACCGTCGCTGCGGAAATCACCATGAGCACAAAAGCGGATGGCTGCATTCGGATCCCAGCCTGCTCCAGCTCGGCTGCGGTGAACGGCACCACGTTGCGTCGCCGGATCACTCGGTCGATCGCTCCGACGGTGCGGTCGGTGAGCCGGGTCAGCCCGGACACCTCTACCGCGCCGGGAGCGCGGCGACGATCCAGCGGCACGCGAAGCATCGGCGGCGCAATGACAAGAAGCACGACCACGAGCAGTGCGGCAACAACGCACAGCACACCGAGCGCAAAGATCGCGGTACTCATCGCGGTGCCTTCGCGCTGCGGGTCAGCAGGTCGGCCTGGAACACACTCGGGTCCAAAACGATACCGAGGTCGGCGAAGCGATCGGCGAAACGTGGCCGAACGCCAGTGGCTATCGCGCGACCGAGCAGGTTTCCCGCAGGATCGACCCCGGCGTGGTGATCGAACACGAACACCTCCTGGAGGGTGACGATCTCCCCCTCCATGGTCTGCACCTCGGTGACATGGGTAATGCGCCGAGAGCCGTCTTTCATGCGGCTGATCTGCACGATCACGTCGATGGCGGAAGAGATCTGCTCTCGGATCGCCCGCACCGGCAGGTCCATGCCCGCCATCAGCACGAGTGTCTCCATGCGGGCGATCGCATCGCGCGGCGAATTGGAGTGCACCGTGGAAATCGACCCCTCATGCCCGGTGTTCATGGCCTGAAGCATGTCAAGGGTCTCGCCACCGCGGCACTCACCGATGACGATGCGGTCCGGCCGCATGCGCAGGGAGTTGCGCACAAGGTCACGAATGGTGACCTCGCCCTTGCCCTCGATGTTGGCTGGGCGGGATTCGAGGCGGATGACGTGTTCCTGCTGCAGTTGCAGCTCGACGGCATCCTCGATGGTCACGATGCGCTCTCGCTCGGGAATGAACCCGGAGAGTACGTTGAGCAGGGTCGTTTTACCAGTCCCCGTTCCACCCGACACGATGATGTTCAGTTGTGCCTTGACGCAGGCGTCGAGCACCTGTGCCATTTCGATGCTCATCGTTCCCAAGCGGATGAGGTCGGTCACCGTAAACGGTTCCCGGGCGAATTTGCGGATGGTCAGGGAGGAGCCGTCCACAGCGAGCGGCGGGATGATGGCGTTCACCCGGGAACCGTCGGCCAGGCGGGCATCGACGAGCGGAGACGATTCGTCGATGCGGCGACCGACCTTGGACACGATGCGCTCGATCACCCGGCGAAGCTGGGCCTCGCTCGTGAAGTGGGTATCGCTGCGGGACAGCCGGCCGAAGCGTTCCACCCAAATCTGCTCGTGGCCGTTCACCATGATCTCGGTCACGGTGTCGTCGTCGAGCAGCGATTCCAGCGGACCATAGCCGAGCACGTCGTCGCCGATCTCATTGATCAGGCGCGCCCGTTCGTCGGAATTGAGTGGCACCTGCTCGTCGGTGACGATGTTGCCCAGCTCGGTTCTGGCGTAGCTGTGCAGCTGTTCCTCGGTCAGGCTTGAGTCGTTCAGGCGAAACCCGATGCGCTCGAACAGTTCCTGGGCCGCCCGCTCCTTAATGTCGGCAAGCGGATCGACGACGATCGGCGGCGCCTCAGCTGGCGGGGCGGTACGGGCTGCCGGTACGACGCCGTCGTCAGGCACGCTTGGCAGCGGATGCAGCGGTGCGGTGCGGTCAACGCGGGCCAGCGGACCGTCGCGCAGTGCGGCGTCCATTCGTTCATTGAGTCTCATGAGATATCCACCCTCTTGTGCAGCTGAAAGGTTTTCTTGGGGGCACCGGCGTCAAACCGGGCGACCAGCCTGTCGAGGGCGCGGGCGACGGGACTTCGTCCGCCCTCCTGCAGCACCGGTACGCCCCGGTTTGTCGACACCGAGACCAGGGTGGAACGGGGCACTGCTACGTCGACCGGCACACCGATGGTCGCCTCGACATCTCGAACGCTGAGCCCGCTGCGGTGATCGGCCAGGTTGAGCACGACGTGGCGTTTCGGCGGCATGATGCCAATGCGATCGAGCACGGCGAGTTCCTTGCGCAGCCCGCGAGCGCTGGGTACCGTCATATCGCAGAGAAACACGGCGTCCGTGGCCAGTTCGAGGGCGGCCAGGGCATGATCGCCGAGCCCCGGCGCGGTGTCAATGATGATGTACTGAAAGACGTCGGCGAGTTGATTGATGAGATGACCGAGCTGATCGCCGGTGACGCGATCGCCGGCATCCGGCTGGTCGGAACCGCACACCGTGTAGAAGCCGCTCGAATGTGCGGTCAGCGACGATTTGAGCACCATGAGGTCGTCGACGGCGCTCCCCAAGACGAGGTCGGGCAGGGTCAGCGCCGGCTCCAGGGAAAGCGCCATGGCGACGTCCCCGAACTGCACATCGGCATCGATGAGCACGACCGAGTGCGGGGCGAGCCGCGCCAGGCCGACGGCCAGGTTGGTGGCGACCGTGGTCTTTCCGAGACCGCCTTTGGGGGCGACGACCGCTACGATGCGACGCCGCGGTGCGTTTCTAGCCGGAAGAAGATTCTGTTCCACTGCCTCGGTACGCGTCGCTGCAAGATCGACCGGTTCATCACGCATTTCGATGATCACCTGGCCGGGTTCGGGGTTTGCCCCGCCGGGGCGAGCCTGCGGCAGGGGCCCGAAACTCTGCATCTGCCTCATCGGAACATCTCCGACCCGTCAACGACTCGGGAGCCCGTCTCGGAGGCGTTGTCGGGTTCGATCGTGAGCCAGACCGTTCCGAACTGCTGGCCCCAGACCAGGGACTCGATGTCGGGGGTGGTGCGGGCCAGAGTGACCATAATGACGCTCACCGGGGTGGCATCGGCGCCAGCGTCGGGCGTCGTGGTGGTGCCGGCCTGCACGGCCGTGACCAGCACCTTGTGGAAGACCTGCTTGCTCAGCAGCATTTCCGTTCCGTCGACGGTTTTGGTCGCGGTGATCACCACTCCCACGGTGTCGCCGGCTTTGAGCACGCCGCCCACGACTCGTTCCAGCGGTAACGCGAGGGTGAGCACCTGCATGCCGTCGGGAACCTTGACGTCACCGCGGGCGGCAAGGTCGGCCGCTTCGACCCAACGAGAACTGATCAGCTGCTCGCCGGGTACGAGCGCGGCATCCGCTACCGTGCCAGCAAGCGCGCTCAGTTTGGTCACCCGACCCGGAACGGCGGCCACCGCAGGAATCTGCTTCTGTTCAATGAACGTGGTGATGTCTTCAGCCTTGGTGCCCTGCGGAATCTGAGTCGTCACGACGAACACGGAGACCAAGGCTGCGCCGTCTGCCGCTCGGGCATCGGCACCGCGCACGTAGCCGGTGAGCGCGAAGGTGCCCACGAGGGCCAAAATAATCGCGACGATCGCACCGATAAGTCGGGTTTTCATGGGATCTCCTATTTGATCAGTCTGACAAACTCTGCGCCGAGATTCGGTCCGCCGAGCTCTTGTACTTCTGCCGAGTCAACCGACACCCAGTGGTCGAAATATCCCTGAATGCCCCTGCAATTTCCGGTGCATTTCGTCGCCGGCGAGGCTTGCGCAACTGGATCGAGGCTGGTCATCGGAAGATTATTGTTTCCGCTGAACTTCCACCCGGTGATGCGAAAGGCGGCAAAGGCATAGATGTGGTAGCTGCCCACGGCTCCCGTCACGGCGTCGTTGCCGTTGCTGGCGTAGGCGCGATCGAAGATGGGCACCAAGATCGTGGTGTTCAGCATGGCGTTGAAGTACGTGTCGCAGTCACTCGTCGGCGGGTCGTTTCCCGGGTCGCTGGGTACGGTCTCGCTGGTAAGGTTGACGGCAGCTTCGCAGGTGTCGGCGATCGGGTCAATCCAGCCGAAACCTCCCGGAATAGGATGCCCGTCGCGGCCAGCGCACTCCAGATTCCGATCGTAGCGAATGAGCTGTAGTTTGCCGTCGAGAGCCGGCCGAAATTCGCAGTAAGAAATAGCGAGTGGCAACACGTTGGCCGCTTCGGGCGAACCCCACTCCGCCTGCGCTACCACGCTCATTGTCGTGGGAGCAGCTCCGATGGCGAAGAACGGCCTAATCGCGGACGCTCCAGATGCCTCCAAAGTAGTCGCTACAACCTGAACGCTGTTGGGAGGCGCGGGTGACGGCGCGGGCACGACCGCTGAGGCATTGGATTTTGCGTCGTTTGAATTGACATTCGCAAAGTCTTGAGCCTGGTTCGCGACCGTGGTCGGGGAGTTGCACAGGCCGTCGACGGCGCAGTTGCGGGCGATGGCAATGGCTGCTGCATCCGCCCCGTTCTGCAGTTGCGCTTTTTCGGCGTAGAGGGCGCCGACGTCGATCGCGATCGCCAGGAATCCCAGCAGGGGAATCATGAGGATGCCGACCATGACGGCGCTGGCGCCGCGCTCGGCGCGGAGCAGATGATTTAGCCACCGCACAGCATGACTCCCTTTCCGGTGAGCACCATTGATGTGTATGGAAGGTAGCCCGAGATGAGATCGACCGTGTGTTTGACCGTCACCGTAATGGTCGAATCGGTCGCACAGGTGGTCGGGCTGACTGTGACTTCCCCGGCTGTCAGTGGAACTGACGGGGCGGCATTAAGGGTGGCCGTCTTCGCGTCGTCCACGACGTTGTGAATCGCCATCGACCGGGCACCCTCGCGGGCGGCTCCGGTGATGGAGATCTGGATGTTGTACAGCCGACCGAACTCGATGATGAAGAAGATAAGAATGATGAGAATTGGCAGTACCAGCGCGAACTCCACCGCTGCCGCGCCACGTTCACCAGAGTGCAGGCGCATCAGTCGTCGACGTAACCCCAACATCGGAGGTCCCTTCAGCTTGAGCGGCAGCGGCTTCCCTGCGGAAGCCGCCACCTTTTACCGCTGTCACTGTGCCGTTCGGTCGACCGACCGGCCGGCCGAGTTCTATCGCTGGCTACTTAATGACGGGCAGTTTGCCGGCGACGCTGGTGAAGAGCGTGCCAAGGTTGGTCCCGAGCAGGGTGACGCTGACGATGATGGCGACGGCGATCAGCGCGACCATGAGGCCGTACTCCACCGCGGTAGCACCCTTTTCTTCTGAACGCAGGCTGTTGACGAATGCGGAAATCTGGGTGAAGAACTTCATGTCGGGTAGTCCGTTCTGTGAGAAATCAGCCTGAGTGCCGATCGGTAGCTGAAATATATTCGACACGAGTTTTGCTCACAAATACCAAAACTGGGGCTGGTCAGGCGCTGGGCCGTAGACCATACTCATTGGTCCGAAAGAGACTGCGTTACGTCAATGCCCGTGGTCTGGCGTCAGCACGCGCGGGCCATTTCCGACGGCCAGGTTCTCCCGCGAAATGATCGCGTCGTGAGCGGTCGGTGGCGTTCCGGCCTGCTCGCCCGGCCCGACGACCACGAACTGGCCCATCATTCCGGCATCTTCGTGCGCGAGCATGTGGCAGTGGAACATATACGGAAAGTTCGGATCGGTATATTCCGCAAACTGCATGATCAATTCGTAGCGAACGCCGGGTTCGAGATAGATCGTGTCCTTCCACCCGGAGAGTTCGGCTGGCGGCGACTCGGTCCCCACCCGCAGCACCTGAAACTGCACGGCGTGCACGTGAAAGTTGTGCGGCAGCGGCATGGCGTTGTCGACGGTCCACACCTCGGTGGCGCCGGCCTCGACGGTCTCGTCGATGCGGGTCATGTCCATCAGCCGGTTGTTGATCGTGTAGCCGTTGAGGGTGAAGGAACGGTCGGTGGTGGCATCCGCTTTGTCCAGTGGCACGATGTTGGCCAGGGTAGTCGGCGTGGCGCCGATGCTGCTGAGCGCGTCGGCCGCGCGCAGTTCCATGACGTCGAGGGTGTCGTCGCCGGCGTTGCGCGTCGCTGCGCTGGCCGACGTGCCGAGATCGGGCGGGGTGGATTGCAGTTTCACGGTCTCGCCCGGGGTCATTTTCACGAGAATTTCAGCACGTTCCCCCGGTGACAAGCGGATGCCGTGCATCGGTGCCGCCTCGCCGAGGAGTCCCCCGTCGGTTGCGATCAGGTCGAACGAGCGCCCGTCGCTGAACCCGAAGTCGTACAGGCGCGCGGTGGACCCGTTGACCAGGCGCAGCCGCACGACATCGCTGGTCACGTCGAGATAGGGCGCGAGGGTGCCGTTGACCAGCAGCTGGTCGCCGATCGGCCCGATGTAGCCACGCACGTCGGTGACAAACTGGCCGTTGTCGTCGAAGCGGCGGTCCTGCACGACGACGGGAATGTCATCGACCCCGTAGCTGCGCGGCAGGTTGAGCGCCGACTCCTCGTCGTCCTGCAGCAGGAACAGGCCGGCCAACCCCATCTCAACCTGGTGTTCGGTCTTTTCGGTGGGGTGCGGGTGATACCAGAGGGTCGCTGCGGGCTGGTCGATCGTGAAGTTCGGGCTCCAGCTGGCGCCGGGTTCGACCATCTGGTGCGGGCCGCCATCCATTTTGGCGGGCAGGTTCATGCCGTGCCAGTGCACGGTCGTGGCCTCATCGAGGTCATTGCCAACATTGATGCGCACGTCGTCGCCGCGTTTCGCGACGAGGGTCGGGCCGAGATAGCTGCCGTTGTAACCCCAGGTGTCAGTGGCGACGCCGGGAGTGAACTCGGTCGTGCCCTCCTCGGCCGTGAGGTCGAAGACTCGCTCACCGGCAGCATTCACGGTCGCTTCCGCCAATGGCGGGATAGCGAGCGGGTTCACAAAATCGATGGTACCGACGGTGTCGATCACGCCGGCGCCGGTGTCGCTGGTGCAGGCGGTCAGGCCCACGGCGAGTACCACAGCGCCCACGATCGTGCCGCTGATGATGGTTGCCACACGACGGCGCGGCCGGGCAAGTCGACTCTGGATCATTACCCTATTTTCGCAGTGTGCCGGGCGCCGTCACACCACGGCGGTGCTCAGGCCTGACAGCGCGGGCACCAGTACAGTTTGCGAGCCGCCATCTCTTCGAGCACGATGTGGGTGCCGCAGACCCGGCAGGGCAGGCCTTCGCGCTTGTAGACCCAGTGCCGGTCGGCGCGATTCTTCATGGCGAGGCGATACTCGCCCCCCTCGAGCTTGTCCATGGTCATCATCTGACCGGTCGCGACGCCGATGTGCAACAGGTGCGCCCAGTCCTGCCAGACCGCGCGCACGGTGTCATCGCTGAGCGACTTGCCGGGGGCGTGCGGGTTGAGGCCGGCACGAAAGAGCATCTCGGCGCGGTAGACGTTGCCGATGCCGCTGACCACGCTCTGGTCCATTAGCAGCCGGCCGATCGGCGTGGGCTTCTTGCGCACGACGCTCACGAAACGTTCCTCGGCCTCGGGCGTGTTGCCCTGTTCCGGATCGGGGCCGAGCTTGCCGATCACGGCGTCGACCTGGGCCGGGTCGAGAACCTCACAAGCGGTCGGGCCGCGCAGGTCGGCGCACACCGTGTCGCTCAAGAGGCGCACCCGCACGTGTCCGACCGGCTCAGGCGGAAAGGCATCGGCCAGGTCGATCTCCTTCTCCTGCTCGGACATCCGCACCCGGGTACGGCGGGGCGCTCCGATGCTGAAGATCGAGTTTTCCCCGGCCGAGTCATACGTAGCGAGGTCGGTGCCGTGCTGGTTGGTCTGGCCCATCCTCCCGTTGGCCGAGGCCATCGTGGCATCCATCAGAATCTCGCCGCTGAAGTCCCAGGCGCCGTACATTCCTAAGTGGATGCGCAACCACAGTCCGTGGTCGAACTCCAGAAACATCTGCTTACCGACGGCGCGGGCATCCGTTATGGTGTGGCCACTGAGCTGGGCGGCGCCGACCACAAAACGGCCCTGCGGCGACGAGACGGTGACGCGGTGCCCGACGAAGTTGCGCTGGAATTGTCGGGTGATGCGATGAACGGAATGACCTTCGGGCACCTCAGCTCACTTGCCGTCGACGTTCTTGCCGGCAATGGTTCCGGTGATCTCGTATTCACCCAGCTGACGGATGCGACGCACGTGGCGCTCCTCGTCGCTGAACGGTTCGGCGATGAACGCGTCGATAAAGCCGGTGGCCTCCTCGATCGTGTGCTCGCGGGCACCGATCGAGATGACGTTGGCGTCGTTGTGTTCTCGGGCGAGCCTTGCCGTAGAGAGGTTCCAGACCAGGGCGGCGCGGGCGCCGGTCACCTTGTTGGCGGCCATCTGCTCGCCGTTGCCGGAGCCGCCGAACACGACACCGAGCGCTTCAATGCCTCCCTCAAGGTCGTCGACGGTGGCCTGCGCGGCATTGATGCAGAACGCGGGGTAGTCGTCGAGGGCGTCGTAGGCCTGGGGCCCGTGGTCGATGACCTCGTGGCCCGCCGCACGCAGGTGCGTGATCAGGTGGTGGCTGAGGTCGAGACCGGCATGGTCCGTGGCGATGTGGATGCGCATGTCACCATCCTATTTAGTGCCGACGACCTCGGCGAAAATTGGGTCGCGGGTACGGCTGCGCTTGAGCTCGAAGAACCCGTCGTAGCTCGCGAGCGCGACCACGCCGTCCCAGAGTGTGAGAGCGTCGTCGCCCATGGGTGCCGGGGAGATGACGGGTCCGAAGAAGGCCACGCCGTTGACCGCGATGACCGGGGTGCCGACATCCTGGCCGACCCGGTTGATGCCGTCGAAGTGGCTGGCGCGCATCTGGGCGTCGTACTCGTCGCTGTCCGCAAAGGCGGCGAAGCTCGCGGGAAGGCCCACCTCGGCGAGCGCGGCGGGGATGACCTCGTCGGGATTGCGGTTGCCGCCAGGGTGAATCTGGGTGCCGAGCGCGTCGTAGAGCGCCTTGACCATCTTCTGGCCGTGCAATTCGTTGGCCGCGGCCACGAGTCGGGTGTACTTGAGTGCCCGCGGGAAGAAGGCGGCGTATTCCTCGCTGACGTCCTGGTCTTCGTTGAGAACGGCGAGGCTCATCACGTGCCAGGTCACGTCAAATTCGCGCAGGTGTGCCACTTCGTCAACCCAGCGCGACGTCATCCAGGCCCAGGGGCACGAGGGGTCAAACCAGAAATCTACAGAATCAGTCATGCCCCCAGCCTAAGCAGCACTCCTGAGTCATCCCCGAAAGTTAGACCCAACATTTGGGCGATGCCCCCCGTGAGGGGGTATTGTGGGTGGGTTGAAAAAAATCTGGATCACGCAGTACAGCTCTGTCTTCGCAGCACAATATCTCCACGGGAGAAATTCTTATGCCCACTGACCGAAGCACATCCAACCCGAATTCCAGCGCCCGGAGCGCCTCGGCAGCCCGGGCAAAGCCCCTGAAGGCTCTTCGCCGCCGCCGTATCGCCGTGTCCGACGTCAACGTCGTCGACAAGCCCATCATGAAGCGCGCCCTCGGCGGCACGATCGTGGGAAACACCATGGAGTGGTATGACGTGGGAATCTTCGGCTACCTCATCACCACCATGGGTCCGGTCTTTTTGCCGGAGGCGGACGCATCCGTTCAAACCCTGTTTTTGCTCGGCACCTTCGCGGCCACCTTCTTCGCCCGCCCGCTCGGCGGCGTGTTTTTTGGCTGGCTCGGTGACCGCATCGGTCGGCAGAAGGTGCTCGCGACCACGCTGATTCTGATGGCCACGTCGACCTTCGCCGTCGGGCTGCTGCCCGGCTACGCGCAGATCGGGGTCTGGGCGGCGGTGCTGCTGGTGTTCGTCAAGCTCGTGCAGGGTTTCTCGACCGGTGGCGAGTACGCCGGGGCGACGACCTTCGTCAGCGAGCACGCGCCCGACAAGCAGCGCGGCTACTTCGCGAGCTTTCTCGACATGGGCAGCTACCTCGGTTTCGCCATCGGCGCGTCACTCGTCTCTGTGTTGCAGCTCACCCTCGGCCAGGACGTGATGGAGGCGTGGGGCTGGCGTCTGCCGTTCCTCATCGCCGGACCGCTCGGCCTGATCGCCATCTACTTCCGCATGAAGATCGACGAGTCCCCCGCCTTCCAGGCCACCCTCGACGCGCAGGAGGAAGCACAGAAGAACCCGGTCGGAGCCACGGCCGAGACGCCCAAGGGCCCGATCGCCATCTTCAAGGCGTACTGGCGCAACATCATCATCGCGATGATTCTGGTCGCCGCCGCGAACACCGTCGGCTACGCGCTGACCTCGTATATGCCCACCTACCTCACGGAGAATAAGGGGTACGACGAATTGCACGGTACGGCGCTGACCATTCCGATTCTTGTGGTCATGGCGTTGTGCATACCGCTGGCCGGCCGGCTCTCCGACCGCATCGGGCGTCGCCCGGTGCTCTGGATCGGAGCCATCAGCACGGTCGTGCTGTCGTACCCGGCCTTCCTGCTGATCGGTATCGGCGACATCTGGTCGACCCTGCTCGGCCTGGCGCTCATCGCATTCCCGGTCATGTTCTACGTCTCGAACCTCGCCTCGGCCCTACCGGCCCTGTTCCCGACGGCGAGCCGGTATGGCGCCATGGGCATCTCGTACAACTTCGCGGTGGCCATCTTCGGCGGTACCACGCCGTTCATCATCGCGGCGCTCATCGTGGGCACCGGCAACGACATGATGCCGGCGTTCTACCTCATGGGTACCTCGTTCATCGGGGCGATCGCCATCTTCTTCCTGCGCGAATCGGCCAACCGTCCACTGCCCGGCTCCATGCCGAGTGTGAACACCCACGAAGAGGCGCACGAACTGGTCAAGACCCAGGACGACAACCCCCTGCTCGACACCGACGAAATGCCGTTCGACCATACCTTCGAGCCGCCGACCTACGCCATCCCCATTCAGGAGCCGGCGAAGATCTAACGTTCGCGCGTGCGTTTGTTCGTGCGTGGCCGGCTTTCGGTCACGCACCCACAAACGGATGCTCACAGTCACCCCGCGTAGAATCCTGGAATGACCACCGCGCCCTCCACCACTGCGCCCACCGGCTCGGCACCAGAAGAATCGGGCGTGTCGACCGCTGACTTCGAATCATCCGATCCGGAATTCATCGACATCGACCCACACGACCTCGCGGTAACCCTGCGGGTGCTCGCCTCCCTCAGCAACGTCGACCCGGACAGCGCCGACTTCGTGACCGTGCGCCAGGCCACTGCCAAGATGTTCAAGTCGGTCAAAATGGCGCGCCGCATGGAGAAGCGTGCGGTCATCGCCGACGCCGATCGCAGCGTCATCGCCGCCACCGCCACCGGCGCGCCCACCCGCATCGACGACGAGACCCGCGGCGCCCAGCTCTCCCTCGGCACCAGCGCGGCCACCGCCGGAGAACTGCTCGTTCCCCGCGCCTGCTACATCTGCAAGCAGAAGTACACCGTGGTCGACGCGTTCTACCACCAGCTCTGCCCGAGCTGCGCACTGTCGAGCCACGCCAAGCGCGACGCCCGCACCGACCTGACCGGCAAGCGTGCCCTGCTCACCGGCGGCCGGGCCAAGATCGGCATGTATATCGCGTTGCGTCTGCTGCGCGACGGAGCCCACACCACCGTCACCACCCGCTTTCCGCGCGATGCCGTACGCCGCTTCGCCGCCATGCCCGACTCCACGGACTGGCTGCACCGCCTGCGCATCGTCGGCATCGACCTGCGTGACCCGGCCCAGGTGATCGCCCTGGCCGATTCCGTCGCCGCCCAGGGCCCGCTCGACATTCTCATCAACAACGCCGCGCAGACCGTGCGTCGATCACGCGGCTCGTACTCCCCCCTGGTCGAGGCCGAGGAATCGCCACTGCCCGACGGCCCGCTGCCGGAGATCGTGTCGTTCGGGCACACCAACGACGCGCATCCGCTGGCCCTGGCGGCGTCGGTGTCGGGGCATCCGCTACTCGCGGCCGCCTCCGGCGCGGGTGCGCTCACAGCGGATGACCTCACCCGGCTGGCCCTCGCAGCCGGGTCTTCTTCGCTCGAAAAGCTCGCCGCCGGTACCGCGATCGACGCCGGCGGCCTCGTTCCCGACCTGCACGACGTGAATAGCTGGACCGCCAACGTCGAAGACGTCGATCCGCTCGAGATGCTCGAAGTGCAGCTGTGCAACACGACGGCACCATTCTTATTGGTGAGCCGTCTGCGGGCGTCGCTCACGGCATCCGCTGCCCGGCGCACCTACATCGTGAACGTGTCGGCGATGGAGGGTGTATTCGGTCGCGGCTACAAAGGGCCGGGCCACCCGCACACCAACATGGCCAAGGCCGCACTGAACATGCTCACCCGCACCAGCGCGAAGGAGATGCTCGAAGACGGAATTCTCATGACGAGCGTCGACACCGGCTGGATCACCGACGAACGCCCGCACCCCACGAAGGTTCGCCTGGCCGAGGAGGGTTTTCATGCCCCCCTCGACCTGGTCGACGGCGCTGCCCGGGTCTACGACCCGATCGTGCGCGGCGAAGCCGGCGAAGACCTCTACGGCGTCTTCCTCAAGGACTACCAGCCCGGCGCCTGGTAATCAGTCGAGGTCGAACGCCGTGTGAATGGCGGCGCTGAGTTGTGGCTCCTGGCTGGGCAGCAGAAAACCAATGTGGCGGCCGAGGCTTTCGACCGGGATGGTCACGATGTTGTCGCAACTCACGACGCAGTCCTGGTCGAGGCCGTTCGCCGGGCCGACCGGCACTTCGGTGGACAGCCCCCGCACCGAACTGGTGATCGGTGCGACCGTGACCCGCGTGAGGTACGGGCGCACGAGCTCGCGGGTGAGCACAAGAACCGGCCGTGCCTTGTCGAGGTGCGCAATATGAATCGCGCGCATCGTCACGGGACGTCAGTCGGGAGGGTCGCGCCGTAGCGTGCGAGTTCGTCCAGGTCCTCGACGTCTGTCGACTTCTCGGAGAGAATACGAACGTCACGCAGTGCAACCTCGCGACGACGTTCTCGTTCGAGGGCCCGCGTGATCACTGCGGCGCGGCTGCTGTCGCGGCCCTCCGTTACGGCGAGGTCAAGATAATCAACGATGTCGTCTGGGAGGCGCACCGCAATTTGTCGGCTCATACCTGCAGCATACCGTTCTAGAACCCGATTTGGTATGCGATTCTCAGGCTGTGCGACGTCGAGCAGCAGCAGCGCGATAGC
The DNA here is from genome assembly GCF_004403505.1 of Cryobacterium sp. TMT1-2-2. Taxonomy (NCBI): domain Bacteria; kingdom Bacillati; phylum Actinomycetota; class Actinomycetes; order Micrococcales; family Microbacteriaceae; genus Cryobacterium; species Cryobacterium sp. TMT1-2-2. The sequence goes on along the minus strand of NZ_SOGS01000002.1, from coordinate 42,199 downwards.
GAGGAAAGCACAGGTCACGGGCCAAAAATCTCCCCTGCTAGGCTGACCGAATGCTGCGCCGCATCCTGATCCTGCCGACCGTTTTTCTCGCGCTCGTCGCTCTCAGCGGATGCGCACCCGAACCCGTGCCGGAACCGTCGGCCACGTCAACGACTTCGCCAACCGCAACGCCTGCCGCAGCCACCAGCCCGCTCAGCTGCGACGATATCGCGGCCCCGGGCGACATTGCCAACGTCTTCGCGGATCCCGCCGGCACCGTGCCGACCCCGGTTGCCGCGATGCAGCCGTCGACATTCCTGGTCGAGTACGCCGTTCCAGCCCTCGGCGGGCTGGCCTGCTCCTGGCGAGTCGGCGCGGCGGCGGGCAATCCGATGGATCACCAATCCGACTCCGACTGGGCCTACATGAGCGTCAAGGTACTGCCCGGCGCGGCCGACTCCTGGGCGCCAAACGATTCCGGCGCCGGTCCGGCCGACCCGCTCACCAGCATCGGCGGCATCGAAGCGGCCACCGGATGCGGCGACCCCGGGTGTTTCATCTCGGCACCCGTCGGTGACGCCTGGGTCGAAATCACGCTGAGCACGAACTCATTCGGTACCCGCGATGTGCGCTTTGACGGCATGACGAGCGACGCGATCGTAGCGCAGATGACGCCGCTCGCGGCATCCGTTTATTCCACTCTGACGGATGCCGAACCCAGCCAGGTAGCCTGGCCGGCAGTCGCCCTGACCCCGCGTGAACCGGCCTGCACCGGCGCGCTCAAGCCGCAGGGCATCGCCATGGCCCTCGGCGTCGACTCGCTCGAGTACGAAATCTTCGACTCGTCAAACATGAACCCGGTCTACTTCGACGGCTTCGTGTCGCAGGCCGCCGGGTTGTTTCGGTGCGACGTGCGCGCCGACGGCGTTTTGGGCACCTCGATCCACGTCGGCCACGGTCTCTCCGGGATCGTCGACACGATGATCACGGAGCCGGACAGTCAGGCCGCATTGTCGCCGATCGTGCTCGAGGGAGCCGTCGAAGGTGAGCACGCCGTGCAGGTCTGCGCCGACCCCTCCGGTTACTGCACCGTGATTTTCTCGCTCGGCGAATCGGCCTACTCGGTCGAATCTGTCTCCCAGGCTGTGGCTGTCGCCGAGGCGATCATCGCCCAGGCCCGCTAACCTCCTACTGCGCTACAACGACAGGAGCACGAGATGACCGAGGATACTTTCGACCGCGACGTCATGCGCTCGTTCAAGAAATTCATGGAACGCGTCGTGGCAACGGCGGATGCCCAAAACCCGTCGGGCCAGTCGCCGCTCGGCGACGCGATCACCGAGTTTCTCGGCGCGAACGCATCGACCCTGCCGGTCGTATCCGAGACTCTCGCCGATCATCGCTTGGTCGACGCGGACATTGCCCTGACTGCCCTGGCCGGAATCGATCCGGCCGCGCTTCTCGGCGTCTCTGGCGGGCAGCAGCGCTTTCACTCAAGCCTGTCCGAACTGGTGGCCAGCCCGTTCCAGGGTTTCGCTCCCGGGCCGGTGGACTACTCGGCCCGGGCGACCGGACCGACATCGACCCGTCAGGTGGTCTCGTTCGGCCTGCGGCTCATCCGCTTTGAGGGTGAGCCGATTGCGGTGCTGCAACGCGCCGCGAACCCGCAATTCGGGCGCAACACGGCCGAACTCGAGATCATGGCCACATCACCGCAGGCGGTCACCGGCTTTCTCGAGCACCTGCGCGCGCTCATGATCGAGCACAGCGTGCTGCGCGGGCAGGTGCTCTCGTTCGTGCAGACCGAATACGGGGCCGGTGCCGGAATCAGTTTTCTGGAACGACCCGTCGTTCCGGCGGCCGCCATCGTGCTGCCGGACGGCATCCTCAGCACGATCACCGACCACGTCATCGGAATCGGCGAGCAGCGCCAGGCACTGCTCGCCGCCGGTCAACACTTGAAGCGCGGCGTATTGCTCTACGGTCCTCCCGGTACCGGCAAAACCCTCACCGTACGACACCTGCTGAGCGTTACCCCGGGCATCACCGCCGTGCTCCTGACCGGCACCAGCATCGTGCACATCGCTGCCGCCGCCGAAATTGCGCGCACCTTCGCGCCGTCCATCGTCGTGCTCGAAGACATCGACCTGGTCGCGATGCAACGCAACACGACTCCGCAGCCACTCTTATTCGAGGTGCTCGACGCCCTCGATGGGCTCGACGGCGACGCCGATGTAGCCTTCGTCATGACCACCAACCGGGTCGAGGTACTCGAACGTGCCCTCGCCGAACGGCCAGGCCGGGTCGATCTCGCCGTGGAAGTGCCGCTGCCCGCGCTGGCTGAACGCGAGCGGTTGTTCCGGCGTTATGCGGGCGGGCTGCCGTTCAGCCCGGCCGCCCTCGATGCCGCCGCCGGCCGAGCGGAGGGCGTGACCGGATCCTTCGCCAAGGAGCTCATTCGTCGTGCCGTGCTTCGCGCTGCCCTCCGCGCCGGCACCGTCGACGACAGCGACCTGCAGGTGTCCCTCGACGATCTGTTGTCGGCGGGCGAATCCTTGACCCGGCGGCTCCTCGGCACGAACAGTGGCGATACCCTGCGCTGGCAGCCCGACGAAGAGCCGAGCGACGGGCCGAATGGCGGCAGCTACGTTTCGATGCAGGAGGCCGCCGTGATGACACGCGAAGCCTCCTTCGGGTGGAGCGGCCCGACAGAGCCGGTCACAGCAGTGGACGCCGCTGAGGGCGAGCCCGAGCAAACCGAGGAGCCCCAATGACCGGTCAGCGCTCGTAGACGTCACGACGATGGCCGCCCGGGCAGCGCCCTACCGTCCAGCGCCGGATTGAAGCGGATGCCCGGTGGCGGTTACGGCAGCACCGCGAAGATACCGTGGGCGCCCTTCTCGGCATCCGACATGATGTGGCTGACGAAGGGGTAGTGGCCCGGCTGGGTGAAGCTGAGCTCGACGAACCCGCCCTGCGCAACGGCGAGATCGAGCACCTGGGAGCCGCCGCTACCGGTGCTGCCGCCGTCCTTCAACAGGTAGTCGCCCTCCTTGTACACGGTGGAGAACTGACCGCCCACGACATGGAAGGCGCTGCCCAGATTGGGCCCGGCCGCCAGCACCCAGACGCGCACGGTCTCGCCCGCCGTCGCCTCTAGCGGCCGGGCGGCGTATTGGTTCGCGTAGCCGTTGAAGACCACGATGTCGGGGATCTGCGTCGCCACCTTCGCGGCGTCCACTTCACCGCCCTGAGCGCCGAGGTACAGCTCGGACTGTACGAGGAGGTACTCGCGGTCCACCTCCGCCAGGCCCGGCGGGTCGATGATCACCGCGCCGAACATGCCGTTGGCGATGTGCACGGACATGGGCATGGTGGAGCAGTGATAGAGCCAGATGCCCGACCGTGTGGCGGTGAAGGCGTAGACGAGAGACTCTCCGGGTGCGATGGTGCGCATCACGGCGTCGGGCGCGATATCGCCGGCGTGGAAGTCGATCGAGTGCCCGACCGTGCCCTCGTTCACCAGCGTGATCTCGAATACGTCGCCCACGGTGCCGCGCAGGGTGGGCCCTGGCGCGGTGCCGTTGAAAGTCCAGAGCATCTGGGTGACGCCGGGCGCCACCTCGGTCTCGATGTTCTGCACGGTCAAGGTCTGCCGGTGGACTTTGGCGGACGAGGCGGGCGGCAGCACGGCGTCCCTCGCCTCGAAACCGGCGTCGGGTTCAGCCATCGGGTCGAGATCCTCAGCAGCGGATGCCCCGGCTGCGGCCGCACCGTGGTCAGAGTAGGTTCCGCTCGCGGCGCCCACGGCGACGATGCTGATCTCCATGCCGAGCAACCGATGTCCGGCTATCGAGCACCAACCGGACACGCTCGCGCCGATCACACCGACGTTCACGGTCTCGGTAGCGCCCGGTTCGAGTGCCCCCGACACCAGGCCGGTGTCCAGGACGAGGTTGTGCGCCATCTCGTCACTGTTGGTCAGAGTGATCATTAGTTCATCACCGACCGGCACCTCGATGCGGTCAGGCACGAAGCGGGTGTCCACCATGTCGACCGCCACCGTGGTGGTGTGTCCGGTCGCGGCGGCGCCGGCCGCGGAGGAGCCGGCGGCCTGGGTCGACACCGTCCAGAGGCCCGCCGAGGCCGGGTCGAGCACGATGCCGACGGTAACCGTGAGCAGCAGCACACTAGCCGCCGCGAGCATCCGCCCGGCGGCACGCGGTCGTTCGACGGCCGTTCGTTCTCCCGGCACCACGCGCACGAACGGCAGGGCACGCACCCTCCGGTTGACCCGCAGGGCCCTGGTGAACAGCACCAGAAAACCGGCCAGGGTGGCCACGATCAGCACCGACAATGCCACCGTGAGAGTGCTGGAGACGGGAAGCAACGACAGGGCGAGGGCGCCATTGACGACCACGACCCGAAAGAGGCTGCCACGGTCGAGCTCGGCCGCGGTTGCCTTGAGGGCGGCCGGGCCTCCACCGAGCACGACGGGCACCAGATAGCTGAGGGCCCCGAGTAGAATCTGGGCCGCAAAGCCGATCGCGAAGTACGGCACGAGGGTTTCGACGCCGGCGGCCGCGGCCGCCCAGCTGGGGGCGAGAGCCACCAGCAACCCGAAACCGGCGGTACAGAGGGCAAACCAGATCTGGGCGGCACCGAGGCTCCAGGCGGCGAAGGTCACGGCGGGCGCCCGGCGCAGGTGCCCGATGCCCTCCCAGAGCACTCGACCCAGGGCAACGAGGTAGATCAGAACGCCGAGCGCCACGAGCATCCGCTGGTCGGCCAGGCAACCGACGAGGAGCAGCCCGAGGCCGCCCGCCAATACCGGAAGGGTGCTTCCGGCCGCCACTGTGGCGCCCTCGACACGGGTATGCAGCACCGTGGGCCAGAGCAACGCAACGGTACCGATGACGGTGAGGCCCGCCCACCCGAGCAGGTTGAGGCCGAGATGGCCGATGAACAGGCGTTCGTAGGCCTCGCCTCCGCCGTCGAGCCTGGCCATCAGAATGCCGAGGGTTACGCCGCCGGAGAGCATCACTGCGCTGACAATGTAGTAGCGCACCAGCGGGGCGAACCGACCCGGCATCGCTCCGCGGGTCTGACTCACGATCACCGCGGCGTGGACCAGCGCGTTCAGTCCGACCAGGCTGCCTCCGACCAGCACGAGCGGGTACCACTCGGCGACCATGCCGGTCATCACCGCTATCGAGCCCCCGGTGTGCACGCTCAGGCGCAGGCCGAGTGAGCGGCGGTCCCCGAGGGCCTTGTGGCGAAGCAGGGTGTCGGCGAAGTGCTGACTCCAGATCAGAATTGCCGTGCTCAACGCGCCGAGCAGCAGCAGGTGCACGAGCAGCCAGCTCGACGACGGCACCTGGCGGTGCAGCAGAGTGAGAATCACCGCGGCGGCCAGCCAGGCAGGCACCAAACTGCCGGAGACGATGTGCCAGAGCTTGTCTTTCATAGGGTGGTCATCAGCGGCGTTGGGTCAGATCAACCTGGCTGTCGGACGAGTGAGTGCGGGTGAGGCGCACGGTCCAGGTTTCGGGTCCGCTCTCGAGGTAGGAGACGGCAAAGTCGCCGGGGCGGCTGGCTTCGAGCTGTCCGAGCAGCGGCAGCGGGTTGTGCGAGGCCACCAGGTCGAGGGCGAAGCCGGGCTGAATAACACCGAGTGCGCCAAAGATCGTGGCGTGGCGAATGGCGTGTGGGATGGGGCGAGTGTCGAGAACGATGGTCTCGGTGTCGTCGTGACCGCAGGCGCACGCGTGCGCGGCGGGAGCGTCGACATCTGCGGCACCGGGCCGGCTGGCAGACAGGTTGATCGGTTCGGCAGTCATGGAAAATCCCCTTTCACCGGGTCGAATGACCCTCGTGACTAGTTTAGAGGATTTTATTCCTTTCAATCAGCTCACGAGTGCTGTGGGGACAGGTGCACGAGGCAGAGCGTCGGCTGCACGAAGGGCTCCAGGCTGATGTCCTCGGCGTCGTGGCCAAGTGAGCGGGCGAGGCCTTTCATCAGGCCCAGGTGCACCGAACAGACCACATCGGGATTCGATCGTGCCTCGGCCCGGAACGGGCAGGCCTTCAGCGCGATTACGGCCTCATCAGCTCGAAGTTCGGGCTCGAAACCGATCTCGGTGAGCACACTCAACAGCGGAGGAACCACGTCGGCAGCGGGCCCATCGGTCGCCACCCCAGCGGCCGCGGCCGCGTACTGCGCCGACCAGCGCTCGCCGGCCCGTATCGCACGGGCGCGGCCGCCGTCGGCATCCTCGCCAATGACCCCGGCGAGAGTCTCGATCAGCTGCTGCTGGGCGTTCTCGGCTGCCAGCGGCGCCGCGACCGCGCTGAACAACACGTGTGGGCGGCCGCGCTGCCCGGCCCGGGCGACCTGGCGCTCGATGAGCCCGGCCGCCTCGAGGTGCTCAAGGTGAAACCGTGCCGTCGTGATGTGAAGTCCGAGGGCGTCGGCCACGGCGGCAACGCCCAGCGGCACGGCGGATTCGGTGAGCAGCGCCAGGGCACGACGGCGCGGCTCACTGGCCAGGGCAGCGTGCCTGGCTTCATTCTGCGTGGGCGGAACCATGATTTTAGAGTAGCAGCGTGCGGTTAAACCTGCGGTTGTGGCACTCGTCCCACGGCGCGAGCCAGTGCAGTGACCGGCCGTGCGGCTGGGTCAGGGCGATCGGCTCGCCGTCCAGCGCAAGAATGAAGGCGGATGCCGGCATGTGATCTAACAGCGCCGGCACCTCCGCAAGTCGCTCCAGCACCCCGGGCACCACGCTCTGTCCTTCGTTCGACAGCCAGCGCACCGGCAGCCGGGTCATCTGCTCGGCGAACCGGTTACGATCAGCCTCGTTGAGGTAGGCGAGCACCGCGGTGTGGAACACCACGACGGTCGCCCCGGCTGGAGCCCGGGCAACGAGTGCTTCGATCTGTTCGCCCAGGTCACCCGACACGATCGGGGCCGGCTCCCGGCGGGCCACGGCAACCGCGGCGCCCAGTCGGGCCCGCCGGTCATCGTGCTCCGGCCAGATGAGCGCGTCGAGCCAGGCCACATCCGTCTCGCTCGACACGTCAAGCGGGTGCAGGTCGATGCCGGCGCGCCAGACGATCTCGGGCATCCGCTCGGGCAACGGAACCGGGCCGGTGACGTCACAGTCCAAAACGACCGGGCTCGGACCGTCGAATGGGTGCAGCATCCGCTCACTGCCATCAGCCAACCGATACCGGTAGCTGTACCGGTCTGGGTGCAGGCACAGACCAGCGGATGCCCCCACCTCGATCAGCGCGAGCGGCCCGGCGAGCGCCGCCAGGGCCGGCAACAGCACGGCGCACCGACCGGGCTCGTTGGTCTGGGTGGCGTGGGTCAGGCAGGTCGCGGCCACGTCGGTCCAGTGCTCACGCAGCCAGGCCGCGAACTCGGGGTACTCCCCCACCGACGCACCGTGCAGCCGTGCCGCGCTGAACACCAGGTTCGGTTGGCGCTTGACCGCGGGCAGTTGGTCGATCAGGGCAACGGTAGCGGGATCGGCCGCGACACCGGCCGCCCAGGCCTCGTAGCAGGCGCTCATTCCGCGAGCTTCCACTTCAGCGAAAGCTCGGTAGCGTTCGGCGGTGGGGACCAGTGGGTCGGTGCTTGCTCTCATGCCCACATCGTAATCATGGTTAGGCTTGCGGGGTGCGATGGCGCCACGAGTGCCAAAGCTTCACAATCGTGAATCGAATTGGAGAATCTGTTGCCTGGAGAAAATCTCACCCGCATTGAAGCGACCGAGCGCGCTGCGCTGGTCACCGTAGCGAGCTACAACGTTGTGCTCGACCTCACCAGCGGTCCCAGCACGTTCGGCAGCACCACCACCGTGCACTTCACCGCCACCCCCGGAGCCTCGACCTTCATCGACGCCATCACGGCGCGGGTGTACTCGGTCACCCTCAACGGCGCCCTGCTCGACCCGGCCGTCGTGAGTGACGGCATCCGCATTGCGCTTGACGGCCTGCAGGCCGACAATGAGCTCGTCGTCGTCGCCGACGCGCTGTACACCAACACCGGTGAGGGACTACACCGTTTCGTCGACCCGGTCGACAACGAGGTCTACCTGTACAGCCAGTTCGAGGTACCCGACTCCCGCCGCGTGTTCGCCGTGTTCGAGCAGCCCGACCTGAAGGCAAAGTTCTCCTTCACCGTGACGGCGCCCAGCCAGTGGCAGGTCGTCTCCAACTCCACCACGCCCACCCCGATCGATGCCGGCAATGGTGCCAGCACCTGGGCGTTCGAACCGACCCACACCATCTCGAGCTATATCACTGCGCTCATCGCCGGCCCGTACGCCGTCGTGCGCAGCGAGCTCACGTCGAGCGACGGACGCACCATTCCACTCGGGGTATTCAGCCGCAAGAGCCTCAGCGAGTACCTCGACGCCGACTACATCCTGGAGAAGACCCGCCAGGGCTTCGCCTACTACGAGGAGAAGTTCGGTTACGCCTACCCCTTCGACAAGTACGACCAGCTGTTCGTGCCGGAGTTCAACGCCGGCGCCATGGAGAACGCCGGCGCGGTCACCTTCACCGAAACGTACATCTTTCGCTCCAAGGTGACCGACGCCATCAAGGAACGCCGCGTCGTGACGATTCTGCACGAGCTGGCCCACATGTGGTTCGGCGACCTGGTCACCATGACCTGGTGGAACGACCTCTGGCTCAACGAGAGCTTCGCCGAGTGGGCGTCGACCATTGCCACGGCCGAGGCCACCGAGTGGCACGAAGCGTGGACTACCTTCGCCGTGATGGAGAAGAGCTGGGCCTACAAGCAGGACCAGCTGCCCTCGACCCACCCGGTCGTCGCGACTATCCGCGACCTCGACGACGTTCTCGTGAACTTCGACGGCATCACCTACGCCAAGGGCGGTTCGGTGCTCAAGCAGCTCGCCGCCTGGGTCGGCATCGACGCCTTCTTCACCGGCGTCGGCTCCTACTTTCAGAAGCACCAATGGGGTAACACCGAGTTGCGCGACCTGCTGGTCGAACTCGAACTCGCCAGCGGCCGCGACCTCGGCGAATGGGCTGCGCTCTGGCTCGAAACGGCCGGCGTCAACACCCTCCGCCCCGAGATCATCGTTGACGACCACGGCGTCATCACCGCCTTCACCGTGCTGCAGAGCGCGGCGCCCTCCTGGCCCACCATTCGCCCGCACCGCCTCGCGATCGGCTTCTACACTTTCAACGACGCCCGCAAGCTGGTGCGCACCCACCGGGTCGAGCTCGACGTTGACGGCCCCAGAACGGATGTCCCCGCTCTCGTTGGCCGCGAACGCGCTGACCTGATTCTGCTCAACGATGACGACCTGAGCTACGCCAAGGTGCGCCTCGACCCGGCCTCGGAGGCCGTCGCGCTCCAGCACCTCGCCGCGATCGAGAGCCCGCTCGCCCGCGCCCTGGTCTGGGGTTCGGTCTGGGACGCCACCCGCGACGCCGAGACCACGGCACGCGACTTCGTGCGCCTGGTCTTGAACAATGTCGCCACCGAAACCGAGTCGACCACGCTGCGCACGGTGCTCGGCCAGGTCGTGCTCACCGCCAGCTACTACGTGGCCGAGCCGCACCGCGAGGCGGTCGCGACCGAGGTCGCCGACGCACTCTGGACGCTCGTACAGGGCGCGGCGGCCGGCAGCGACGCCCAATTCCAATTCGTAAAGTTCTTCGCTTCCGTCGCAGCCACCGCCGCGCAGCTCGATAACGTGGCTGCTTTGCGTTCCGGCGCGACGGTACTCGAGGGCCTCGAGGTCGACACCGACCTGGCCTGGGAGCTGCTCACCGCCCTCGTGGCCGGGGGCCGTGCCACCGCGACCGAGATCGATGCGGCGCTCGAAACCGACAACACCGCCACCGGCGCCCAGTCCGCCGCCCTCGCCCGGGCTGCCCTGCCCACGGCCGAGGGCAAGCTCGCCGCCTGGTCGTCACTGATCGACGTGGACACGGCCGCGACGACAATCGTGCGCACGACCGCCGCTGGGTTCCTGCGCGTGAACGACTCGAAACTCCTCGAGCCGTTCGTCGCGAACTACTTCGACATGCTGCAGTCGGTGTGGGCGGCACGCAGCTTTTCGATCGGCGAAAAGCTCGTCATCGGCCTTTACCCGGCGCCGCTGAACAACCAGGCCCTCGCCGACGCGACGCAGGCCTGGCTCGATGCCAACCCCGAGCCGGCCGCCCTGCGCCGTCTGGTGGTCGAGAACTTGGCCGGGGTTGAGCGTTCCCTGAAGGTGCAGGCGCGCGACGCTTAAGTAGTCAGCGACAGCAAACCCCGCGCCCAGCCCTGGGCGCGGGGTTTGCGCGTCTGCCCGCCCGAGCACCCCGCACGTTCACAGCAAACTCCACACAAACCGCCGGGATGCCACTGCCTGCTTGCCCGGGCCCGGCTGAGTGCCCCGGCAGCCTGGGCGCAATGCCAGCGACCGTGGCCGGTTCCCGGGTGCCGCCGAGACCCCTCGGTAGACTGGCTTGGATATGAATTGGGATACTTTCTGGGCCGACCTCGGCGCCTACTTCGCTCAAATTACCTGGACCATTTACCTCGAAAAGATCTTCTCCGTGGCGATGATCATCATCGTCGCCTTCGCCGTGCGCTGGGCCCTGCAATTCGTCATTCGACGGGTCGTGCAGCAGATCGTCTCCGGCGTGAAGAAAACCCAGAAGGTCGATGACACGCAGGCGCTGAACGTGTCGCCGATGGCCGCCGTTCGCGTCGTGCAGCGCTCCCGCACCCTCGGCGCCGTGTTGGCGAACATCGTCAACGTCTTCATTCTGATCACCGCCCTGCTGCTCATCGTCACCACCCTAAACCCCGACATTCTTGGCTCGTTCGCCCTGCTCACGGCGGCGATCGGTGCCGGCCTCGGTTTCGGCGCGCAGAACATCGTCAAGGACATTCTGAACGGCCTGTTCATGGTGGTTGAAGACCAGATCGGTGTGGGCGATATCGTCGACGTGGGATTCGCATCCGGTGTCGTCGAGACGGTCGGAATTCGCATCACGCAGGTGCGCGATGTCGACGGCACGCTCTGGTTTGTGCGCAACGGTGAGATTTTGCGCGTCGGCAATATGTCGCAGGGCTGGGCACGGGTCATTATCGACCTCGCCATTCCGTACAGTTCAGACGTGGAGGCCGTGCAAGACGAGCTGCTGCGCGTGGCCAGCGCCCTCGCCTCGAGCCGCAAGTGGCGCGCATTCATTCTCGAGAAGCCGGAGATCTGGGGCTTGGAGTCGATCAGCGCCGAAGCTCTCGTCACCCGGCTCGTGGTCAAGACCCGGGTCTCGGCCAAGTGGGACTTCGCCCGTGACCTGCGCCTGCACATGAAGAAGGCCCTCGACGGCATGGGCGTGCCGCTCACCCCACTCAACAGCGTGGTCATGACCACCGGCGACGGCACCATTGACGGCTCGACCGTTGAACCAATCGAGGGAGCCGTTGACGCAGCCGAAGGGGCCGCGGCCGCCGTGCCCGACGTCGTTGCCGGTGTGCGCACCGGCCCGGTCTCGGTTCGCAAGCCCCGCGGACCGCGCAAGGCCAAGGCAAAGCCCACGGATGTTCCGGCTCCGATGAAAACGCCAGACCCCGAAACCCGCGGCGACGGCATTGACTAGCCTGAAGTAAAGACACAGCACACAGAACCACACAGTAGAAAGCCGCACCACGTGACCACTGAACGACACCCGACCGACCAGCCGACCGTTTCCGCCGGCGTCCACCTGCGCGAGAACGAAAACGGGCCCGCCGCGGTTCCGACATTCTTCGACGAGGTCGGCGGAACCCCGTTCTTCGAGAAACTCGTGCACGACTTCTATGTCGGCGTGGCCACCGACCCGGTGCTGAAGCCCATGTATCCCGAAGACGACCTGGGCCCGGCCGAACACCGCCTCGTCATGTTTCTCGAGCAGTTCTGGGGTGGTCCAGGCACCTACAGCGAACAGCGCGGTCACCCGCGTCTGCGCCAGCGGCACGTGCCGTTCAAGGTCAATCCGGATGCCCGCGACCGGTGGCTTGGCCACATGAGAGTTGCCGTGGACGCGGCCAACCTGCCGCCGTTGCAGCGGGGCATCCTCTGGGATTATCTGGAGCGCGCCGCCTTCGCCATGGTGAACAGCTTCGAGGAGTAGCTCTACTGCAGCCCTTGAAATCGTCTGGTGGCTGGTCGCACAGACCCATCGGGCTGAAGATGTCGTGTCGCCGATGACACCCACACCCACACCCACACCCACACCCACACCCCCACCCCCACCCCCACCGCGAGATGCCATCTTCCCATCGCCGCAGAACCGCAATCCCACGGCGTGTGTCAGAACCGCCGATACTAAAGACATGACAATCCGCGACCTGACCCCGGGCAACATCGACGCGGCGGCTGCGCTCTGGCACCGGGCCGGGCTGACCCGGCCGTGGAATTCACCCGAGCTTGACGCGCAGCGCGCCCTCGACGGCGACACCTCCACGGTTCTGGGCGCATTCGACGACGAGCGGCTGGTCGGCACGATCATGGTCGGCCACGATGGCCATCGCGGGTGGGCACACTACCTTGCAGTTGACGAGGGCCAGCGCGGAACCGGGTTGGGCAAGCGCATGATGGCTGCCGCAGAAAACTGGCTGCGCACGCACGGTGTTGTGAAGGTTCAGCTCATGGTACGTGCGGGCAACGACTCCGTTCTGGGATTTTACGAGCACCTCGGCTACGAGGACGCCAACGTGCAGGTGCGCTCCAAATGGCTCGCCCAGCCAACGAACTGACCATTAGGCAACCCTACGGAGTGAGCGACTCGACGGCCTCGCAGGGGCTGGCCGTGGGGTCGGCTCGGTGCACGCTCGTGGCGAGCGTTCCGAGGAGCGCGGCGAGCTGGTGGCCGGCATCCGATGGTATCCCCGAGAGGATGCCGGCTTCCACAGCAGCAACGCGCGCCTCGTATCGCGTGAGAACGCTGGCCCCCTCGGCGGTGGCGCGAATCTTTCGGGCCCGGCGATCGGTCGGGTCGGGAATGCGTTCGACCAGCTTGGCGTCGACCATGCCGTCGAGCAGGTAGGTCAACACCGTGCGATCGATGGCTAGGTGCGCCCCGATGGCCTGCTGGGATGGCAGGTCGCGGTGAATGACGGTGGAGAGCACCTGATAGCAGCGCACTCCCCCGGGCAGCCCCTCGACGGCGGTCTCCAGCTGGCGCTGATAACCGCGCAGAACCATCGCGAGGTTCCACCCGAGGTCACCGGGCACCGGTGAGGTCGGGCGTAATTCGGCAGTCATGCAGGTCAGCTTACCTGAGAGCGTGATGTGGCAGAGATATTCTTTTCAACATATGATCTGTAGAGCATCATATTTCGACGGGAGCAGCGCTTTGAGCGGTCAACATGTCTTGAGCAGTCACCACGACACCACCATCGGCATTCTGGGAGCCGGGCGGGTCGGAACGGCCCTGGCCCGGCAGGCGGTTAAAGCCGGATACCGGGTGCTGATCGCGACTGCTAAACCCGCGGCGGAGAACGCCCTGCTGGTCGATATTGTGACCCCAGGGGCGGTAGCGGTGGAATCAAGCCAGGCCGCCGCATCCGATCTGGTGGTTTTGGCGATTCCGCTGCACAAGTACCGCACGCTCCACCCGAGCGAACTCGCCGGCCGAATAGTCATCGACGCGATGAACTATTGGGCGCCGGTCGACGGCGTATTCGACGACTTCGAGAGCGATCCGCGCACCTCCAGCGAGGTCGTCGAAGAGTTTCTGCGGCACGCCCGGGTCGTGAAGTCGCTCAACCACATCGGTTATCACGAGCTCGAAGAAGACGACGACGCCGCCGGCGTGCCGACGCGGCGCGCGCTCGCGCTGGCCGGTGACGACGCCGACGCCAAGGCATTCGTCTCTAGCTTCATCGACCGCCTCGGCTACGACGCGGTCGATGCCGGACCGCTCTCCGCCGGCCGCGCCTTCCAGCCCGCCACCGAGATTTTCACCGGCAGCCACACTGCGAACCAGCTTCGCGCCCTCATCCAGAAGAACCGTCCGCTCGCGGACGCGGCCTAAATACAATGGAGAACTCCATGCAAATTGGCGCCTACAGCTTTGGCGACACGCAACTCAACCCCGACGGCACGACGCGTGCCACCGCGGAGGCGATCAAGAACCTGTTCGACGCCATCGTGCACGCCGACCGAGTGGGCCTCGACTATTTCGGCGTCGGCGAACACCACACAGTGTCGATGCCGGCATCCTCTCCGGGAGCCCTGATCGCGGCGGCAGCCGCCGCGACAACGCAGATCAAGCTCGGCAGCGCGGCCAGCATCATCTCAACGGATGACCCGGTGCGAGTGTTCCAGCAGTTCGCCACCGCCGACGCCATTTCCGGCGGCGGTCGCATCGAGATCACGGCCGGCCGCGGCTCCTCGGTCGAGACGTTTCCGCTGTTCGGGCACGACCTGAACGACTACGACGAGCTGTACGCCCAGAAGCTCGACCTGCTCCTAACGCTGAACAACAGCACGACCGAGCAGGTGACCTGGTCGGGACGCACCCGCCCGGCGATTCGCGAACTGGCCGTGGTGCCGCGCCCGGTCACCGGATCGCTTCCGATCTGGATCGCCACCGGCGGCAGCGCGCCGTCGTCGGCTCGCGCCGGCCGCCTCGGCCTGCCCCTCTCCTACGGCATCATCGGCGGGCAGCCACACCGGTTCGCGCCGCTCGCCAACCTCTACCGGCAGTCGGCGGCGCAGGCCGGGCACACCGGCGACAACATCAAGGTGTCGGTGGCGACCCTGGGGCTGGTCGCGCCCACGAAACAGGAAGCGATCGACCGGATGTACCCGGGATGGGTCAACTTGAATATTGAGATGGGCCGGCTGCGCGGCTGGCCCGCGCCACAGCGACGCGACTTTCTCGCCCAGGTCGACGCGCCCAGCGCCTATTTCGTCGGCGCCCCAGACGAAATCGCCCAGCGCATCGTCGACCTGCACGGGCACCTCGGCCACATGCGCCACTTTCTGCAGGGCGACTTCGGCGGGCTCCCCCAGGAGCACCTGCTCGAATCTCTCACGCTGCTGGCCAGCGAGGTCAAGCCGCGCGTCGCGCGCCTGCTCGCCGCCAAGTAGCCGCCGGAAGCACCGACACCCCTTTCCGGGGAGGGGCTGTCGGCACGTGGTCTCGGCCGGATAGCCTGAAGTCATGTCAACGGCACAGATCAACCCATCACAACACTGGATCTGGTTTTTCGGAATCGTGTACAGCGTCGTGATTCTCGGAATCGGTCTGTGGGTGAGCCTGGTGACCGGCGAGTGGATCGCCATCCTCTGTGCTGTGGGACTGGTTCTCGTGCCAATCGGGGGCTTGGCCGTGCGGTCGCGCAGATCCCATTAGGAATGGGTACTGCGTGACGCTTCCCCGCCCGGTGAAGGACACTCGGTGCCATAAGGCTATCGACCACCGAGCGATCATCCGATGAGCGCGGTCGTAGTCGCCCTGACTATCACGGCAGCACTCGGGGCCGGCCTGACGGCGGGCGTCTATCTGGCCTTCTCCTTTTTGGTCCTGCCCGCCTTTCGCACCCTTCCCGATACCGCCGCAGTGGCCGCCATGCAGCGCATAAACGTGAGCGCGGTTCGGGCGCCGTTCATGACGGTCTTTTTTGGCGGCGCCGCAGCATCCGTTGTTGTGATCGTGCTGCAACTCACGTCAGAGGCTCCTGCCGAACCCACCCGTATTCTTGGAGCAGTTCTCGCCCTGGCCGCCGTCGTGATCACCGTGGTGCGCAACGTGCCATTGAACAACGCCCTCGTGCGCGCCGACGCCAGTTCATCCGGCCTGACGGTTGCCTGGCAGTCCTTCGACCGGAGCTGGTCTCGGGCCAACTATGCGCGTGCGGCCGTGTCCGTCGGTGCCGCTGTCGCTCTGATCTTTTCGCTCACCTGATCCGCCGTGGTCGCCACCCGTCGACACCGCTTCGACACGACCTTGGTCATGGAACAGATTCGACATGAATTCGTGATGCCGTTTAATGGAACCATGGCAGGAACCTGTGTGTACACGATCGGGCATTCGACTCATCCGCTTGATGAGTTCGTCGGAATGTTGAGAGCAAATGGTATCGAACGGCTCATTGACGTGCGTACCGTGCCGGGGTCTCGTCACAACCCGCAATTCGGGGAAAGCGAGCTTCTCACCAGCATGCCTGCCGCCGGTATCGACTACCAGCGGCTGAGTGCGCTCGGCGGCTTACGGCACACCCCAGTGGCAGACGCAACGATCAACGGAGCGTGGCGCAACAAGAGCTTTCGTGACTACGCCGATTACATGCAAACCCCCGAATTCGTTCACGGCGTCGACGAGTTGATTGCGCTGGCGAGCACGCAGACGGTGGCGATCATGTGCGCAGAGGCCGTGCCCTGGCGTTGTCACCGATCGCTGATCGGAGACGCGCTGCTCGCTCGAGGACTGCAGGTTGCCAATGTGATGAGCCGGACCTCCACCACGCCGCATACTCTGACCAGTTTCGCGAAGGTCGACGGCAACCGCGTCTGGTACCCGCCCGAAGAATGATGCTGGGCCAGGTTACGGGCGGCCCGGTTTGTAGGCCGAGACCGACGAGGCATCCGCTAGCCAGTATCGCCAGGGGAAGTTCGTCGCACTGCCGCCGGGCCCGCTGACGCCTACGCGTGGTCCGGTCAGATGCGGCAGCGCCAATCCACCGTCCGGCACGAAGAACGTCCACTGTCCGCCGAAAAGATCATCACCATCGTTGGTCAGGGTTGCCCCAAAGCTCTGGGCGACGCAGCCAGGGCCTCGCGCCAAACTCCGATCGAGAAGGGGAACCTTTCGTGGCTTACTTTCTCGCCGGCTGCGGGCGATGTCGGCTCCTTCCAGCACGTCTCCTGCTCTGATGAGGCAACCGTAGGGCTGGCCTGGTTGTCCGGCGACGAGGTTGATCGCGTGGTGCATTCCGTAGGTGAAGTAACAGTAGAGGCGCCCGGCGGGGCCGAACATGGTCTTATTCCGATTCGTCATACCCCGATAGGAGTGCGCGCCAGGGTCGCGTTCACCCGCATACGCCTCGACCTCGGTTACTCGAATGGTCACAGTGCCATCGTCATCCGTGCGTTGAAGGATGCAGCCGAGAACGTCAGGTGCGAGATCAAGCACCTCACGGGCAAAAAATGCCCGGTCGACGAGATGAAACCCTTCCAGCACGTTCACGCACACAGTCTATCGACTCCCCGCGAGCCGAGCTCGATCGCGACGTTCGGAGCATTCGCGACGTACATCGACCTCGTGATTCACCGTTTGTCGCAGCTGGCCAGGGCTGTTCTGGGCACGATAGCGTGGAGTCTGGTGAAGCGGGCTTGGTCACCTCGACTGTTTTTGGGGGCTCATATCCGTAAACCACGTGCTGTGATCGCCATGATCGTTGTGGCCGGCGCCTTGTCGGCCTGCACCGCCGCATCACCCCAAGCACCACCGACCGTCGAATCGGTAGCGTCCGAAACAGCGGCCCCAGCACCAGAGCCAGCCCGCATCCTCATCGGAGCTGAGACCGCCGACATCGTGGACGACGGCGGAAACGTGCTGCTCTCACTCCGCTATTCCGAGAACGGCGATGGAGCCGTCGCTTCCGCCATCGACATTCTCGGCGAGCCACAGGCCACGCATCATCAGGACGGCTCGAATCATTACCCCGAGATGGAGGGGACGTCGTGGGGCGGGTTCGACGTACGCTCGGTGGCGCTCGACCTGCCCACGTCATTCCCCGGCATCGTCGCCGATCCCGGGATCGACATGGCCTACGGCGTCATTGGCCGATCCGATCAGGGATCAGGCACGATCAGCACAATCGTCGCGCCGCGTTTTCTTTTCTCGCAGGCCTAGTTCATTCCCACGCATCACGGAGTTGTGAACATGACCAGTTACGGCGTCGCCCTGGTCATTGCGACGTAGCGGTCGACAGCTCCCTCGACTCCGGTTCCAAACCTTTCCGGGTCGATGAGCACGATCAGGTCGAATTCGACCCCCTTCGCCAGTTCCGGCGATTTCGCCGGTGCCGACCATGCCGCCGAGTCAGATATCGAGGCCGTAGCGTTGGCCGAAGGTCTCGTACCACTCGCCGGCCAGGGCGCGCTGACCGTGGGCGCGCTCTAAACGGATGCCTGACCGGCGTCGGTTCGTGGCAAGCTTGACTCTCGTGCAGGCGCCCTGTCTGCGGCACGAAGGAGTGCACCATGGTCATGCGACTTGAACTGGTTCCATTGCCCTCGACGGACGTCGACCGCAGCAAGGCCTTTTATGGGGCCGTCTGATAAGCAAGACTGACTCCACTTATTTGGCCCAGTGAATTGAATCCAAGTTTCGGCATGTCCACAACGTCGCGCACGACCGAACCGAGGATTCGATGGGTGGTCGCGGGCCTCCTGATCATTGCCGTCAACGTCGTGCTTCTTGGATCTCGCTCGGGCCAGTGCACGGACTACACCGCCGAGTCCGGGGCGGCGAGAACCTGTAGCAGCGGACCATCCCTGGGAGTCCCCGGGGCGTGGGCAATCGGGATCGCCAGTCTCGCCGCTCGGTCCTACCTCGTCTATCGACTGGTGCGGCGCCCAGTTTCGCGCTGACGGCGTGACGGCCGAACACCAGCGCAGGCCTAGACACTCGCCAGCTGCCGGGCGATTTCATCCAGAAGAAGGTTCTCTTCCTCTCGAGTGAGGCCTGATCTGCGCTCCCGGTCGAGTCCGCGTTTTCGTTCGTCAGCTAGAACGTCCTCGAGGATCTCGTGCAGGTTTCGCTCGGTTCCTCCAGCGGCAACGAATCGGTCTCGGCTGCGTTGTGCAAATGCAAAGTCACTTCGGGGAAGCCACAACGGCAGCGAACGACGTCCGGCCCAATAGTTGACGTTGTGTTCGATCAGCCATTCATCATCGACCGAAATGAGATTGCCCGTATGGCCGGCCACTTGGGCGGCCGCCAGCAGAACCGTGGAGAGATCGCGTTCGCTGCCAACAGCGTTGTAAATTCCGGTGAGGCCTCGATGTCCAGCACCGATCAGCCACGCAGCCAGGTCACGAACATCGATGAATTGCACGGAACGATCTCGAACCTCCTGCAGGAGAACGGCTTCGTGCGACGCCAGGGCCAGTCGCGCGACCCAGTAACTGAACCGGTCGCTCGTGTCGCCCGGCCCAACGATAAGTCCCGGCCTCGCGATGAGTAGGTGGTCGCCAACTGCTTCAGTGGTGACGCGCTCAGCGGCGACTTTGGCCTGCGCGTAGTCATCAAAGTCGACTGCCTCGACGACAACGGCTTCTTCATCGGCTCCCGCTTCAGCGTTACTGGCGTACACGGAGACGGAGGAGACCAGTGTCCAGTGCTGCGCGCAATCGGCCAGAGCCTCGAGAGCCCCGGTGACTAGGTCAGCCTCGTAGGCGAGCTCGATAATTTCGTCCCAAGCGATGCCTGCGACCAGGACGTAAGCATCAGGTGTTCGCCGGTCGGATCGAATAAACGTCACGCCACTGGGGACAGCTCCTGACTCACCTCGAGCAAGGCACGTCACGTCGTCGCCGTTCGCCACCAACTGTTCGGCGATCTCGCGACCGAGCCAGCCCGTCCCGCCAAGAATAAGTGTGCGAGTCATGGCACCCAGTCAAGCGCAACAGCCACTCAAAAGACGGTGGTTTCGCTCTGAGCGCACAGGGTATCCGCGACTGCCCGGGCAAGTGCTGACGAATTGATCTGTCCGCTCCTATCTGGCGAGGATCGCGACGGAGGCGCTACTTTTCCCAGTTGGGTTTCTCGGCGGGACTGGCAGCGCGGTTTTGGCCGCCGGGCCGCCACGTTTGAGTAGCGTCGAACAGGAGGGGTCCGCGTAGCCAGGGGCGGCCGTCTCTCATGTCGATATCCCAGCCGGATGTTTCGATGCTCGCGTGCGCCGGGTCGCAGAGGAGAACGGCGTTGTCGATGTCGGTGAGGCCACCGGCACGCCAGGGGACGACGTGGTGAACCTGTGCCAGGTGTGGGGGCACGGTGCAGCCGGGGATGACACAGCCGCCATCGCGGGCCGCCAACGCTCGGCGCTGCTGGGCGGTAAAGAACCGGTTACTGTTGCCGAGGTGCAAGACCTGACCTTTGTGGCCGAACAATACGGGCTGATAGCCGCCGGCACAGATGAGCTCATCGACTAATTTCACAGTGAGGGGGCCGTCGATGCCGTCGATCCAGCCGGCACCCCGGCCGGCGAGGAGGTCGTTGATGTTGATGTGAACGAGCACCGTCGGTGCCGCCCCGCCCATGGTTGGGGTGCTCGGCTGCCGGGCGGCGGCTTCGAACACCGCGCGGAGGATTCCGGCCTGCTTCTCACTGATGGAGCGGGCGTCGGCCGGTTCCTGCGGGCACGGGCTGAGCGTGGCGGGCCGGTCGGAGCCGTGAAGGTCGCCGTTCTCGCCCCGCGCCGACTCGTCGTAGTCGTCGTTCCGGCCGTTCTGCACGGTCGCGCTGCCCTGCTCAGCCTGCTCGCCCTGCTCGCCCTGCTCGGCGAAGGCTCCACTTTCGGTGAGGCCTGCGTCGCTGTCAAGGCGGATGGTGTTGCTGTCATTTGTGTCGCTGTCGCTTGACGCGCTGCCACTAGTGGCGACGTCACTCGCGGTGTCGTCGGCGCAGGGGTCCGTCTCACGGAACGCGACTTTCGCACGGGGCGCCGCCCCGGGAACCGGGTTCGCCGCCGCGCTGGAGAGGTAGGCGTCGAAAACTGTGCTGATAATGGCGCGGTCGAGAGTGGTCAGCCAGCCGCTCAGGCTGTAGCCGCCGTTCGCCAGCCCACCAAAGGCCAACCAGCTGCGCCGTTCCGTCGCGGCCTCGCCCGGCGCCGACCCGTCGGGCGCCAGGCGCGCCTGCCACGCAATACCCTGCAGTCGCAGCGACTCCGGCGCAAACGCGATGCCGGCGCCCGGCAGGCCCTCGGTCTCGGGGGTGATCGCACCGGACCCGCTCGCCACCAGGGAACGCTCCACTCGGTCACGGTCATCTACCAACACGGAGGGGCGCAGTTCGTCGAGAACCTTCACGATCACCCGGGCCTGCTCCACACCGAGTTTCCCACCCTGCAATGCCTCCCCGACCACGGGGTAGGTCGGCGCGAGAGGGCGACCGAGCAGCATCCGCTCACCGGCATTCTTACCCAGCGACGCACGCTGCCGCACCTCACCGCGCGACAACCGGGCCAAGGTAGAGACCAGCACGAGGCCGCTTCGGCAGCCGAGACGACGAGCCAGCGACACCGCCCCCGCGGCCGCCAGCTCGGTCTGATCGGCCGTCACCTCCGCCGCAGTCGCGGCAACGGACGCATCAAGATATTCGGAGCGGCGCAGCACATCCGTCGTCGAGAGCACCCGGGCACCATCAACAACCCGGCCCACACTCTCCAGGGCGAGCAACATGCTCAGCGATTCTTCATCGCCCAGCGACCCGAACGACACCCCGCCCAACGCCGCCAACAACGCATCCCGCGCCTGCTCGACCGCCACAATGACGGTGTTCGAACTGGCCTCGCTGGGGTTTTCCATGAACATGGGCGCCATTGCCTCCTTCACACCGATTCTACCTCGAATCGAACACAAAAGCGAGAGATACTCAGTAGTATTTTCGGGAATGAAATTGACCGACTCATCCAATTTCGTCTATGTCACCGCCACTTCCACAAGACAGGGACTATCACTCTCACTACCGCAGCGTTTCGGCGCGAAACCTGCGACCTCGAAGCAATGAGCGATTTTTCGTCATGAATGCGCGTCAGCCGAGGCGGCGGGCAGCTCGGGCTGCAGACTCGTGCGCGGCGGCCAGTTCCCGGTGCTGCTTGGCGACCTCGTCGGCGGGGGCACCGAATCGTTCGCTGAGTGTGCGCGTGGCGACAATCGTCTCGACCGTCATGCCCAGGGCCTTGGCCAGAATGAGCGTCAGCGCAGGAAGCGCGTGGTCGTCGAACTCCGTGGACGTTCCGGCGTCGTAGACGCCACCGCGGGTCGACACGAGCACGGCAGGGCGACCGGCCAGCGGTTGCTGACGGGCGGGATCGTCGAACGGGGCCGTCACCGCCGGCAGGTGGATGTAGTCGATCCACGCCTTCAACGTCGACGGCATCGAGTAGTTGTAGAGCGGAACACCGATCAGCAGCACGTCGGCCGCGAGAAGTTCCGCGATGAGCAGCTGCTGCAGCGCTTCCTGCTCAGCGCTGGGGTTCGCACCCTCGGGGCGGAGGTGGGGCGGAAAGTGCAGCGCGGCGTCCGTCAGGTGCGGCAGCGGCTCACGGTGCAGGTCGCGGTGAACGACGGTGTGGTCGCCGCCCAGACTGCGCCAGGTGTCCGCGAAAGTCGCGGTGATCGCGCGCGAACGCGAGGTCACGAGGTCTGCGGACGAGTCGAGGTGCAACAGTGTGGGCATTCCCACAGCCTAAGTGCAGCGAGCACAACCACTCGTGTCGTGCCTTTGGGTTCTCTCGCGTTCGCCGAGGTGTGAGTTTCAGCGCGATTGAAACGTTGCAAGGACCCGAAACTCACACCTCGGCGACGGTGGCGAGCGGGTGCGGGCGGATGCCGCAGCCCGACTACTCCTCGTGCTCGCCGAACCGCGGCGCGGCCAGGCTGAGCGTCTCGCCGCGGAAGAAGGCCGGCCGCACCCGCGACTGCGCGATCATAATCACCACGCCGATGAGCAGGATGGCCATACCGAGCACGAAGACGAGACCGAGCCCAAAGATTTCGGAGCCGCTGCCGTAGTTCGGGTCCATGCTGTCGACCAGGGTCGTGCAGAACAGCACCGCCAGAATAATGCCGCCGATCAGGGGAAACACGAGGGTAAAGAAGGCGTTGCGCACGGTGGCGAACCACTGGCGGCGAAAGTACCAGACGCAGGCGAACGCGGTCAGGCCGTAGTAGAAGCAGATCATCATGCCGAGTGTGGTGATGGTGTCCCAGAGCACATCTTCGCTGACGAAACGCATGATCGTGTAGAACCCGGCAGCGACGATCGCTGACGCGATGGTGGCATACCCGGGGGTGAAGAATCGTGGGCTGACCTTGGCGTAGGCCGGCGGCAACGCGCCGTAGTGACCCATCGCGAGCAGGGTGCGGGCCGGCGAAACGAACGTGGACTGCAGCGAGGCAGCAGAGCTCGAGAGCACAGCGATCGACATGAGAATAGCGAACGGGCCGAGCGCTGGGCCGGCTAGGGCGAAGAACACGTTGCCTTGGATCGCCGGGTTGCCGAGGCCAACGCCCACCCCGCCAACACCGGCGAAAGAGATGGCTGCGATGGCGACGAACAGGTAGAGCACCATGACGATGATCACGGTGAGGGTCGCGGCCCGGCCGGGGGTCGAGCGGGAGCCCTTGGTCTCTTCCGACATGGTCAGGGTGACATCCCAGCCCCAGAAGATGAAGATCGACAGGCTCAGTCCGGCCGCGAAGGCGGAGAACGAGGTGACGGCGAAGGGGTTGAACCACGACAGCGACACCGGTGTGGGGTCGAAGGCCGTTCCGCTGACAATGTGCACGAAGGCCATGATGCCGAAGCCGACCAGCACGATCAGCTGGAACCCGACCAGCCAGTACTGCACCTTCTGGGTGGTCTGCATGTCCCGATAGCTGATCCAGGTGGCGGCGAAAATGAAAACCAGACAGGTTCCCACGTTGATCCACGGATTGCCGGCGAGGCCAGCGATCTCGGCGCTGTTGCCGAAAATCTGCGAGAGCATCAGGTAGAAGAAGTCGACCGCGATGCCGGCGAGGTTACTCAGCACCACGACCGTGGCGGCGATGAGCCCCCAGCCGGACATCCAGCCGATCCACGGGCCGAAGGCCCTGGTCGCCCAGGTGAAGCTCGTACCGCTGTCCGGCATCGCCTTGTTCAGTTCCCGGTAGCCGAGGGCGACCAGGAGCATGGGGATGAACCCGGCCACGAAGATCGCCGGCAGCTGTAATCCCACCTCCGCGACCGTGGGGCCGAGGGCTCCCGTGAGCGTGTAGGCCGGGGCGATGCACGAGATGCCGATGACGACAGCCCCGACCAGCCCGACCGAGCCGG
The DNA here is from genome assembly GCF_004403505.1 of Cryobacterium sp. TMT1-2-2. Taxonomy (NCBI): domain Bacteria; kingdom Bacillati; phylum Actinomycetota; class Actinomycetes; order Micrococcales; family Microbacteriaceae; genus Cryobacterium; species Cryobacterium sp. TMT1-2-2. Next base: position 18,130 of record NZ_SOGS01000002.1, on the reverse strand, counting down.
CGCTCAGCCCCTTCTTGGAGATTCCCCCGGTCGTTTTCTCAACGGCTTCGCTGGCGTTGATTTCTAGTGTCATGTTTCGGTTACTTCCCCACCGTCTCGGTGAAATCTCGCGGCACCACGATGAGCGGCACCGGCAATTCGCGCAACATTTTGGCCGCGATCGAACCCAGAAAGAGTCGATGCGGTTGCGCCAGCCGGCTGGAGCCGACGATGCAGACCTCGGCCGGGTCCCAGTGCAGGCCGCGCACGGCATGCTCGATGCTGCCGCCGGAAGCGACGCTGGCGGTGACCTCGAGCCCGTCCATCAGGTGTTCGGTGGCGTAGTCGAGCACGGCCTGGGCGTGGTCGGCGGCGAGCTGGATGGTCTGGGCGTCGGCGTCGGCGCCGGGGCGGTCGATCGCGACGAGGGAGACCAGCCGTAGCGGAGCATCCACTGTACGGGCCAAACGGATGCCGGCCGTCAGCAGTCCGTCGGCGCCGGGTTTGGTCCCGACCGCGCAGGTGACTCGGCCGATCGGTTCGTCGGTGCCCATCACGCGGCTGCCCTCCGGGGCGAGAGCAACGGGAACGTGGGAAGAGTGCAGCAGACCGCCCGCGACACTGCCGATGGCGAAGCGCCCCAGCAGGCCGTGGGTGGCCGCGCCGACCACGATCAGGTTCGCCTGCAGCCGTTCGGCCGCTTTGAGCAGCCCCCGCGTGAAGGAGTCGGCGTGTTCGAGGTGGGTGTGCACGGAAATACCCTCGGGCACCAGAGTCAGCGCTTCGGCCAGCCAGACCTCGGCCGTTTCGAGCAGCAGCCGGTCGTAGCCGGGATCGGTGGGGGTGAGCGTCGCACGCTCCCCCGCATTGAGCACGAGCACGATGTCGAGTTCGGCGCCCGGCGCGCGGGCGAGGCGCACGCCGAGGGCGAGGGCATCCGCTCCCGCCGAGGTGGCGGTATAGCCGACCAGAAACCTCACACGGTGGCCAAGACACGCTGGGCGATAATCGCCGCAGCGGATTCCTGGCCGACCCTAATGGCACCGTCGACGTGCTGGTAGCCCTTGCCGGCCATATCGCTGCAGGAGAACGAGATCGGGCCGACGGGGCTGCGCAGTTCGGCGCCATACCTGGCCAGTCCACCCATGTCGAAGCTCGCGGCGTAGGCGCCACGGGTCCATTCCTCGGAACCCCAGTCGCTCTCGTAATAGACGACCGGGTGCAGGGCCTGCTCACCGTAGTAGTGCGACAGGGATTCCAGGATGCGCGTCTTGCGCTCGTCTGCGGTGAGCGCGAAGACGGCATCCGCTTCTTCATCGGAGACGAAGCCCACCAGGGTACCGCGCGGGTCCTCGAAGTTGGTGTTGTCGTAGGCCTCGTGCACGAGCTCGTACGGGCTGAACGCGGTGCCGGAGAGGTCGTCGGCGCGCCAGAACGGAGTCTCGTAGACGGCGTGCACCTTGATCACGAAGCCCATGGAGAGGTGCTGGTGCAGCTGCTGCTGGCGGCGCGGCAGGGGTGGTTCGAAGCTGATGCGGCTGATCAGGGGCGGCGGAACGGCCACAATGGCATGCCGAGCGGTCACCGTGATGCCGTCGGCTATGACGGTGACGCCGCTGTCGTTCCAGGCCAGGCTGCGCACCGGTGAATCAAGGAACACGTCAGCGCCGAGCTTCTCGGCGAGAAGTAGCGGCACCTGCTGCAGCCCGCCGACGACGCGCTCGTCGAGAATGAAATCGGCGTCGACGAGGTTGCTGAAGGAACCAGCGCTGGCCGCCATGAGCAGGGCCTGCAATGCCGAGAAGGCGTGCGCGGGCTTGGTGAGCATGGCTCCGGCAATGAACATGCCGATGTTGTCGCGGGCTTCCTGGTCGTCGGTCTGGGTCTCGAGCCAGCGACTGAAGGACACCTCGTCGAGTTCTTTGGCGAGCGGATGCTCCCACGGGCTGTCCGGGTTGATCTCGGCCACGAGGGCGTCGAGCTTCTCAATCAAACCGACGATCTGGGCTTCGGTGCCGGCCGGGACCGGAAAAATATCGCCGTCGAACCGGCTCACCACGCCGGCAGCATTGATGTAGACGTTGCGACCGGCCCGGTAACGCGGGTAGGTCGCGAGACCCAGCTCGGCCAGGGTCTCTTTGAGGGCATGCTGGTCGGGCGAGACCCACTGGCCGCCGATCTCGAGCATGGCGCCCTCGATCTGGTCGGTCCACAGGCGCCCGCCGACGCGGTCGCGGGCTTCCAGCACGGCCACGCTGAGGCCGGCTTTCTGCAGCGCGGTGGCGGCGGTGAGACCGGATGCCCCGGCGCCGATGATGACGACGTCACGATCAATCGTGGTCATGGTTGCTCCTGTGTTGAGTGGGGTTAGGTCGCGGGAATGAGGGTGTACTTGGTCGAGAGGTATTCGTTGATGCCTTCCAGGCCACCCTCACGACCGAGCCCGGACTGCTTGACGCCGCCGAACGGTGCCGCGGCGTTGGAAACCAGGCCGGTATTCAGGCCCATCATTCCGGTGTCGATACTGTCGATCATACGGTGTGAACGTGCGATATCGGTGGTGAATACGTATCCGATCAGACCATATTCGGTGTCATTTGCCAGTTCAATGGCCTCTTCGTCTGTTTCGAAGGTTGTAATGCCGGCCACCGGGCCGAAAATCTCTTCCCGCACCATTCGGCTGTCAGCGGGAACGCCGGTCAACACGGTGGGGGCATAGAACGAGCCGGGTCCGTCGGGGCGGGTGCCTCCGGTGAGCAGCGTGGCGCCGCGCGCGAGGGCATCCCGCACGAGGGCGTCAACGTTGTCGACGGCCGTCTCCGTCACGAGCGGTCCAAAGTTCACCGCGGGGTCGATGCCGGGGCCCTGCACGAGGGCGTTCACCCGCTCGGTGAGTCGGCGGCCGAATTCCTCGGCGATCGACGCGTGCACGATGAACCGGTTGGCCGCCGTGCAGGCCTGGCCGGTGTTGCGAAACTTCGCGAGCATCGCGCCGCTGACGGCCTTCTCGAGGTCTGCGTCGGCGAATACGATAAAGGGGGCGTTGCCGCCGAGTTCCATCGAGGTACGCAGCACGTTCTGGGCCGCCTGAGCGATCAAGGCTCGACCCACCGCGGTCGACCCGGTGAAGCTCAGCTTGCGCAGCCGGGGGTCGGCGATGATCGGGGCCGAGACGGCCTGCGACTCGGTGGTCGTTATGACGTTCACGACACCGGCCGGCACGCCGGCATCCGTCAGCAGCTGCACGAACAGCAGGGTGGTCAGGGGGGTCAGTTCGGCCGGCTTGACCACAACGGTGCAGCCAGCGGCGAGCGCCGGGGCAATCTTGCGGGTGGCCATGGCGAGCGGAAAGTTCCACGGTGTGATCAGGTAGCACGGGCCCACCGGCCGGTGAGTGACGACCATCGTTCCGGTGCCCTCCGGGTTGGCACTGTACCGACCGTTGATGCGAACGGCCTCTTCGCTGAACCAGCGCAGAAACTCGCCGCCGTAGGTCACTTCGCCGTTGGCTTCGGCGATGGGTTTGCCCATCTCGAGTGTCATGAGCGTGGCGAAATCGCCCCGACGCTCCTGGAGTAGATCGAAGGCGCGGCGCAGAATCTCGGCGCGTACTCGGGCCGGAGTTGCTGCCCAGGAGTCCGCGGCCGCGACGGCCGCGTCGAGGGCGCGGGCGCCATCAGCGACGGATGCGTTCTGGATGGTTTTCAGCACCAGACCGGTGGCGGGGTCGGTCACCACGATCGGCTCCCCGGTGCCGTTCACCCACTGACCGTTGATGTAGAGCTGGTCGGGTACGCGGGCCAGGAGTGCGACCTGACCGCTGGAGCGCACGGCGCCTTCGATCACGGTGCTCATACTGCGGCCGAATCGGCAGCGAGGGCCTCGGCCAAAACCTGCAGGCCCTCGAGTAGCAGGGAGTCGGGAATGCTGAGCGGCGGCAGAAAGCGGATGACGTTGCCGTACGTTCCGCAGCCGAGCAGGATGACGCCCTGCTCGTGGGAGGCGGCGATGACGCGGCCGGTCAGGGCTGCATCCGGCTCCCCGGTGGCGGGATCGACCAGCTCGATGGCCATCATGGCGCCGCGTCCGCGCACCTCGGCGATGCGCGGATCGGCTGCGGCGAGCGCGCCGAGGCGGTCGCCCATGATCGCGCCGATGGCGGCGGCGCGTTCGACCAGGTGCTCGGCCTCGTAGGTGTCGATGGTGGCGAGCGCGGCAGCACAGGCGAGCGGGTTACCCCCATAGGTTCCGCCGAGGCCGCCGGCCTGGGGTGAATCCATGATGTCGGCGCGCCCGGTGACGGCCGACAGCGGCAGGCCGCCGGCGATGCCCTTGGCGGTGCAGATCATGTCGGGCACAATGCCCTCGTACTCGCAGGCGAACATAGCGCCGGTGCGGGCGAAGCCGGTCTGGATCTCGTCGGCGATGAAGACGACCTCGTTGGCGCGGCACCAGGCCAGCAGGGTGGCCAAAAAGCCGGGTGCGGGAACGATGAAGCCGCCCTCGCCCTGGATGGGTTCGATGATGATCGCGGCGAGGTTGCTCGCGCCGATCTGCTTCTCGATCTGCGATATGGCACGGTTCGCGGCCACGACGCCATCGAGGCCGCCGTCGCGCAGCGGGTACGACATGGATGCCCGGTACACCTCGGGTGCGAAGGGACCGAAGCCGTTCTTGTAGGGCTGGTTCTTGGCGGTCAGGCCCATGGTCAGGTTGGTGCGGCCGTGGTAGGCGTGGTCGAAGGCCACGATGGCCTGTTTGCCGGTGAAGTGGCGGGCGATCTTCACGGCGTTCTCGACCGCTTCGGCGCCGGAGTTGAACAGCACGCTGCGCTTGACGTGGTCACCGGGGGTGAGACGGTTCAGGGCCTCGGCCACCTCGATGTAGGAGTCATAGGGAGCAACGGTGAAACAGGTGTGGGTGAACTGGGCCAGCTGGGCGGCGACGGCCTCGACCACCCGCGGGGCGCTGTTGCCGACACCGGTGACGGCGATGCCCGACCCCAGGTCGATCAGCGAGTTGCCATCCACGTCGACCAGAACGCCTCCGCCAGCGGCCACAACGTACACGGGGAGGGAGATACCCACTCCGGCAGAGACCGCCTGGGCCTTGCGTTCGCTCAAGCGGCGCGATTTCGGCCCGGGGATGCTCGTGACCAGTCTGCGTTCCTGGGCCAGCGTGGGGCCACCGAGCGGCGTGCTGGTGAGGCGAGGAGTGTCTACGAGTGTCATGAGTGTTTCCGATCGATGCGACGGGCGGTACCGCGGCCACGGTGCCAATGCGGCAATGCTAGGCACAACCCGGCGACAGCACTATCTCCGCCCTGTATAAGACTGTCGCCCGTACTTGCCGCGCTGTATAGTCGATCCATGCTCCCCACCCTCCGTCTGCTCCTCGCTGATCGAGATTTGGGGCTCACCCTCCTCGACGACGCTGATGCGAGCGCGGCCGACCCGATCACGCGGGCGGCACGGCTCGACCGCACGGTTGAATGGGTACACAGCTCCGATCTGATCGACCCGACCCCGTTCCTCTCCGCCGACCACGTGCTACTCACGACCGGCACCCAGTTCGGCAGTGATCCGGCAGCGGATGCCGACTACCACCCCTACGTGCAGCGCCTGCACGAGCGGGGTATCACGGCGCTCGGCTTCGGCACCGACGTCGTTCGGGACGGCACGCCCGACGGACTGATCGCCGCGTGCCGAACGCTTGGGCTGCCGTTGTTCGAGGTGCCCTATCACACCCCGTTCATCGCCATCGCCCGGGCGGCCGGCGACCTCGTGGCCGAGGATCGGTATGCCCGCGCCACTTGGGCGCTCAAGGCCCAGCGCGCGATCGCGCTCGCCGCCCTGCGTCCGGACGGCCTGAGCGCGACTCTCGCCGAGCTGTCCGCCCAGCTCGGCCATTGGGTGGCCCTGTTCGATGCGAGCGGAACCCTGGATCGGGTGTTTCCCCGCGCCACGTTCGCCGCGGCCCCCACAGCCCTCGCCACCGTGCAGCAGGAAGCCCGGCGACTGCTCGCCCGCGGTCAGCGGTCCAGCAGCACCGTTGACGCTGGCGGTGAAACCCTTACCCTGCAGACCCTCGGCGGCCACGACCACCTGCGCGGTGTACTCGCCCTCGGTGGCGCACTCGCCCTGGACCAGGCCAGCACTGAGGTGGTGACGAGCGTGATTGCCCTGGCCGGTCTCGCCCTCGAGCAGAACAATGCCCTGGATCGTGCCCAGGGGCTGCTGCGCACCGGCCTGCTGAACACCCTGCTCGCCGGGGACCAGACCCTGGTCGACCAGATCTCCAGACAAATGTGGGGCGCGCTCCCTGACCCACCGGTGCTGGTCGCCGTCGTGGATGTGCCGGCCATTCGCCGGGATGCGATCACCGAGTACCTGGAACTACGCGTCGACGATTCCCCCGGGCAGCTCTTCTTCGCCCGCCAAGACGACACCGTGGTGCTGTGTCTCGACCGCGCGGCCAACGGCATCCTCTTAAATCTGTGCGCACTGTTCGAACTGCACGCAGGCCTGTCGGAGCCGACGGGTTACCACCAGCTACCTCGCGCCCTCGATCAGGCCCATCAGGCGCTGGCCCGGGCACGGGAGAGCGCACCGGGCGTGACCGATTTCAGTATCGTCGCCCGGCAGGGCGTACTGGCCCTGCTGGCCAGAACGGATGCCCGCGAGGTCGGCCTCTCCACCCTCGCGCCGGTGATGGCGCACGATCAGGCACACGGCAGCGAGCTGCTGGCTACCGTGCGGGCGTGGCTCGTGTGCAACGGACACTTCGGTGAGGCCGCCGCGCAGCTCGGGGTACACCGCCACACGGTGCGCACCCGCATTCGACAGGCTGAGCAGCTGCTCGCCCGCGACCTGGGGTCGTTTCCGGCTCGAGCGGATGTCTGGGCGGCCCTGCTCGCCACCGACGCTGCCGTTGTGAAGCCGGTCAGGCCTTGAGCATCCATGGCTTGCGCCGCACCAGAACGTGGCCACGACTCGTGCTGAGGCGGGTCCACAGGCCCGACTCGAACAGCTGCACGGGTTCGTCATCGGAGAGAAAGCCCAGGCTGAACGCCGCGAAACCGGCCCCGGTCGGTACGAATTCGAGCCCGTCAACCTGACGGCCCCACACTTCGGAGCGCACGCGTTCCACGATCAGCTCGCCGGTGCCCTCCGGCACGGCGGCGGCAACCTCGTCGATGCCCTCCCGAGCGGCGGTTTCAAGGTGCGACGCCGGAGTCTGGCCGTGTGGTTCCCAGCCGCCCTTCGGCGGGGAGATGCCAGCCCAGGTCACAGTGTTCACCTCGAGCGGGACGGACACGATAACCGGGAGGCTCAGGTCGCGCGCGGTGGACTCCAGGCGTTTGAGGCGTTCCAGCAGCGACCGCACCGGCACGACCTTGTCGAGGTCAACCGGCTCGGTCAGGGCGAAGGTGCGCAGGCCGAGCACGGTCGGGCTCGCGTCGAGCAAACCGCGCGGATAGAAAATGGCGGTGTACACCGCCAGAACGCCGTCGGACGCCATGAGGCGCACGGAACCGTCGAGAACGCGGCCGGATCGTGAGAGAAACACGATCAGATCGCTGAGGGACTGGGAATCGGTAAGAGTGAATGACTGGCTCATCATCTTCTAAACTACCAAGATGCGCCACGACCGCATGCCGCGAACGCGAACTTGCCCGAGGAGACAGCATGCACAAGCCCACGGAAAGCCTTCTGGCCGTCCTCGATCTGACCGACACCGGTGCACGCACCAGCGAGGACATCTTCACCGGGCCGTCCCAGTGGATGCCGCTCGGCCGCGTATTCGGCGGGCAGGTGCTGGCCCAGTCCCTCGTCGCTGCGATGCGCACCGTGCCCGACGAACGCCACGTGCACTCGATGCACGGCTACTTTCTGCGCCCCGGTGATGTCAACCAGCCGATTACTTTTTCGGTCGAACGCATTCACGACGGCCGCTCCTTCTCCACCCGCCGCACGCAGTGCTATCAAGACGGCGTGCCGATCCTGTCGATGATCGCCTCCTTCCAGGACGCCGATGAGGGCTTGGAGCATCACCTGGAGATGCCGAAAGATATCCCCGATCCGGAAAGCCTGCCGACGGCATCCGAAGCGCTGGCCCACATCGACCACTCGGTAGCGCGTTATTGGGCCAACGAGCGGCCCTTCGACATGCGGCACGTTCCCTCGCCAATCTTTCTCAAGGTCAACGGTGAGCACACCTCGCGCCAGGCCGTGTGGATGAAGACGTTCTTACCGCTGCCCGACGACCCCGACCTGCACCGCTCAGCCCTGGCCTACGCGAGCGACTACTCGATCATGGAACCGATCATGCGCCGGCACGGAGTGGCCTGGGCGACTCCCGGTCTCAAAGTTGCCAGCCTGGATCACGCCATGTGGTGGCACCGGTTCGGTCGGGTCGACGAGTGGCTGCTCTACGTGCAGGATTCACCGAGCGCGCAGGGTGGCCGCGGCCTGGCCACGGGCAGCATCTTCAGCCGCGACGGCCTGCTCTTGGCTACCGTAGCGCAGGAGGGCATGCTGCGCGTGCCCATCGTTCTCGAGTAGCAGCGCTACCAGCTGGGTTTGGATTCGAGCAGCACCTTCTCGTCGGGCATCCAACGAATATCCACGCTGGCGATGTCGTTTTCGGACACGCTCGTGGTACCGGCCGCGCTGATGGTGCTGCCGGGACCGGAGATCCAGCTGGCCACGATGGTCTCCTGGCCGTCCCGGTCGGTCACGAACAGGGCGTAGGGCTGAGCGCCGAAATCGTCGCCGCCGCGCGCATAGCTGCAGTTCGCGTCGATGCGCGTGCCCCAGTCCTCGCCGGTCAGGCGAAACGAGGCCGTGAGCGGGCTGGGAACCACAGCGGTCATGGCGACGGCGGGTTCGGTGATGCTCTGACCGGGCTGATCGAGCCAGCCCGGCAGGACGAGGGCAGCGGATGCCGCGATCGCGGCGGCCGCCACGACCGCGCCAGCGGCGAGCAGGCGGGCGCGCCGGGTGTGCGCCCTGGCCGCCTGCACGAGGCGAGGCAGCAGGGTGGCGGAGGGAGCGGCATCCGCTCGGGAATCAACGGGCTGGTCCAGTTGCAGGGCCTGATCGAGCGGCACCTGGGCCAGCAGCCCCGGAAGACCCACGAGATGAGCGACCGCCTGGCTGCAGGCGACACAGTCGTTGAGGTGACGTTCGTAGTCGCGGCGGTCGGCCGGTGACAGGGCGCCGAGCACGTAGGCGCCGTCCCAGTCGGCGTACAGATCTGCTGGAGTGTTCATCGCTCCGTCACTCCTCGCTCTTGCAGTGCGAGCCGCAGGGCTCGCAGGCCGTAGTGCAGCCTGGACTTCACGGTGCCTTCGGGAATAACCAGGTCCCGCGCGGTCTCAGCCACGGACTGGCCTCGATAGTACGCGCAGACAATGACCGCCCGGTGGTCGGGTGAGAGATCGTGCAGGGCATCCGCGACCAGCCAGGCGTCGAGCAGGGCATCGGTCTGGTCGTCGGTGGGTACCTCGGGCAGCTGATCGGTGGGGATCTCGTGGCGGGCCCTGGCCGAGCGGCGATCGTCGATCACCAGGTTGCGGGCCACCGTGAACAGCCAGGCCCGAGCTGACACCTCGGTCTGGTCGAGCAGGCGGGGGCGTCGCCAGGCGCGCAGGAGCGTCTCCTGCACGACGTCGTCGGCAAAGGCCGGATCGTGCGTCAACCGCACAACATAGCGCCACAGGAGCGGCGCGTGTTCGTCGTGCAGGGCTTGCAGAAGTTCGGCACGCTCATCAGCCATGACTACCTCCCCGGCTTAACACGCGACGGACGCGTGTTCGGTTCAGTACTACCCGGTTTCGCGGCAACTCGGGCCGCTCAGTCGGGGAATTGTCAGCGTCGGGCGAACTCGATCGGCGCGTCGAGGTATGGAGTCCACGCGGCGCGTTCGGTGTCGTTGATGCGGCGGGGGCGTTCGCTCGCCGCATCAACGAGCACAATCGTGGTGTTCGCCCGCGCGTACAGAATCTCGGGTGTCACGCCGTCGGGGCTGCACACCTCGTAGCAGACGTCGAGGCTGGCGCCGCCGAGTTTGCCCAGCCAGAGTCGCACGTCCAGCGGCTGACGCAGGTACGGCACGGGCGCCAGATACTCGATCTCCTGCCGTGCGATCAGCGTGAGCGTTGCCGCACCCGGGCGTCCATCGAGCACGGCCGTGCTCGCGCCGATCGCACCGTCGTCTTCGGTCACCCAGAAAGCCAGGATGCGCGCCTCCTCGAGCAGGCGCAGCATCTCAGAATTGTTGACGTGACCGTACGCGTCGAGGTCGGACCACCGCAGGCGAATCGGTACGTGCAGCTTCACACGGTCTCCCTATTTTTTTGTTAGTCGCGGGTGAGCTTGCGGTAGGCGGAACGATGCGGCTTGGCCGCATCCGGTCCGAGCCGCTCGATCTTGTTCTGTTCATACGACTCGAAGTTGCCCTCGAACCAGTACCAGTTGGCCGGGTTGTCGTCGGTGCCCTCGTACGAGAGGATGTGCGTGGCCACCCGGTCGAGGAACCACCGGTCGTGAGTGATCACCACGGCGCAACCGGGAAATTCGAGCAGCGCGTTCTCGAGCGAACCGAGCGTTTCGACGTCGAGGTCGTTAGTGGGCTCGTCGAGGAGCAGCAGGTTGCCGCCCTGCTTGAGGGTGAGCGCCAGGTTCAGGCGGTTGCGCTCACCACCGGAGAGCACACCGGCCTTCTTCTGCTGGTCGGGGCCCTTGAAACCGAAGGTCGAAACGTAGGCGCGCGAGGGTATCTCGGTCTTGCCGACCTGGATGTAGTCCTGGCCGTCAGAGACGACCTCCCACAGGGTTTTGTTCGGGTCGATGCCGCCGCGGTCCTGGTCGACGTAGGAGATATCCACCGTCTCACCGATTCGCAGTTCGCCGCCGTCGAGCGGTTCCTTGCCGACGATGGTCTTGAACAGGGTGGTCTTTCCTACGCCGTTCGGGCCGATGATGCCGACGATACCGTTGCGCGGCAGCGTGAAGCTGAGATTCTCGATGAGCATGCGCCCGTCGAAGCCCTTCTCCAACTTGCTCGCATCGATGACCTGCGCGCCGAGGCGCGGGCCGACCGGAATCACGATTTCTTCGAAGTCGAGCTTGCGGGTGCTTTCGGCGGCGGTGACCATCTCTTCGTAGCGGGCCAGGCGGGCCTTCGACTTCACCTGACGGCCCTTGGCGTTGGAACGCACCCACTCAAGCTCGTCGGCGAGACGACGTGACAGCTTCGCGTCTTTCTTGCCCTGCACGAGCAGACGCTCCTGCTTCTTCTCGAGGTAGGTCGAGTAGTTGCCCTCGTACGGGTACAGGTGTCCGCGGTCGATCTCGGCGATCCACTCAGCAACGTGGTCGAGGAAGTACCGGTCGTGAGTGACGGCGAGCACGGCGCCCGGGTACTTGGCGAGGTGCTGCTCGAGCCAAAGCACGCTCTCGGCGTCGAGGTGGTTAGTGGGCTCGTCGAGAAGGAGCAGGTCGGGCTTCTGCAGCAGCAGCTTGGTCAGCGCCACCCGGCGCTTCTCACCACCGGAGAGGTTGGAGACCTCGGAGTCGCCCGGCGGGGTGCGCAGGGCATCCATGGCCTGTTCGAGCTGGGAGTCGAGGTCCCAGGCATCGGCTGCATCGATAGCTTCCTGCAGCACGCCCATTTCGGCGAGGAGGGTATCGAAGTCGGCGTCGGGTTCGCCGAGGGCGAGGCTGATCTCATTGAAGCGATCGACCTTGGCCTTGATCGGGCCGACGCCTTCCTGCACGTTCTCCAGCACGGTCTTGCTCTCGTCGAGCTGCGGCTCCTGCATGAGGATGCCGACGGTGTAGCCCGGCGAGAGTCTCGCCTCACCGTTGCTGGGGGTGTCCAGGCCCGCCATGATCTTGAGGATCGTGGACTTTCCGGCACCGTTCGGGCCGACCACACCGATCTTGGCACCGGGAAAAAAGGACATGGTGACGTCGTCAAGAATCAGCTTTTCGCCGATCGCCTTGCGAGCGCGGACCATTGAGTAAATAAATTCGGCCATAATATTTACCAGTCTATTTGCCGGGTGGACCCGACGAGACACAAACCAGTCGACAGAATCGGTGCGACCACGCTGTGGAAACCGTCACTGGCCGGCCCGATCTGCCCAATCAGGCATTCGCCATTGAATCGCACCGAGAAATGGATCGAGTCGGCGGCCAGGTCGGCCTGGGTTCGATCGAAGGACACTTCCATGGCTGTTCGGTCGAACCCGCCGGCCACGAGCGCGTCGATGTAGGCGCGCCCGTCAGCGCTGGGGTTGACCTTGGTGACAGCGGCAGCGAGAAAGTTGAAGTAGACGAGGTTCTCGGACGCGGTGCCGTCGGGCAGCAGTACCGGGTCTCGCACCGGAGTTGCCGACGGCTCCGGCGCTGAGGAACTGGCCGGCGCCGTGCCGCTGGTCGGGGGTTCGGCCGGGGCACCGGTGCACGCGGTCAGGCTGACTCCGACCAGCAGCACGGCCCCAACCACTGCCAGTGTGTACCGCGGGCGGCGTGCAGACCACCGCGCTGTTCTCACGGTCATATTCTGCCGTGCTGATTGTGCCACGCTCACGAACTGCCTCCCCCGGTCCACGCGCGTGGACGATGCTACGAGTCTAAACGGGCATACGCGTCCTGATCGGCATCGGTGTCGACGGGGACAAACCCGTCTCCGGACCGGTCGATGGGGCCAGGATCGGTCTCATATGCCGTGGCCGAATCGGCCGATGCGAAGGATTCGACCGGTTCCGGCTCGGTCTGGTCCGCGGCGTCACGGGCCGGTACCCCGCTGCGCACCGGCGTCGTGGTGTACCAGGCGAGGTCGTGGCCGACAGAATCAGCAATGATCTCAACGGACGTCCCAGATTTTTCGGCGTTGTTCCATTGGCGAATGACCAGCCGTCCGGTGACGACAACGTGCTCGCCCTTGCTGAGCGATTTTCCCGCATTCGTGGCCAGCTGTCGAAAGGTCGTCACGGAATACCAGCAGCTTTCGTCGACGATCCATTCGTCTTTGGCCTTGTCACGGTGGCTCTGGCGGGAGGCCAGCCGAAAGGAGGTGATCGGGGTCCCGTTCTTGCCGAAGGTCAGGTGGGGAACGGTGCCAATAACGCCGGATATTGTGATGCTGTCGCTCATAGTTTCTCCCGGCACGGTGATCGCGTGAACACGCACACTCTCGGCGCCATGCGAACCGCCGGCGCACACGACCCGGGAACAACAACTCGTGCCAGTCTTCGTTGAACCCGGGTCGCACACAGTGAGTGTGCCGCCCGAAACGACGACCCGACTGAATCCGCGGAAATCCGTGGAGAATTCAGCTATTCACCGATTGGGGAGGAGAGGCTAGCTGACCAGGTATTGGGAGTACGACTTGCGGATCTTGTTGACCTTCGGCACGGCGACGGCCATGCAGTAGCCCTGCCCGGGGTTCTTGTTGAAGAAGTCCTGGTGGTAGTCCTCGGCCTCGTGGTAGTCGCCGAGTGGCTCGATCGTGGTCGTGATGCCGGAGCCCCACCATTCGGTCGCCCGGTCGCGGGCCGTTTCAAACAGCTGCTTCTGCGCGTCGTCGGTGTAGAACATGGCCGACCGGTACTGGGTTCCGACGTCGTTGCCCTGACGGTTGAGCTGGGTGGGGTCATGCAGTGTGAAGAACACGTCAAGAATGACGCTGGCCGGAATGACGTCGGGGTCGAAGGTCACGGCAACGGCTTCGGCATGCCCGGTGCGCCCGGTGCAGACCGCTTCGTAGCTCGGGTTGGCGGTCGAGCCGCCGGTATACCCCGAGACCACGTCGCTCACTCCACGTAGCACCCGATACACAGCATCGAGACACCAGAAACATCCACCTGCGACCACAAAAGTTTGCACCTGTCCACCCTATCTCCTCCCCCGCCGCAGCCACAGGTTGATCCGGCACTCTGGCCGTCTGTTCGCCGAAAGCGCATGTCGGTGGTCGCCCATACGGTAAGAGAAACACCCGCGGCCGGCCGGGTTACCGCTGAACCAGTACGTAAGGAGCACTCATGACCACTCTCATCGCACCCGTTACTCACTCAGCATTTCCAGCAGTGCGTGGCCGCCGGTTCGTCCTCGTGCGCGACGGGCTGTGGCGCATCGTCGACCCGGTCGGCGCTGTCGTCGGCTATATCGAACGCGAGGCCAGTGCCGATAAAGGCGGTGCTGATATCAGCGGCGCTGACGGCGACCGGTACAGCGCCAGGCGCGTCGTCTTCGCGACCCGCACGCGCGAACTCGGTGTGTTCTGTCGCATCGACGACGCTGTGGACTGCTTCCGGTGACGAGGCTACGTGTTCCAGAGAGTGGGTTGGGGGCACGCCGCGTCTGATCCCCGAAAACAGGGGTCGGCGCGGATAAAATCCAGCACATGGAATGGTGGAATAACTTCGTAGCCTGGTTTACCGACGTGAGCACCCAACCGATGGTTTTTACCGCGGTCGTGTTCATCGGCGCAATCGTCATTGCCAGCGTGCTGGCCGCGTTGATCTCGCGCGGGGCCGTCAAACGGCTCATCACCCAGCGAGATCGCGAGATCAAAGTAGCCGCGATCGCGACCCTCGTCGATGCCGCGACCGAGGCATCCGTCTGGAATTCGCTGACACCGCAGGAGCAGGTCATGAGCGACCGGGCGGTCGGCCAGGCCGACATTCAGGTGCGGTTGCTGCCGATTCGCGGATCGGGAATTGCCGCCAACTGGGCTGCTCACGAGCTCTACGAGCTCAAGCGCACCTCAGCTACCTTCGGCTACCAGTTGGAACCGGCCCTGGTCGAGTTTCGTGACCGCCTGGTCGAGTGGCAGAACAAGCCGGCTCGCGCCCGCAAGATCTTCCAGGGGGATCTCGATCGCTGGAAGTCGCAGAACTCCTCCACCGAGAAGAGCCTGCTCGCCGAACAGGAAGCGTGGGTGGCGCAGCAGCACCACGACCAGTACAACGCCGCCGATTCGGCACCGGCGCCCGTGCGGGTCGCGCCGCTCACCCCGGCAGCCGTCAATCGCACGCCGGCATCCGCGTCGGACGCCGGGGCGGAAACCCAGCGTCTGCTCGACGACGTCAACAAGCTCGAGGTTCGCGGCACCGACCCACTCACGCGTTCCTCGGCGGCCCCGACCCTGTAGTCGCGACACAAGAAACGAGCCGGTCGGCGCTTCCCAGCGCTGACCGGCTCGTTTCTTATGTTGGGCCTACTGCCACCACTCATCAAACAGTGAGGCCGGCACCCGTCGCTTGTGCTCGGTGCTGAGGTAGCGCGCCTCGATGGCCTCGGCCACCTCGTCGTCGACGGGCTGACCCTCCAGGAAATCGTCGATGTGCTCGTACTGCAGACCGAGATTGGCCTCGTCGGTCTGGCCGGGAGTGTGGTCGAGCAGGTCAGCGGTGGGGTCCTTCAGGTAGAGCTGTTCGGGCGCACCCAGCTCCATCAGCAGGGCGCGGCCCTGGCGCTTGGTGAGTCCGGTGAGCGGCAG
Source organism: Cryobacterium sp. TMT1-2-2 (assembly GCF_004403505.1). Taxonomy (NCBI): domain Bacteria; kingdom Bacillati; phylum Actinomycetota; class Actinomycetes; order Micrococcales; family Microbacteriaceae; genus Cryobacterium; species Cryobacterium sp. TMT1-2-2. The sequence continues at coordinate 2,638 of NZ_SOGS01000002.1, read as the reverse complement.
AATGTCGGTTCCGCCGTCGCCGTACTTGGTGAAGAAGCCGGTGACGGCCTCTGCCGCATGGTCGGTTCCGACCACGAGCAGGCCGAGCTGGCCGGCCACCGCATACTGGGCGATCATGCGGGAGCGGGCCTTGACGTTGCCCTTGGTGAAGTCGGTCATGGCCACGTCGAGGCTCGCCAAAAATTCGCTCTCGAACCCGTCAACGGCGAGCTCAATGTTGAAGGTGGCCTGCGAGGGCGGGCGGATGAATTCCAACGCGAGTTGGGCATCCGCTTCGTCGCGCTGCACCGCGTAGGGCAGGCGCACGGCGACAAAAGTGGCCGGATGCCCCTCTGCGGTGAGTTCGTCGACGGCCAGTGCAGACAGCCGACCGGCCAAGGTAGAGTCCTGGCCGCCGCTGATGCCGAGCACGAGCCCCTGGGCACCCGTGTGCTTGAGATATTCCTTGAGGAATTTCACCCGGCGGCGTACTTCGGCGGCCGGGTCGATGGTGGGTGAGACGTTGAGTTCCGCGATGATTCGCGCCTGGAGTTCTCGCATACTTGAATCTAGCAATCCTCGAGACTTTGCGCTGCGGCCTGCCTCGAGATCAGCACCGGGGTACCGGCGAATCGTGGCGAACTCTTCCCGTACGGTAGGACAAAGACCTCTCGGGGGGGCGCAATAATAAGTACAGCATGCACGAGGAGTTCAGCGAAGCACGATCCGGCAGAACGGTTCGCGGAATCAGCCGGTCTGCACTGGCAATCGCTGTGTCCGGTATTCTCTTGGCCGGACTCGGCGGGTGCGCCGCCGTCACGAACGACGAAACGGATGCCACACCTGCTGAGCAGACCGCGCAGCCGACTGCCGCCGCACGCGCAGGCTGCAGTTCCGAACTCGCCCTGGACTACGGCGACGTGGTCGGCCTGGAAGACGTGACCGACGAGTTCGGCACCTACTGCCACACCACGATCAGCCCCACCGCTGAGGCAGCCGTCTACGACTCCACCAAGACCGACTTCGAGACCCTGGCCGAATTCGGCTTCACCGAGGACGATGCCAGGGAAGCCTTGCCGGCCGCCCTGCGCATTCTCACCGAAGAGGTTCTGGACAGCAGTCGGCTCGACAACTACAGCGTCGCCCCGGCCGAGTGGTTTGCGGCGAATTCCGATTACATCACCACCGATTGGCAACCCAAGTTTCAGAATGCGATCGATAACGACGGTGCCGTACTCGGCCCGGCAGCCTTCGTCGTCACCGACATTCTGCCGGCCCCGCTTGCGCGCGACGGAGGTGCCCGCGCGTCGAGCACCGTCGTACGTCTGGATCGGGTGTACGCCGAAGAGCCAGACGGAGGCGAGCCGAATCTGATCTTCAGATTCAGCTCAACGAGCACGTTCGTTGCGACGGATGCCCAGATTGTCGCGCTGGTGCTCGCGGCCGACCCCGTCCAGAGCGCAGATGCTCTGCGAGCCTCCAACCCCGAACTCTTTGACGGGGCGGGTAATCTCTGAGCGCCTCGATGGAGGCCATGCGGAGAGCGCGCGGCAGGACCGTCTGCGCCGTCCTCGCGAGAGCGGGTGAACGGTTACTTCGGCGCTCGTGAAGCAACCGTTTACTCGCTCGCGCCGGTGGGAAGAAACTTCTGAACTTTTGTCTGTATTTGACTGAGATTTACTCGCCTTTGGGATCGATTTCGGCTATACTTGTGGGTGAAGGAGGCACCGACGCCATGACCCTCACCGCCCCGCCCGCCACAGCCGGTTCGATGCCGCAAGGTTCTCGCGTTGAAGCGGTGGCTCAGGCCGGTACCATTCTGGCGGCAGCGTTTGACGATGTGCGGTTCGGTCACCTCGACGATGCTGAAGCTGTTGCGGTTCTCGCGGCGTTGGAGGGGCTCGGCCGCAAGGTCGATGGGACCAGGCTACGCGCCACCACCGACATCGGTGTGCGCGCCGAAATCGACCTTGGCAGTGGGTCGCTGGCGTACCGAAACGGATGCCGCAACCGGGTCGAGTTCATCACCCAGCTTGCCGGCATCTCGGGCCGCGAAGCCAAACGTCGCCTGAAACTCGGTGAGACCGCGGTGGAACGTACCCCGCTGGGCCTGCCCGTCCCGGCGCGGTACCCGGTCATCGCCGACGGCCTGACCAGCGGGGAACTCGGGGTGGAATCGGCCGAGATCATCGCCAGCACCCTCACCGCTCTGCAGGGAAAGGTCCTGCCGGATGACCTCGACCGGGTTGAGCGCGCCCTCGTCGCCACCGCCACCGGAGCCATCACCCCGGAAACCGCCGGGCTCCCCGGGGCGGGCATCCGCTTCGCGCCCGACGTACTCCGGGCGCAGGCGATGGAATGGCAGGCCCGCCTCGACCCCGACGGCACCGCCCCCAGTTGGGACGTGACCGAGGCGAAAAGCACGCTGACGTTCGGGCTGCTGCGCAACGGGCTCTACCCGCTGCGGGCCGAGGTCACCCCGGAACTGCGCGGCATCATGGACACCCTCTTCGACACCTACCTATCCGCCCGCTCACGCACCCCCATGTTCGTGCCCACCGAGACCCTCGACGGCAGTACCGACGGCGCCAGCAACGCCGAGCTGGACGGCCTCGATGACAGCGACACGGAGAGCGAGCGGTTCAGCGCCGACCCGTTC